>JAITCU010000009.1 GCA_031282835.1 Puniceicoccales bacterium
CTCCGAGGTTGCATCGGGACTGCGATTGGGGACAAAGGTTACTGCTCAAGCCAAGTTAGGGAACGCCTCGAACGAGCTGGGTTACGATTCATCACTCCCGCGCGCACGAACATGAAAAATAGAAACACGGAAGAGGGAAAAGGCCTTCTTCGGAAGAAAAATTTAGTGGAACGTGTCATCGGAAAATTAAAGCGACTTGTCGGAGAGAATTTTTCACGCTTTCGCGTCTGGGAAGCGGTTCGGGCGACTATTGCGATTGGCATACTGATGTTAAATCTAGGAGTTTGAGTTTTGCAACTCGCATTATAAATGCCAATAATGGGGAAGTTATCCACTTTTCTGTGGAATAAATTTGTAAAACTTTTTTTTAAAATCGCCGTAAAATTATTGACCCCAGCTCGCATTCCTTTAGTCGTTTCTCCGTCGGGTCGATAGCTCAACGGTTAGAGCAGTGGCCTTTTAAGCCATTGGTTCAGGGTTCGAATCCCTGTCGGCCTACCAGAATTGGTGTGGCTCCCCAGCGGATGGAAAAAATTGTAATTTTCCAGACACCTCCCAGGCACGGAAATGCCGCGACAAAATCCTTTCCGATGCGTTTCGAAGGGTTTTGCGGCAAGGGTCTTTCATGATGAGCCCCAGATTGCCTCGCAAGCCGCTCCAACAGGTGAAAGAGTTTTGCCGCAGCTAAAATCGACAAACCCCAATCTCCTGGCAGTTTTTTGCGACGGGTTTCAAAGTGGCCGCTTCAATCGAGGTCCCGTAGAAGCCGCCTTGGGGCCATTTTGCTCCGCATGGTTTCCGATTTTTGCGGGACCTCTAATTTTTGTCGAGCAAAATTGAAGCGGCACTTCGAATACGGCAATCTCCCGGTGCTGATGCAGCTTCAGGACCACAATGGTTGAGGCTGCCGTCAAAGGCTATGAAAATCTGGAACCTTCCACCTGCACACACATCAGATGCCTGCCCTGAAAACGAGCGACGACACTGATGACTTGTAGCGATTTGCCTTATTTTTGTGGATTATGCCCCACTTGACCGCCTTATCCATTGCGGACGCGCAGGCAACGGCCGCCTCCGCGGATAGCGGAGCGTCTCCTGAGGCCAACGAGCTTCGCACCTTTTTGTCCAAAGATTTCAGCAGCGTTTTCGCCGACCGGTTGCGTGCCGTCCGCCGAGCAATGCGACGCGCGTCTTTCTGCGACGATTTGAGATTAGCCATGAAACAATACCCAGCCGCCAGAGCACCGAATTGGCGGTACTGTGTCAACGGAATTTCGCAGAATTTTGAAAAAACCTCGACATATCCGAAAAAAGCACTTGAATAGGAGCTGTTACGAAGGCTGACTGAGGACGTACGGGGACCACGATGATGGATTTGAGAAATGAGGTAAATCGTATTTTGGCGCGCTTGGCTAAATCATTGCACTTAAATGAATTATCGCTGGACAACAACCAGCATTGCATGTTAATGTTCGATGATAAGATTGTGCTAAATTTGGAACTCGATGAGAAGCACGAACACCTAGTAGCGTACGCCTATTTGGGAGAGGTGCCACTCGTTGGCCGGGAAAATATTTTTGAAAAACTGCTCGAACCAAACTTTTTTTGGAATGGGACCAATGGCATGACAATCGGTATCGATAAACAATCTCAGACGGTCGTTCTGATGATGCGGTTTCAATTGCCTCTAAAAAATCCTGATACTTTTGAGGAAAATCTAGCAGATTTTGTTGACACGACGGAGTCGTGGATGCATAAACTATCGACGATGACTCGGGAGGCGGAAGAGATTTCGCTAGTTTCGAATTAAGGGAGAAAATTTTCATGCGAGTTTTTAATGGCAGCAATCGAAATCAGGGCGTCACTCCAGTATTCCTGCCTCTATCGGGAGCGGTAGGGTGTCCGCGTTCCTTGGCAGGTTGGAGGGTGAAGGCTGTTACAGTCAGTCTACATCCAGTCACGCCGTTTGCCCGGTTGCAAACTGGTCCTGCAGATGCGTATCGCGTCGACCTGCAAGGTCGCCGTGTATTACCTCTCCCGCCAGGGGCATGCGATCCACGCGTGCGGTCTTTTAGGACTTCTTCTGTTGATGATGGCCGACGTCCCGAATAACCTCTTGGATGCTGCGTTGGTCTTCAACGCCCATGGTCCAGCTTCTGGGCTTAGGAATTTTCGTCAGGTTTATGATCTCCTGGGTGGTGAGATCTGGTGGGTTTTCCGCGAAGATCGGGCGAAGCTTTGCGAGCGGTGTTGTTTTCCGCCAAAGGTTCTCGGTTATCTTGATTCTCTTCCACTTTCTTTTGATTGGCAGGCAGAGAGGGCTAAAATTGATGCCTTTGGGGCTGTGTTCATCCCCTACGGCTCCGCAGAGTATCCACCGTCCTTTGCGGCCATTGAAAACGGCCCCGTAGGCGTCTATGCAACTGGAAAGATTCCCGCGGAACGCGAGGCCGTTGCCATTGTCGGCAGCCGCAAATGTACATTTTACGGCGAGAAATTGGCCAATGAATTTGCCCATGGGCTAGCTTCGAACGGTTACACCATTGTCAGCGGGTTGGCCGTTGGAATCGATATGGCCGCCCACGCTGGAGCCATTCGCGCGGGTGGAGAAACCGTCGCCGTCCTGCCCGGCGGTCTTGATTTTGTTTATCCCCCAAAGAACCGCGCCCTCTATGACGAGATACGCCGCACGGGTGTTTTGATGACCGAATGTTGCTTCGGTAATGAAGTTGATCGGTCTAGTTTTTCCATTCGCAACCGCCTCATTACCGCCCTTGCATCCGCAACCATCGTTATCGAAACGGCTCCGAGCGGCGGCAGCATGATTTCCGCTCGCTACGCCATTCAGCAGGGCAAGAAACTCATGGCCGTCCCTGGGCCCGTCGGGTGCGGGATGAGTGACGGCTGCCATTTGCTCATTCGCGGGGGGGCTACATTGGTGACGTGTGTGGAAGAGATTTTGGAAGTACTCCGCGGAGAGAAATCTCAGCAGGGCGAGTTGGAGCTCCAACCAAAGGATGATGTGTCGGCGCCTGATCAGTTGGGCGTGGAGGAATCTGCTATTTGGCAGGTACTCCAACAACGGGGTGGCCAATCCATCGATGCAATCGCAGGTTTGGCTAACCTGGAACCCTTTGCCTGTGCCCAAACGGTCCAAATGATGATCATCCGCGGGATTTTACAAAAAAACACCGCCGGGGAAGTTTCCTTGCGCCGGTAACCGATGCCAACCGGTTCGGCATTTTATGCGGGCCGCGGGTGCTTCAGTCCGGCAAATGTTTGGCCGCGTCCAGTTAAAAAGTCTAACTGGCGGGTCGTAACGTTTTGGCGTGGAACAAGCTTGGCGGTGGTTGGGTATATGTAATATGCGAATTGCAAGACTCAGACTCCTAGATTTAACATCCGCACACTGGGTGTAGCAGCCACCCGGACCGCTTTGCATCGATAATGAACCGCAACCCAACTGGATTGAGGCGTCTCACAATGCGACCGTATTCCTAGGGCAGCCTTTCGGAACCCTTCTTTGAAATGGCTCCACACAAGGCATCTATGGCTAATTCGCACGATACTATTGCACGTAATTAGTCACTATTAAACCTTTTGCACGCCATGGCATGCAATTCACATTAATATTTCTGTCAAAGATCAAATGCCACTCTCTACCGCTCAATCAGGTGGAAAAAACAGCAAAAACTTCCCCGAATTCGGGACTTGTAAGACGCATCTCGTGAAAACTTCTAAGATTTTTGCCCAGCAAGTCAAGCTGGTTTTGCGAAAAAATCTCGCAACCTATTAAAAAAGTCTAAAAATCCAAATTCATGGCCACGGCAAGTGCCGTAAGTACCGCGGTCTAGGCGCAAAGTCTGAAAAAATCCTCGTGGGCTGGACTTTTTAATTGCCCGTGGCCGAGCGTTTACCGAACGGGGGCTTTGCTTTATGGTTCGGGTGCGTCATTTTTTTATCCGGAGCGTCTTTGGGGAACGTGGCGGATGGGCTCTGTTAAAATCTTTCGCTGGTCAAGAATTTGCCCGGAAGCATTTAAATTTGCCGAGCGCGCTGGAACGGGTAAAAGGGCCGGTGGAGGAATCTGGTGAGCAAAGTTAAGTATCCCATTGAGTGGACAGTGTTTACGGCCGAATACCTGCGGAAAGCCATTCCGGAAGCCATCGGCCGGGCGCAGGAAAACCTCGCTGCTATCGTCGCCCAACCCGTCGCCCTTGGGACCTTTGCAAATGTCATTGAAGCGCTAGAGTCTGCTACGGAGCCCCTCGATTACGTCTGGTCCTGTGCGTCGCACCTCGACTCGGTGGTCAACGGGGACGAGCTCAGGGCCGCCTACAATGAATGTTTGCCGGCGGTGACGCAATTTTACGGCGACATTGTGCTCAATGAAAAGCTTTGGGAACGGGTACATGCGGTTTATCTGCGAGGATTCGACGGATTAACTCCCGTACAAAGGCGGCTTTTGGAGGAGACCCATTTGGACTTCATTGAGAATGGTGCAAATTTGCCGCCGGACAAAAAGACACGCTTACGGGGAGTTAAGCAAGAGTTGGCGCAGAAAGCACAAAAATACTCGGAGAATGTGCTCGATGCCACGGATGCATGGGAAAAAATCATTTCTGAGGATGATAAATCCATTTTGGCTGGGTTGCCGCCGACGATTTTAGGGATTCTCCGCACGAACGCGGAACAGAAGGGGCACGCAGGTGCTTACCGGCTTACCCTTCATGAGGCGATTTATGGCCCGGCGATGCGGTACTTGGAATCTGAGATTTTACGCCGGGAGCTATGGGAGGCGCACAACAACCTTGGCCATGGGGAACCCTATGAAAACGGGCTGCTCATTGGCGAAATTCTGGCACTGCGTAGGGAAAAGGCGCAATTGCTGGGCAAAGGAAACTTCCCCGACCTTGTCCTTTCTCGACGTATGGCAAAATCCGGGGCGGTGGCGTTAAATTTTACCACGGATATGCATCGCCGGGTTTTGCCTTACTTTCGCAAAGAAATCGCAAGCCTCGAGGCATTTAAACGGGAACTGACCGGGAATCCGGCGGATCGGTTGGAACCCTGGCAAACGGCTTATTTCTCCGAAAAGCTCTGCCGTAAATTATACAGCTTCGATCAGGAGGAATTGCGGCCATATTTTCCATTGGATGCTGTTCTATCGGGACTATTTCAGATATTATGGGAGCTTTACGGCATTAGTTTTCAACCATTACCAACGGCGACGGAGCCCGTGGAGGGATCGATTTCTGTGTGGCACAGAGATGTGCAGTATTATGAAGTGCGCGAGGGTGACGGAAAGTTATTGGGATCGTTCTATTTGGACCTATTCCCACGCGACGGCAAACGCTCTGGGGCATGGATGGAGGGCGCTCTGCGCAACGGCCATCGGGAAAAAAATGGGGAATGGACAACGCCCATTGGCTTTGTGGCGGCCAACTTAACTCCCGCAACGGAGACCAATCGGTCACTCTTGACTCATTACGAAGTGGAAACGCTGTTCCACGAATTTGGCCACCTCATGCACCATTTGATGGGACGCGTGGATTACGGATCTCTCAATGGGACTAATGTTGCCTGGGATTTTGTGGAATTGCCCTCGCAGATTTTGGAAAATTGGGTGTGGGAGTGGGAGGCGCTGGCCATGTTCGCCCGCCATTATGAAAGTCAAGAACCCTTGCCGAGGGAGCTTTTTAAAAAAATGGTAGCGGCGCGAAATCACCTCATCTCCTGTACCATCATGCGCCAGCTGTCATTCCAAAAAATGGATTTGGATCTGCACATTTCCTACGCCGGTGAGGATTTGGATGCATTTATCGATGGATCCATTGCGTCTTATGTGGTCCCCTATGCCACTACGCCACTATCTTTGGTGCGGCATTTTCATCATCTTTTCAGCAGTCCCACGGGGTACGCTGCGGCGTACTATTCCTACAAATGGGCAGAGGTTTTGGACGCCGATGCCTTTACTCGCTTCCAAAGGGAGGGAATTTTCAACGAAATGGTGGCTGAGGAATTTCGCCGAAAGATTTTAGAGCGTGGGAATGCCGAGGCCCCGGATGTGCTTTACCATAATTTCATGGGTCGCGGTCCAAACCTGGATGCCCTCCTGCGCCGCTATGATCTGGGTAGTGACCCGGGCGAATCTTATTGAATGAACCCCGTGGGCGGGCTAGATTTCTCCGCATGCATGACTGGCAGGAACTATACCAGGAGGTCATTCTGGAACATAACCGGAATCCACAAAATTTCGGCGTAATTTCCGCTCCGGACCGAGTTGCCCGGGGCTACAACGCTAATTGTGGGGATGACATCTGCCTATTTCTCAAATTGTCCGGCAACGAAATCGAGGAAATCAAATTTTCCGGGGAGGGTTGCGCCATCTCCCGGGCATCTGCTTCCCTGCTTACCCTGGCCGTGGAAAAATTGCCCAAGTCCCAGGCGCAGCAAAGGGCGGAGGAGATGCTCGCACTTTTGACGGGGAAAAAACAGGACGCCGATTCGGTGCCATGTCTCCGCTCTCAGCTCCCACTCCTGGGCGTGCGCAAATTTCCCATGCGGATTAAATGCGCGACGCTTCCCTGGCATGCGCTTTTGGAAGCTTTGGCAAATTAGCCATCGCAAGTGGGCGATTTTACAGTTATTTTAAGGATTTGATTGCTATTTGCCGGGTTGCCCGCTAACCTGCGGCTGTGAAGAGGTTTATAGGCAGCGCCTTGTCCTTTTGGCGGTTGTTTCGGGCACGCAAGATAATTCCGCAAAACGGACATCGCTCTCCAAGGCCCAAAGTTGGCCTGGCGCGGCTTGCCCTGTCGTTAATTATCGGCATGTTCACCCTTGGTCTACCCGTGGCGTTTTGCGAAGATGAAGAGGAAGGGAATAGTGGCAATATCAACATAAGTGCACTAGTAAGCAATGCGCTTCAGGAAATAAATTTAGCTTCAGGCGACAATATTACTATTACATTTAGTGAGAGCGGGCAAATTACGTGCACTCCCGCCGAATGCATAAAGTTCACAGGCATTGGTATGGGGAAAACGGTGACCATCAATGGGACGACAACGGCGGACCCAATTATTAATGCTGTCGGAACGGTTGGTACGACGGGCTATAACAGGGGTGCTTTTGTGTCGTTGGGCGGAGTTTGTGGTGGAGATGGTAATCCATTCACATTAAGACTTAATGTTCGCTCCAATTTCGAGGAAGATCCCAAAGAACGGGCAAATTTTTGGTACCGATCCTGGGATGGGGCGACATATGACCATTTTGTCGGATTTGGTGCCATAGATGCGATTGCCGACTCATGTAAATATACTTCGATTGTGCCTTCCGCGGAAATTCCCATGTCCGTAATTCTTGCAAACAACGCGTGGAGCACGGCGTTTGGCGCAGTGAGTTGCTCGGGGCAATCGGGCACGTTTGAAAATTTTTCCGTTGGCCCAGTGGCGCAGGATTCCACCTTCGTGGCAGGAACTATTTTCGGCGCATGCACGGCAATAAGTGGAGTTGATTTCGCTGGTAGTACGACGGGTAGTTCTGGAGCATGCTCCGGTAATTTTTCCAAGGTGACCATCGGGCACATAGGCGATAATTCCACGCTGGTGGCTCGGCATAGCGTCTTCGGTGCCGGGTATGTCGGACGTGGAAATAATGTCGCGTGTGCGAATAATTTTAGTAACTGGATCATTGGCCCCATTGGTGACAACGTCTCCCTGACAACCGCTGCCACGGCAGGCAAGGCGCAACAAGGTGATACAGCCGCTGCCTGTCGATCCGCATGCGTCTTTGGCGTTGCAAATGCGCAAACCGGTAGCGGTAAATCCATCCCGGGTGGCAATGCCGCTTTGACTTTGGGTTCGGGTATTTGTGACGACTGGACCGTTGAGTTTCAGGGCTCGGCAACCGTTACGGCAATGGCTCCATTTATCACGGGCTGGGATAATAATAATAACGGCAATAATACAATCAATCCTGTCTGCACATTGGGCGGCGCGCAGAATAGTAACATGCGGTTTTACTTTAACGATTTGGCTAAAGAATCGTCCCCGCCCTCCGTCGTTGTTGCCGCCCTGCGCTTGCAAAGCCCTCAGTGGCAATCTACCGATAACCCATGGATTTTCGATGATAATGGCATAGTGGCCAACCTCGATGAGGTGCAGGAACGCATAACCAATGGGCACTCTCCTACCTTGGCCGTATCCATGGGCCCTGGATTCCAACTCAACGTGGGCAGGAAGAGGGATATGGACGAAGGCAGCGGACGGGAAACATCCGAGTCCGTTTCCGGTGGAGGGGTCCCGTTGGGCATCGGGCCAGGAACCTTAAGCATCATTGGCGGTATCGCCAGAGCACCCACCAATACTGGGAATGTCGATGCCACCCTGCGTGTGGATAGTGGGTGGGGTGTGAATTGCTTCGGGTATGTGAAGGACTTGTATAAAATTTCTGTTCGCGGTGGTGCTAGTGCTCGCAGTACACTGAATTTCTATGGCCCTGTCGAAATCCCGTCCGGGTCCACCGTGACCATTGGCCCCAAGGGTGCGATTAATTTATATCACCAAACTGACACATGTAGCGAATTTGGTACCGCGTTTGACCAGATAAGTAGCGAAGCCGCATTTTATGCGGACGCCTCATCCGTAAATGTCGCGGCCAATAATAATCCCAGCACCCTTGGTGTTAGCGCCCTTAATCCGAGCGATGAAAAAATTGGGCTCTATCAAACTGATTGCGGAGACCGAGCATTCGCCAGAAAAGGCACACTAACGATCGGTAAGTCCAAGAATTTGAGCTCGCCCTCCTCCGGGGCAAATACCGATTTCGGACAAAATACAAGCGAAGACATGGTCCTTAATGCTGATGGGGATCTCACGTCCCGTGGGGCGATGCGCATTGGCGACGGTAGCAGGGTGTATTTTGCCGGTGGAACTAACGACGGCGGTGGATACATACAGCTTAATGGGACGGGTGGAGCCAAATTGACCCTTGATAATAATGTGAAATTTTCCTTGCTGGACCAGGGGAGCATTCCAGAGTCCTTTGACTATTGGATTGTTCGCTGTCCCCCAGATACTGACACAAACATAAGCGGCTACATAAGTGGTCTTACGCTTAATGGCCAAGCTACTAGTGAAACAGATTTCAGCATCGACAGTAATAATCATTATTATAAAGTTCTTTATGCCAATGGTGATGCATCAGGATCCCTTCTTGATCTTAGCGGCACCCAGTATTCACAATGGTGGGAGTCCGATGGAACTGGGAACATTAGATTGCTGTGGTCAAATAACCGAAGTGAACCAGGTCTCTATATCGTTGGCCGAGGGCTTCAAGGCCTCATTGAAAGCGACCCACCCGAACTCGGGGATCCAGCGGATGGGTGGCAAAATGGCAACCCTGAAAATTATATCGTACTGGATCCAAATCTGAGCAATCTGTCCGAAAATTTCACGGATGTCATTGCGTTTTTCTCTATTAGTGATAACGTTATTGAGTTCGTGGATGACGATCAAATAAGATGCATCCTCGATAGTTCGACTCCTTCTACCGCTGGAATAAAGTTTGTCGAAAAAACTTCTGCGCAGGGTCCCACTGATACTTATCAGGGCGCTTATTCTGGGAAAACGGTATCCATCACTGGAACCACTACAGCGCGGCCCATTATCAGTATTAGCGGTGGCTCAGGTTCGAGCGGACACAACAAGGGTGCCATTGTGTCGTTGGACGAAGTTTCCGGCAAGTCGGGCGAGTCGTTCACGCTAAAACTCGATGTTAAATCCACAAATACCGATCGCACAGTCCCAGATTTCTACTACCATTCCGGGAACGGAAAAACTGAGGATCATTTCGTCGGGTTTGGCGCATCGGATGCGAATCACCCAAGCGCGTATATTTCCATCGTGCCGTCCCCAACCATCCCGATGTCCGTAATTCTTGAAAACAACATATGGAGCACGGTATTCGGAACGGTGAGTTGCTCAGGGCAATCGGGCACGTTTAAAAACTTTTATGTAGGCTCATGCGCACCGGATTCCACCTTCGTGGCAGGAACTATTTTCGGCGCATGCACGGCAATAAGTGGAGTTGATTTCGCTGGTAGTACGACGGGTAGTCCTGGAGCATGCTCCAATAATTTTTCCAACGTGACCATTGGCGGCATGGGAGCCAATTCAACTTTGGTGGCCCAACAGGCCATTTTCGGCGGTGGATATGTTGCCACTAAAGGTGGTGAATCCGGGCCTGAGTGCCTTGATAATTTCGGCAAATGGACCATTGGTCCCATCGGGGACGATGTGTCGCTAACAATCGTTGCATCGTCGGGCTCATTGGGCCGTTCGGCAAGCGTGTTTGGTGGTACATACATGGAAAACGGTGTAAAAAACCCAACAACCTGGCCCACTTGTACTGCAGCGGGAAACTTTAGCAACTGGACGACCGAATTCCAAGGTTCAGCAACCGTTACGGCGATGGCGCCCTATTCTGGCGACTATAACCAACATTCAAACCACAATCTCATTAGCACGTTGGGTGGTGGCCAGAACAGTAATATGCGGTTCTATTTCAATGACTTGGTGGCATCTGATCCGAATGTCGTTGTTTCCGCTTTGCGTTTACATTGGGGATATGTGTTCGGGGCCGACACTGATGCATATTTGACAATTAATCCTACCCAAGAGCAGACCACGCCGGCACAACAAACTTTGGCCATATCCATGGGGCCTGGATTCCAACTCAACGTTGGCCGGAGAAGGGTGATGCTTCCTTTGTGGAACGAGCGGGCTCAGGGCGGCTGGGAAAGTCCCGCCCAAAATGGTACATGGGAAACGGATGCATCCGTCAGTCAAGGTGGAATAACGCACATGGTTGAGGGAGACCACATACGTCGCATCGGCCCAGGAACCCTAAATATCATTGGCGGCATCGCCAAAGCGCCCTATAGTCTCAACGTTGATACCAACAGTACCGCCACCCTGCGTGTTAGCAGCGGGTGGGATGTAAATTGCTTCGGGTATGTGAAAGATCTGAATAGGATTTCCGTCCGTGGTGGCCACGAAAAGAATAGTACATTAAATCTTTATGGCGATACAACTCTTCCGACCGGCTCCGTTGTGACCATTGGCCCCCGCGGCGCGATTAATTTATGCAATAAAAGTGAGGATAATACTAATTTGAAATTTGCAAAAGCATTCGAGCAAATAAAAAAGAAAGCGGCATTCTATGCAGATACCGCATCCGTGTCCACCAGCGCGACTCCAGAACGCATCGGACTTTATCGGGGTGATAGTACAGAAAGTCATGCATTTGCCAGCAAGGGCAAATTGGCCCTTGGCCTTATCACCAAGGACGGGCACGCTGACATGCAGCAAACTCAACATACATTTAATTTCGGTGGCGGCATAACCTTAACCTATAATCACGATAATACCACGCTCACCCCCAACGGGAAAATGACCATTGGGGACGGAAGTACGCTGCGCTTTGCCGGCGGAAGCCATGGTGGTTACCTGCAAGTTGATGCCACTGCGCCGGTGACGCCAGCTCCCTTATCCATCGGAACAGATGTGAAATTTACCCTGCTGGATACGGAGGAAGCCATTCCATGCACGTTTGATTACTGGATCGTCCGTTTTCCCAGTGGTACAACAGCAATTTCTAATGGTTTGATAGACGGTCTTACGCTTGACAGTAATCCCGTTGCCGAACAGATAATTGGGAATTCATCGATCAATTGGGGTGCAAATTATCACAAAGTTTCTTACGGGAGTTATGATGCATCGTCATCCCTCCTTGATCTTAAGGATACCGCCTATGGGCCAAGGTGGAAGGAAGGCCAGGATGGCCAAATTAGATTGTTATGGTCCAACGATGCGGACGCACCAGGGCTTTACATCGTGGGCCGAACCCCATCGACGATCCGCGAATCCGGTGGCGGAAGCGGCACGGGAACCAGCGGTACTCAAATGCCCACGGGGTTTGCCGAGGGGATACTCGTCAAAAATTATCGTGAAATCGGAACATCGGGGAGTGCCCCGTTTAATTTCATCGTATTAGCTCCTGGCGTTTATGATGATGTCATCGGTGGGGCCTATGTGTTTTCGGGCATTGATGATAACGTTATTAAGTTTAGTGATGGCAACCAAATTAATTACACCCTCGACGCAAGTCATCAATCAATCGATTGTATAAGGTTCGTTGACAAAGCAACTAAAGAGACCACCATTTACACAGGTGACTACGCCGGGAAAACGGTTTCCATCGCTGGGACCACCACCGCGCGGCCTATTATCAACGTTACTGGTGGTGCGACCACAGAGAACAGTACCCAAAACCGGGGTACCTTTGTGTCGTTAAATGAAGTTTCCGGTGCAGAAGGTAAGCCGTTCACACTAAAACTCGACGTTAAGTCCGAGAATGGCACGGCAGATTTTTGGTACAAATCTAGCAATGGCGGGACCTATGACCACTTTACTGGATTTGGCGCACCGGATGCGGAGCACCCAAGCGCGTATATTTCCATCGTACCCTCCGAAACGGTTCCCCTGTCCGTCATCCTGGCAAATAACGCATGGAGTACCGTATTCGGAACGGTAAGTTGTTCGGGCCAATCGGATAAATTTGAAAATCTTTACGTTGGCCCATGTGCGCCGGATTCAACCTTCGTAGCGGGCACAATTTTTGGTGCCTGCAAGGCTTTGAGCGGAACTGATTTTAATGCTTATCGCGCGGGCGCGATTTCTAACCAGAGTCCTACCGGTGCGTGTTCCCGTAACTTTTCACACTTGACAATCGGCGGGATAGGTGCAGATTCTACACTGGTAGCTAAACAGACCGTCGTCGGTGGCGGGTATGTTTCTGTAGGCGCCAATGGATATGCATGCGTTGATAATTTTAGATACTGGACAATTGGACCCATTGGAGACAATGTGTCCATGACGACACTTGCTTCAGCAAGCATGACGGGTCGGTCTGCATGTGTATTTGGTGCGGCATATACTGGCGCCACCGGGCAGCTTATAGCTGCTTTGGAGCCAGGTGGGGCGAATAATTGTGACCAATGGACGGCGGAATTCCAAGGTTCGGCAACCGTTACGGCAATGGCGCCTTATGCGTGGAGCAGCTCTAACAATGAGCTCATCAGTACGCTGGGCGGCGAACAAAATAGTAACATGCGTTTTTACTTCAACGATTTGGCAATAAGCCCATTGGTCCCGGATAATTCCCGCCCCTCCGTCGTCGTTTCAGCCCTACGTCTGGATCCAAGTATAAATGTCGCCAATAATCTTGCAACGGTAACTCTCAATACCGCGCAGGAAAGCGGAACGGGGAACGGCAGTCCAAAATCCGCCCTGGCCGTATCCATGGGACCCGGGTTCCAGCTCAATGTGGGCCGGAGAAGGGTAATGCTCCCAAATTGGGACGAGCGAGCACGGGGCGGATGGAAAAGCCCAGCCAACAATGGTACGTGGGAAACGGACGTATCCGCTTCCCGCGGCGGAATGACGCATATCGTTGAGGGGGACCACGTGCGCCACATCGGCCCGGGGACCCTGAACATCATTGGTGGTATCGCTAAGGCGCCCAACGGCTCTGCCCCAACCAACGCTACCCTTCGTATTAATAGCGGATGGGATATGAATTGCTTCGGGTATGTGAAAGACCTGAATAAAATCTCTGTTCGCGGTGGTTTTGAAAAAGCCAGTACATTAAATTTCTACGATAAAGTTGAGATTCCCGCCGGATCCGTCATCACCATCGGCACCCGTGGTGCGATTAATTTGTATCGGAAAAATGAAAGTTGCCAAGCATTCAATGATGCATTTCAGCAAGTAAAAAACAAAGCGGCATTCTACGCGGATCTTACAAGTGGTATTGCGGATGGTAATATCGGGCTTTATCAAACCGATAATCAGGTAACCCGCAAGTTTGAAAGGAAAGGCACCCTGCAGATCAACCGTCCCGGGACTACCAATTTTGGTGCCAGCGCTACGGATTGCATGACTGTAAATGACACAAGCCTCAAATCCAACGGACGGATGGTCCTCGGAGAGGGTAGCAAGATGCGTTTCGCCGGCGGGAACCACGGCGGTTATTTGAAAATCGATAAAGACACGAATTGGTCGGGGGCACAGGGGGCCCCCTTACAAATTGGCTCAAATGTGAAATTTTCCCTTCTGGATACCGAGCATACCGTCCCGTGCACATTTGATTACTGGATCGTTCGGTTTCCCGCTGGAACAACGGCATCCACATCGGAAATGGCCAATCTGATAAACGGTCTTACAATGAGCGATTCCGAGAGCATTGATTCGCGTGCCAACCCGGATGCCGCAAATCCTCCGATTAAATGGGGCGGCAATTACTATGAAGTCCTTTATAGTGAGCAAGATGCATCGATATCCCTCCTCGATCTTGCGGATACCGCCTATGCGCCGAGGTGGAAGGAGGGCCCGGATGGCCAGATCAGATTGCTCTGGTCCAATGATGCGAGTGAGCCAGGTCTCTATATCGTGGGCCGAACCCCTCCCGCCCCCCGCGGACCACAGGGCGAAAAAGGCGACACCGGTGCGACCGGGCCACAGGGTCCTATTGGTTCCGACGGTGAGGACGCAGATCCATCCGAAGTGGCGGAAATCCTGAAGCACGATTCGGAATTCCAAGATTGGGTTAAAGGTGACAAAGGCGACACCGGTGCAACCGGGCCACAGGGTCCTGTCGGTTCCGACGGTGAGGACGCAGATCCATCCGAAGTGGCGGAAATCCTGAAGCACGATTCGGAATTCCAAGACTGGGTTAAAGGTGACAAAGGCGACACCGGTGCAACCGGGCCACAGGGTCCTGTCGGTTCCGACGGTGAGGACGCAGATCCCTACGCAATCGCGCGAATCCTGGCCTCCGATGAAGAGTTCATATCCGACCTGGCCGAAGAAATTAAAGAGGATTCTGAGTTCCGGGAGTTAATCCGAGGACCACGGGGTGAAAAAGGCGACAAAGGTGAACCAGGGACATCTGGTGTCCCTGGCAAGGATGGCAGCGCTGGAGAGATGCACATTGTGCACACATCCACAGCCCTGCCGCCGATGGATCGGGTGGTCTTAAGCCGGAACATAATGCGGGCCAAAAGGACTTTCATGGCCAAAATGCTGCAGGCGATTGACCAACGTTCTTGCGATATAAAGGGCAACAATGATCCCTTTGTTTTGGTGTTTGGCGGCTATGAACGTTGCGATGTGGACGAAAGTAATTTAGGAAGTTCGAGCCATTTCTATGGCATCTTCCTCGGCGAAGATTGGAGTCACCACGTGTTCAATAATTTTTACATTCGTTACGGTATGGGAATTGGCCGGGTACACAGTAAGTCCGATTTTTCTGGCTCCTTGGCGGAGGATTTCTACGGAGCAACGTGCAAGGAAACGGCAGGAAGCGCCTTTATTTCCTGCGAATTCTACAACGAGAAGCACCAAAAAATAAACCTATGCGCCACAACTGCCATCGATCTGGGCAACAATAAAGTTCTCCGCTATGACGGCAAATTGGAAAAATTCGACGATGTTTCCTTCCATGGAAAGGTCGCTTTCGCACACGAAGTGCACCGCATTAAAGGCATGCGCATTAGCCCAAGGATGGACCTTCGGTATGCCTTTTTCCACGCCAATGCCTACAAATTGCCAATCACCGAAGCGGATCAGAGTAAGTTCATTACCTACCTGCATGCAATGTTCAATGAAGACGATTTGGAGGAGATGTCTGAATCGCAACTTTCCATGCTTTATGAGGCTTATGCACAGACGCGGGTTGTCCCGGCCGTTGATAATCACATGCTCGACATGACACTTGGCCTAAATTTTGAGAAGGAGATGGAGGGCGATAGGTACAGTGTTCGTCCGATGAAACTGCAGTGTGATTTGGGTTGGCAGCGTCGGGTTATGCGGAAGATAACGGGTGTTTCTTTAGACTATGGGCAGGTTCGAAATACCTTCACCCTCGACATGGGCAATGGGCCCAATGACTTCTTTGTTTGCTCGGGGAGTTTCCGCAAGCGGCTAAATCCCCATTGGGAAATTCGCGGCCAATGGTCGGGCTCTTGCGGCGTAAAATATCGCTGCCACTCGGCAGATCTGTCCCTTGGTTATGAGTTCTAGAGGTAAGGCACTGGCTCGAGCATCGCTGCAAATCACCCGCGCCAGCCGAAAAACGGCGGATTAGGCGAAATTCAACCCCGCGCGGGAGTTGGAATTTTTAGGCATTCAACAAGGTCCACTGGGAGCCCTTCCAACATCGCATTCCATCGAGCGCAAACGGCAATAAAAATTCCATCGAAATACCGTTGATCTACCCTGCTACCCCAAAGTTCCAACAAGACCTCCCAATAGGGCCTCCCGTCCGCCGAACGGAACAAACCCAACACTTCCAATGCAGTCCTGAGAGCCATCTCACGTGCGGGAAGCGCGAAGGCCGTCAGGAGTGGGATAAAAAGCGTGTCCAATGGTTCTGATGCCCTGGATGCGACCGCCGCCATCAGCCCAACTGCAAAACTTTCCACTAGCTTCAAGTCACCACTTAAAACGCCACACTGAACTTCCGGCGACCCCAAAGCGGCGACTTCGCCAAACAAGGCCTCACGGTCAACTTTTTGTACGCACCATAACCTTCTTCCCGGCTTCAAACTTTCTTCCGCTAGGAAATCGTTCAACAAGCCAAATATAAATTTTGCCGCATCTCCGGGAATGAGCGAGCACAACTGATCCATCAGATCATTACGCAGGGTTGAACCAACTATAGACACCAGGCACACCTCTATTGCCTGCGCACGTAAGTCCCTATCACACTGCTGAAACAGCTGGTGGGCAAAATTACGAATGTCTGGCACGGTGGAAAGGCAGCAGTGCAACAACCCACCCGTCGCAGCCCTTGGAGGAATGGCGCCGGGGACGCTCTCAATGAAATCTAACACCTGTCGGGCTAGGGGCGTTTCCCACGCCATGCACCCCAAATGGGAAAGAAGGCTATCACCATAGCACAGGAGAAACTGTCGCCGCGAAAATTCATCAAGCATACCAATCCACCGGATTCCCCACGCCCAAGGACTGGGATCGGTGGAGCCCAATAGCATTTCAATAATCTCTTTTCCATATTTAAGAACGAATTCGGCCTTAAAAGGATGAATTGTTACATCAATGAATCTGCGTATTGCCTCGTCCTTGCACGTCGAAAAAACAACAATCAACCTTACCCCATATGTCATTAAAAATGGTTCGCACCACCCCGCGATCATTTCCGCGGCTGCGCTTCGTATCTCTAATTGCGCCGAAAACAAGACGCGCTCTATAAACATGTCCCCGTGTTCTTCGAGAAACGGCCTACGACTTTCTTCCCGCATCGTTTGGAGGATGATCACGCAACACACGGTCAGGGGCAGCTCCCGACCCAACGGACCAAAGGCGTTAAAGAACGCCTTGGGATTTTGAAGCGCAAATGAGCATTGGGCCTCCCTGGAAGCCCGGCGCAGAAAATCTGCAACATAGGGCAAAATGGTGCGGCTTACTGTCACAGGAACGTCATCGGCGCTGTCTCCTTTGCAGGATGTTTCCAACAGAAGCGCGAGCGGTGAGCCTGCGTCCGCTACAAACGCGTCGCACGTCTTGGTAGAAACTGGAACCCGCATCCTGGCCATAATGTCACATACTTGGGGGGCGGCCAAATCTGGCCTCAAGCTGCTAACGGAAGAGATAACCAAGAGATGAAATTCACGAAACACTTCGGCAAAAATAACCTCTTTCACGTGCGGATGGAGTTTGGGAAGCCATTCAAAAATCAGCTTCGACGACTGAATGGCCGCCAGGCAGGCCTCCGCGTATGAATGTGCCCCTCTGCTCTCGTCGGAGAAAAAACTTGCGATGAAAGCGGTTACCCCAAGGACCACCGGAGCCATGGAGATGGTGTGAAATAACTCTTTTGCATAGCGCTCAACGAAGGCATCGCGGATTTTCGGAGGTGCCGCCGCCAGCATGAGGGACGCGAGCGCGACAACCGCACTGTGGTCACTGATGCGAGTTGCAAAACTCAAACTCCTAGATTTAACATCAGTATGCCGATCGCAATAATCGCCAGAACCGCTCCCCAGGCGCGAAAGCGTGAAAAATTGTCTCCGATAAGTCGCTTTAAT
>JAITCU010000023.1 GCA_031282835.1 Puniceicoccales bacterium
TCCTTGCAGTAGCTGGAAATTGCTATGTACAGAGATTTTATGGCTAGTTTGCTGAAGACCATTCTGGACAACTAGCCACGGCCATTGGTTTTACAATTCAGAGTTTTGCAACTCGCATAATCGCAGGATCCACGGGCTCAAGATATGAACAACGCAACACCCAACGCAAGGAGTCGGTGCATGGGGAACATATTTTTGTGGGTACTGTAATTTAATGTGAAGTTCATGGTCTTCGGGAAGACCTTCCCCGGGGGGTGCCGGCACCGCAATATCCGGGGCGTCGCACTCTCCTTGCGGGGGCTCCTGTGACGGATGCGCAACCAAAGTTCCCGCAGAAAGCTCCTCAACCTTCGTTGGATAGATGCGCTATTTCTTCTGAAGTATTTTTTTCTTTCATGTTGGACTCGATGTTGGGGTTAATAAACCCGGAGTTTCAGTCCGTAAATGCGCTATGAATTAACTCAATGTTAGGGTCTTACATACAACGGGCAAAATCGCGGAAATACCGCAGCGTGCTTGCTACGACGTGTACTTTTCGTTTTAGCCTTGTCTTTGCCTGGGCCGTGGCCCCTGATTGACGCCAATGGCCAAAAGGATGCCGCTTCTGCTTCTGTTACTCATCGTTTTTGTATTTTTCCTGGGCCCGAGTTTGCCGACGGAGCTGCTCCAATTCCTCCTGGCCATCAGCGTGACGCTCAAATCGGTGGTCATGTTCCTGTTGCCCATTATCATATTTAGTTTATTATTTTGCACGTTTCATCGCATAGGTGCCAATGCGTCTCTGGTCATAGGGTTCACGCTCCTGATGGTGTGTTGCTCAAATTTTTTAACAACATTTGTGGGGCATTTCATCGGTGAGGCGGTCTACGGCGTCCCATGGGATCTCTCCCTC
Source organism: Puniceicoccales bacterium (assembly GCA_031282835.1). Classification (GTDB taxonomy): domain Bacteria; phylum Verrucomicrobiota; class Verrucomicrobiia; order Opitutales; family JAIRLM01; genus JAIRLM01. The sequence goes on from JAITCU010000023.1 coordinate 893, forward strand.
CCAATCGGCGGTCGAGATTTGAAGCCGGCCTTTAATTTTCAATTGCCCAAGCTCATTCCAAATGCCTGGGCCATGGCCGCTGGGATCATCGGTGGTATTTGTGCGGCAAAGCTGCCACCTAATAAAGTTGCTCGGATTACGCTCTTTCTCGACCGTCTGGTGGCCCGCCTACTCCACGGAATTCTGGTCATAGTTCCGATGTTTCTCCTCGGGTTCCTTCTTAAAATGCAGCATGATGGACAGCTGGCACTGCTCGTTCGCCAGTATGCGTCCGTCGTGGCAGTCATCCTTTGTTCGTTGGCAATTTATCTATTCCTGTTCTATTGGGTTGCCAGCGGATTTGGCGTGCGCCGGGCGTTAACATCCCTACGTAACATGTTCCCGGCCGTTGTCTGCGCATTTGGGAGCATGTCCAGTGCCGCCGCACTTCCATACACCATGGCCGCCGTTGAAAAAAACACGGCTAACAAATCCCTGGCTCGTTCCATCGTTTCCATGACGACCAATATCCACCTGGTGGGGGATTGTATCATTGATGCGGTGTTGGTTTACGCCATCCTGCGCAGTTACCACTATACCATGCCATCCACGGCGCTTTTTTTGACATTTGCGCTGCAATTTGTCCTGGCCAAATTTTCCGTCGCAGCTGTCCCGGGCGGGGGAATCATCGTCGTGCTCCCCATCATTGAACGCGTGTTTGGGTTTAATGGCGCCATGGCTTCACTTATTTTTTCCATGTATCTCATTCTGGACCCGTTTGCCACGACGGCAAATGTGCTTGGAAATGGCGCGTTTGCCCAGCTAATGGATCGGCTCATTGGTTCCCGCCTCAAGAAGCAACGGGAAGAAGCCACTTTAGAGGGAAATAAATTGCAAAACACCTAACTGTTAGTAAATTGGTGATGTTGTTTTTTGAGTGTGAAATTGTTGTGGCAAATAGTCAGGTGGTCCATTTTGGGTGTTTTTTGCCTTGCATGCGTTGCTGGGGTTGGAGCTTATTACTTGGCATCACGGCTGCTGCGTGCCCTTCCCATTAGTTATACGCAGGAACCTGGCCCTTCGATTTTCACTCACCGCCTGCGGGATATCCGTTACCAATCACCTAGATTACAAATAAGTGCCAATCAACTAATAGCAGGAAATCTCTTCTTCGCGCTCGCCGAACTCCTTCTCAAGCACCCCCTTGTTGGGGGCATTCAGGCCGATACGGTAACGATCGGAGGAAGCCTAATGAAAGACGCGATGAATGTGGAAAATTCGCCGCTTCATGGAAGGCGCGGGAACAGTAAAACAAACCTTAAACGCGTTATTTGGGCATTAAAATCTCCCATATTTCGTTTCCCAGTGGTTCAAATTAGGAAGGTACAAATCGAAGGTTTTCCCTTCTCCATCGAAAACATACGCCTTGATGATGGTTTTCTAAGTGGCGAATTATCCCATCTGGGACACCCCGATTTGCGCTTTGAGTTCGGTATCAAGGTAAAATCCCTGAGGAAGGCACTGCAGGCTTGGTTGAGCTATGATGATCCGCTAAAAGCGTTTGGGGCCGCACTTAATAAATTTAAGGGATCCATTCATATTAAAGGCGTTCCACTCAATGCATTGGCACCCTATATTTCGCCCGAGGTCCGCCCACTGGGCGCGGTGACCGGCACCTTAGTCATAAAATCAGGGAAGGCCTATGGGAACATCGAGCTATCGGGTGTTGAGACCCGATCAGTCGGACAAATGGGTATCATGCACGATCTGCAGTGCCGGGTAACTTTCGAGGGGGACACCATCCGCATCGAAGGCGCTTCTGCCCAATTCCGCCAGGGGGATATGGTATTGACTGGGACCGTCACACATAGGCGTTGGCGAGATTTTCGATTCAATTTGCACGCATCCGGTTCCAATGTGCCCTTGTTGCAAAAAAATGGCGCTATGCTTTTCGGGGATGTGGACTTCAGTTTGGTCACCGAAGTCCAGGAGAAGGGCCTGGCGAAAACGACCCTATCGGGCAATGTAAATTTTCTGCCAAGTCAATGGTATATGGAAACTATAAAGCCGAAAAAGGGAACAAATGTCCTTCCGCGCAGCAAAATCGCGTTGCCTAAAAATTGGGATGTTAATATTTCTCTAAGTGGTGATCGCTTTCTCCGCATTAACATGCCTTATTTTCATGGATTGCTTTCCGCACAGGCAACCGTCTACGGTACGACCGGAGCCCCCACCATCCACGGCCAAGGTATCATCAGCCAAGGTGTTATCCTATTTCCTTTCGCACGATTCCGTGTGACGCAGGGAAACATCACCCTCGATCCGACGCGTTTTACGCCCATATGGGACGTGGACTCGGAAACACGTCTTTATAATTATAGCCTACGGCTTCGCCTTTTCGGCGAGGGATTCACGCCCACCTGCATGTTCAGCTCGTCTCCCACGTTGCCCAATGGTGCTATTATCAACATGATCACGTCCGGCCGCCTACCCGGAAATAGAATGAGTACATTTTCCGATCGCAACCAGGCAAGTATTTTGGGCGTTTACCTTGGATCCAATCTTTTGGGTGGAGATTTCGCGGATCGCATCCATATCCAGATGGGGCAAGATGTTTGTGACGGGGGAAAGGATGCCATTGAAATTGAATTCATTATCAACGAAGGAAACTCTATCATAGTCGAGCGAGATCGATATACTAATTACAACATTGATGTGAAAATAAAAATATTCTAACCCCGATGGAAAAAGTCTCTCACAATGCGAGTTGCAAAACTCTGAATTGTAAAACCAATGGCCGTGGCTAGTTGTCCAGAATGGTCTTCAGCAAACTAGCCATAAAATCTCTGTACATAGCAATTTCCAGCTATTGCAAGGA
>JAITCU010000038.1 GCA_031282835.1 Puniceicoccales bacterium
GAGTTCCCACACCTGCCGTTCTAACTCAGGGGATGAGGCTCGAATGAAATGTGCTGACGCCCGCCGCCGCGGTGTACCTATTCGCCGATTTCGAATTCGAGGCGGTATGACGGTGGTCATTTCTGCTGGTACCCCAACCGGCTCACCCGCCGCAGGATTTTCAACCGCCTCCAGCCCAACGGGAAATAGCGCCATCAAATTCGGATCCGCTACTTTAATCGCGTTTACCACAGGCGGGAGTTTGCCCACCAAATACGCCGATGTCAATCAGACGTAAATCAAATGACTCCACTTAAACTCTGCGAAACCGTTTGCTGTGGCCGACAGTGGCGTGGGAAATGAGTGTATTCGGGAAAATTTATCGGGCCTGCCCATAAATTCCCACATACGCCTTGTCGCGCAGACCGTTTATCCACTGGCTTTGATCCGCCTCCCGGTGAAGTTGCGTGATAATATTTTCGATGGAACCTTGCACTTGCTCGATGGGTTGGAGCATTTCCGCATGACGCTCATATAAGTACAAAAATGCCGCATTCCCATCTGGCAGGCGAATCTTCCCCGAGCAACTGCCAATCGGCATGCGCTCTGCCACCACTCGCAACTCGGTTCGCAAATCCTCCAGGGAAAGCCATTCATCGACCATCGGGACGCTGCCACTGCTGAGGTTTTCTGCAAGGGAAACGAAGGACTCCCCCGCCTTCAAGCGCGTGGCAATCTGGGAAATTTCTGGATTTTCTACCAGATTTTCTGGTTTGTCTTCCTCCGGATCTGGAGTTGATGGTACCTTTTCCGGCAGGCATACCAGTCCCACCCGCACTGCCGACGGAATCACGAAATCACTCCGATGATCATCGTAATATTCGCGAATTTGCCGGGGACTGACATACGCCCGCGAATGATGAAAACGGTTTAGAGCCCATCCCACGATGAGCGCTTCTTCCATTTCACGCTTAAATTGCTGCAATGATTTCCCATATGCCCGCAATTGTTGCGTAAAAAGCACCCGGTCGCCGGCAAACCGATTCCGAATAAATTCGTCAATTTGGAATTCCTTGTGCACGCCCGGAACCTTCATGCCGGAGCTTTCAAAATCTTGGATGATAAGCGCGCGCGCAATGTTGTCTTCCAACGAATCCCGAAAAGCCACTGCTGCCCGTTCGGAGCGCTCCCGTTCCGTGGGCGACTCGGATTCAATTGCACCCAGAATGGGGGCGATTTCCTGGCGCAATTCGCCAATGGTGATGACCCGTTCATTGACCACGGCGGCAATCCCGTTGAGGTGGCGCTCATCCAAGAACCTACTCCTACCATCTGCGGGCGCATTTTCGCCAGCAAAGGCGACGGACGAAAGGGCAATGGGAATGACCAAGCCTATGATTCCTCGCCATGACAATTTCATATCGCGCAGTCCAAAAACATCACCGCTTCTTTTCAAGATGGAAAATTGTCTCGCCCGTTGCCCGGGGGACAAAGACGAACTTCAGCCTCTTCACACATTTCATTTGGCGATTTTTAGCGAGTGCATCTAAAATTTCTCGCTCTTTGAACTTTAGTTCCTGCAGTACGGACCTGTGGCTAACTTCGACGGAGAGCGTTGCTTGGACTAAATTTTTTATTCGCGAAAAAGATGCCAGCTCTATCCCAACGATGCCGCGCCAGGAACTTTGAATTGATTTCAACCGATCACAATTTTGCACAACCTTCCCAAGCGTCTTGGATAAAATCGCCCCCAGTGAGCTTGGCATGCGGACCATTTGTGTCATGGACGCATCTCCGAAGCCGCAAAAATCGGCTATGAGCCTCCGCTGTTGAAGGTTAAATTTCTTTGCAACCATTTTCACGTACGACTTCCTCCCGTTGGAGCACAGCACCAATTTGTTTCAATTTTTCATCAAAATTTTCGTAGCCCCGGTCCACGTGATGCACGCCATAAATGAGGGATTCACCTTTGGCAATCAAGGCCGCCAGGTAGAGACACGCCCCGGCGCGCAAGTCCGGAATTATCACGGATGTCCCAGATAGTTGCGTTGCCCCACGAATAATGGCCTGCGGCCCATCCGTGGAAATATTAGCGCCCATTCGTTGCAGCTCGCCGATATGCGTAAAGCGATTGGGATAAATGTTTTCCTTTATGCTGCTTTCTCCAAAAATTTGCGTAAGTAGAGCGCACAGCGGTGCCTGCAAATCAGTCGGCAGCCCAGGGAAGGGAAGCGTTTCCAGGCACATGGGGCGCAAGTTTGATCGATTTCCATGGACAACGAAGAAGTCACTGGTTTCCTCGAATTCAGCACCGTTTGCGGCGAGGACATCGACCAGTGCGCCGCACAGGGATGGGTCTACTTTGGGCAGTTCCAGTTTACTGCGGCTGGCGAGCGCAAGCAACAGAAACGTGCCGAATTCAATGCGATCGGGTATGAGCTCGTGGGAAACGCCATGTAATCGCTCTACGCCTTCGATGGTTAATGTAGATTCGCCGATTCCGCCAATCTTGGCGCCCATTTTATTAAGCATGCGGCACAGATCGGCCACCTCGGGCTCGCGGGCGGCGTCTCGGATAACCGTTGTCCCCTGGGCCAAAGTTGCCGCGCAGATGATGTTTACCGTTCCGGTCACCGTGCTGCCAAAGGGGCCACCCATGGAAAGAGTTGTCCCCTTCAAGTGGCCGGCCGAGGCGGAGACGAGGCCGTTTTGAATGGAAATTTCACACCCCAAAGCTTTTAAGCCGCGCAAATGAAGATCAATGGGCCGCTGGCCAATGACGCATCCGCCGGGTAGGGGCATGCTCACGCGCTTCATGCGCGCAACCAGGGGACCCAATAGGCAAACGGAGGCACGCATTTGCCGTACGCACTCAGGGAATGGATCCCCGTCTATTTCCCGTGCTCGAATGTGCGCCTCACCAGCTTTGAAAGAAATTTCACACCCGAGATCTTCCAAAATCCGCACCATGAAGCGGATGTCGTTGAGAGCTGGCACGCGGTGGAGGGTAACACTTTCATCGGTGAGAAGGGATGCGGCTAGAGCGGGAAGACCAGCATTCTTCGACCCGCTGATGCGCACCCGGCCGCCGAGTGGTCGCCCCCCTTGGACGCGTAACATTTGTACGGAATGATCTTTGACGTGGGTTGCAAAATTCAGGCCCTCGGATTGGGCACTGGCATACCGGGCGGGATGGCTGGTCGAATCGCTGTCCGCGTGGGGGGAGGACGAACCGTAGTACGGCTCGTTGGAGGCGTTCCCTAACTCAGCTTGTGTGGTAACTGGATCACTATTGCACATACGATTAAGCATTGATGTTAAAATAAATAATATTTAAAATGTCCGCAAAAATGTACCTCGGATACAGTGCCATGATTAAAAAGTCCAATGTCATTGTTGGCCCAGGCTATCTTGCCGAAATAATGATCTGCCCTTTTTGTTAGTTGACTCCCATGGGTTCTCCTGTCGTATGGGCCAGTTTATCTCTTTTGCTTAATAGGAGGTATTTTTCTAAGGGCTTTGGAAGCTGGCAGCGGGCCGGCCCGTTTTTGTGACGCAGGAAATTCTCATAAAAATGAGAGTTCCAGTTGGAGGCCAGGTGCCAGTCTTGTACATAAGAACATGACATTTGCAGTTTCAAATCGCCATCAAGAATACTTGCTGGGGCGGCGGGGGTAATGGTAACATTTTTCATATTGGACTTTCTTCTTTGAATTTTCGAAAATTCACATGTTATAGTGCTGGGAAGTAGACAGATGTCAACTCTTTTTCCGGTTTCGGTAAATTACGGCAAAAAACCGTTAGGCCAGGCAGGTAGGCTGGAATAAAATCCACGCAGGCGGGACTGGAGATTGGCGGGAGCTTTCTAAGTACAACTTTTACAACTAACGTATCCTCAAGAGCTTAGGCGCACGACCGGGACCAGCCCTCAACTTGGTCACATCCCAGATGGATTATTTTTTCTACGCGGTACCCTCTGGGAAAATTTCCCCAAAAGTCGTTCCATCGCACCAAAGCAATGCCTCACCCTCCACAATTCGAAATTGCAACTTTTTGCGAAACTTGGACACGCTGCTCGAGTTAGTGCTCGAACTGGCCCACAGAAATGCGCGCAATTCGTTATCGGACAATAATTTGGCAGAATATCCCCTACCGTTATGTTTCCACCTCTGTTTGCCCGACAGTACTCCCTCGGCGGCGGCAAAATCCAGCAATTTGCAGCAGCTTGGATTTTGTTGTACAACGTACATTGTGGCACTCCCCCAGACTTGTTTCGGCATGCTTCCTTTGCAAACGTCAAGTCCAAGTTCTTCCGCACGTGATACTAATGCCTTAAGAACTTCTGCCGAATCACGTTCGTCGAACGCGCGTGGATTCTTGTCCATGTTAATCTTCGTGGGCAAAACGCCACCCCGCACCTTGACGTTTGATCCACTGCCCCACAAACTTCCTTCCCGTTCCAAAACGCAGCTCTCCCCCGTGTGCATAATCCTAGTAAGAATATCACCAACCTGTCCTTGGTCACTTTTCGGCAATCCCGAAAAATTCAATGAACCCGTTTTTATACTAGATTCAACAGACTGCTGCACGTTCGGAACACTATTTTGCTCAAAGAGTGAGGGATCAGTTTCTTCGACGAACGGCTGACCAGACCCCGCGCCTGCACCAGAACTGCCCCTCATCGAATGAACTACAAGGCCAGCTCCAACTGCCACCGATACCGCCGCTGCTCCTGTTAGCGGCAAAGTCACGGAGGCGAGTGCTATCGCCACGCCTGCCACGGGGGCCATTCCCAGCATCCTCCACGCCAAATCCCAACCAGCTGCCTTCGGCTCGTTTTCCACAGGCACGACTACTACTCGCTCATCTGTCGTCGCTCCCATTAAACCCGTAGGAGTCACTTCTTCAGGTTTTTCCTCTGGTTCTCCTGGGGGTGTGGGTTCTTCCGCTAGTTTTTCCGCAGGTTCCTCCGCTAGTCCTACTGGGACGGTATCATCGGTCTGGGGAAGACTTTCCGTCTCTTGGAACTCTTCGACAGGCACGATGTCAGGTTCATTTTGCAGCGGCGCATCCTCATCCGGCACGGAGGCCGCTTCCTCAACGAGGGGCTTGGGTGTGCTAGAATCATTTTCATTACCATCGGGGTCGAAGGGGGTGGGCTGCGGGAGCGGCTCAAGCGGGAAGTTCAATATTTTTCGTTTCATTTCGACGCCACGCAACCCAGAATTGTGCCCTGGTTGCCCCCCAGGAGTAGGGATTTTCCCATCCACTAGCGGAGCATCAGGAACTACTAGGCCATCATCGAGAACCACGACCTCCTCCAACGCGCCGAGCTCATCGTCCAGGTTGTCGTTGCCCACCCGATTGTGTCCCGGGCCGTCGAAACCCGAACTATCATCTGGAGTTTCTGCTGATTCCTCACTGAGAGGTGGGTCTTCCGCCGGCGCATCAGGATCGGGTTTACCCGGGAGATTGTTTTCCGGGCCGTCGAAACCCGAACTATCATCTGAAGTTTCCGCCGATTCCTCACTGAGAGGTGGGTTTTCCGCCGGCGCATCAGGATCGGGTTTACCCGGGAGATTGTTTTCCAGGCCGTCGGAACCAAAACTATCATCTGAAGTTTCCGCTGATTCCTCACTGAGAGTTTGGTCTTCCGCCGGCGCATCAGGCTCGGGTTCGTCCAGGCTATCGTCCAAATTGTCTTCAAAAAGTGGATTTTTCTGCGGTGGGGTAACTGGCTCCGCAGGCAGTGGGCCGGAATTTTTTCTTAAACCCTTCCGGCTTCTTTCCCCTGGATGTGCGGGCTCTTCATTGATTGGTAGCTCCGCCTCGCTCGAAGCACCTTGGCCAACATTAATCGGCGGAGGGCCAACCTCATCCTCTGTCCCGCCCGTGGGGGGGGGGCATAAATCCACCGCCTGTACCCAGGGCGTGCAGCGGCGGCCATCTTTCAGGACGCATGCAACAAGCTTTCCCCCCCAGGGGACATAAACTAGATACCACCCGCGCGCATCTTGGAATTTAGCAGCCCCATTGTGCGACAAACCCAGCCTTGCACGCGCAAGCGACGTCCCCACCGTTTTTAGCGTCGACGTCAACTCCGAAGGCGTTACGAACGTTGAGCGGTTACAAGAGGACGCCAGAAGCCTAAGGCAACCATAGGCCATTTCCTGGTTCGTGGTGCATCTTCGGCAGCACCTGCAGACGGCTTCCAGCACCCGGTTACATGTTTTGAGCTTCGGATTGGCGACAAAATAATTAAACACTCCCCGCTCCTCTGGGGTCCCATAGACGTCCAAAAGTTCCCGAATTTGTTCGCCCACTTGCTCCGCAAGCAAATCTCCCCCGAAAACTTGCTGCAAAACATCAAATGCACTAACGGGCTGCTCCTTCGCTTGCGGAGGACGAGACGATGTACCCAAATCAACACTCATGGTGCGTGACGAAAGTCATTCCGCGGGTATTGTCAACATTTATTTGCTCCGTTCCGCCCAAGTGTTTTATGCACTAGCTATTATGGCTATTGATTTGCAATATTGCCCCGTATTTGTGTCCGATTTTTGTCGAAAATACTCACCTAGCGCGCGGTGGAATCGCTTACTTCCTCGATGGCGGCCGCTGTGCTTCCGTCGGATAGGTCCACTTCCCAGTCATCATCCTCGTCCTCATCTCCATCGTCATTGGCCACCGGGCCCAACGGGTGATATTCGAGGATGGCCAAAATTTCCTGAAAAACATGGGCCCCCTCCGCCGCGGTGTCGTTCATGCCCGATATGGCATCTTCCAATTCATCCAAGGTTAGCTTTTGGGCAAACCGCTCGGTCGCGTTAAGTGTTTTTACCCGTATGACACCGATATGTTCCAGGAACTCCGCATATCCACCGCTTGCGTCATTGGAAATCGCTGGCAGTGCAAAAAGTTTTTCCTCGTCCACGTCAAACCCCCCATCAAAGGCGACCAGACGAATGTTGCCGTCCCCCAAATCTTTATCGACGGCGAAGCGTAAAAACGCCCGCTCGACGATATCCGCTTGCAGGCCATACCCGCGCATGGGTTCCAGCAGATCAAACATATGTTCCACCTGGTTGGGATCGAGGATGCTGAGGCCTTCTTCGCCGGATGCCGGCGGGAGCCAATTCGTTTCCACCACCCACCAGTTCATATCCGAATCCAACCGCACAATGCACCACTCCGCCTTTTTGCCATCGGCCATCACATCCTCCTACCAGGTTCGACCCAAGGGAGTGCATTACGGCGCAAGTGTAAAACATTTTATCGCGATCGCCCACCCCAATATTGACAAGAAAGGGCATGGACTCGAGATGGGGCCCGTGCCTGGCGATCATTCAATTTTTCTCGGAATAGTCATCCTAGCCGGTGCCGGTGCCATCCTCCACCTGTGGCACAGCCTAAGAGCTAAGACGCAGGAATTGGCAGCGGCCAGGGCGGAAAATGAATCGACCAAGGGCGAATTGGGCGTACTACGGAATGCCCATGGCGAGCAAAGCCGGGAATTGGCCGTTTGCCGGGAGCGGCAGGTGGCCTTGCAGGAAAAATTGACATTTCAAGAGGCGGCACAGGCGAAATTGGAGGAAATCTTTCGCCAAACCGCGGCTGAAGTCTCCCAGAAAGCCCTGGAACAGTTGCGCCTGCACACCCAGGCGGACATGGCCAAGGAAAAAACGACCATCGCGGCCATGGTGGATCCGGTAAAGGAAGTCGTCAACCGGTTGGACCAGCGCATCATTCTCGCCGACCGGCATCGGGGGGAGGAAACGGCAAAATTGGACGAAAATCTGCGCCAACTGTTCCAGTCACACCGCGACCTGGACCGGGAGGCGAAAAAACTTAACATGGCCCTGCGCCAATCGCACGTGCGAGGCCGTTGGGGGGAACTGCAGCTGCGACGCCTGGTTGAAATGGCGGGATTGCAGGCCCACGTTGATTTCGATGAACAAGTTTCCGTTTCCGTTGACGGCAATAGTGCGCCCCTGCGCGCGGATATGATCGTCCATTTGCCCGGTGAACAGCACGTCGTCGTGGATGCCAAAGCCGTCATCGATGCCTACATGCAGGCCATGGAATGCGAAGTACCCGCGGAGCGGGAGATTCTCCTCAAACGACATGGACAAAATGTTTTCGATCGCATCGTAGAACTCGGGAAAAGGGACTACGGAAAACATTCGACGAAGGCTTTTGCCTACGTGGTCCTTTTTCTGCCGGGCGACCATCTATACGCGGCGGCAGTTCAGGAACGGCCCAATCTCTTTGAAGAGGCCCTGGCGCACCACATCTTACTGGCATCGCCCATGAATCTGCTGGCCATGTTGAAAACGATCGCCTGCACCTGGGCTCAAGCGGCAACCACCCGGGAGGCTGAAAAAATCGTTTCCCTCGGAAAAACCCTCATCGAACGGATGGAGGTCTTGTTTAAACGGTTGGGCGAAACCGGACTGAGGTTGCGGCAGGCGGTTGAGGCTTACAATGGCACGGTGGCCACCGCAGATTCCCGATTGCGCCCCACCATGCAGCAATTTTCCAAACTGCAATCCTTGGGAATGGGGCGGGACATTCCGCTACCCGCCCATATAAGCGAAATGGTCCAATCGCCAAACGCGCAGGCGGACGCGTTGGACACAAATTGACCCCGTTCCACGCGCTTTCACAAAGGTTATCGCCCGGGAAGCGGCCACGCACATGCTGGGGCACCGCCTAAAATAGGACTTCCCGAAGATATTTGCCAAATTTTTGCGTTCTTTTCACAAGCGGGATTGACAAACGCCCATACTCCAGCAATATAGTCTGTGAATTCGAATTCAAAGGAGAAGATTCAACATGAAAAGCACCACTGATACCACCGCCAACACGGCAAATATTTTTAATGGCGGCTTGGAACTGCAAGCGTTCCCAGCCCTAGGACTGACACCTGATTTCAAACTGGGACCCTCGTTTTTACGAGAATTTCCTGCGTCTTTAGGTCGGGCCAGTCCGTTACCAGCCGCAAAAGTCATCTGGGAGATATCTCCTTATGCGCTAATCCATCCAATCGGAGAATCCATGGGAAGTTAATAAAAAGCTAATGGCGGATTATTACTTCTGCAAATGAGCCGGAAACAACGACGACATTGAACCTCCTGATTGTGGCACCATTCCCGAGAGACTTTTTTATGGGTATTTCGGGCGGTGTTTACTCTAACAATAATACTTATCGGGTTTAATCGCAAAAAGAGGAAAATTTTTCTTGCGCAGACGTATCAGCGTACTATTACAGTGATCCAGATGGGCGTGGTGGAGGATTTTTTTCAGGAGCTGTGCGAGGCATTTTTGGCGGCTGCAGACGTCACGGAAATGGAAAATTTCCTCCGCGATCTCTGCACCCCCGCAGAAATCGCGGCCATGGCGGAACGCTGGCATGTGTGCCGCCTGTTGCATGGGACTAATTTGTCTTACCGGGAAATCCACCGATTGACCGGGGTGAGCTTGGTAACCATCGGGCGCGTTGCACGATTCCTGCGCAACGAATCTAACGGAGGGTACCATAGGATTTTGAAAAAGATAAAAAACAATGGAGATACAACGAATAAGAAAGGGACGGAAAGGTGAAAAAATTTTTACTATGCCTAGCGGTGGCATTTGGACTGTGCGATTCGATGTACGCAGACGCAACGGAGAGACCCCGCGTTTGTATCCTTAAAATCGTTGACCACAAGGCCTTGGATGAAACGGCGCGCGGTATCCGGGATACCGTTTCAAACGCTGATGTCCGCGTAGAATCGGCACAGGGGAACCCCTCACTCGCCCTGCAAATTTCCCAAAAATTTGTTCGCCAAAAAGCGCCCGTGGTCGTCGCAATCGGGACCGTTGCGGCACAGAGTTTCGCGAAGTTTGCCCGCCCGGACCAGAAACTGGTATACAGTTCCGTAACAGACCCAGGAAAGGCTGGATTGATGGGAAACGCGAACATCGGCGGGGTTTCAAATTTTGTTCCCCTGGAGCCGCAATTGGACCTATTTCGGCGCATTCAGCCACAGCTTAAAAAATTGGGTATCCTTTACAATCCCGGGGAAACCAATTCGGCAAGCATCGTTGAAAAACTGCGGCAACTTTGCCCAACAAGAGGCATTCGATTGGTAGAACAAACGGCCACAAAATCGGCGGAGGTTCCACAGGCAGCGGCAACACTGGCGGGAAGGGTGGATGCTATTTTTATTTCCAATGACAATACGGCCCTTGGCGCGTTGCCGGCAATTATTCGCGCGGCCAACGAACGAAAAATCCCCGTCTACGTAAGCGACACGGACGCGGTGGCCTTGGGATGCCTGGCGGCGCTGGGGCCCAACCAATACCAGGTCGGCGTCCAAACGGGTGAAATGTTGAAGCGCATTTGGGGCGGAGAGTTGCCTGCATCACTTCCCCACGAAACGGTGGCCACAATGGAGTTGTTTATCAATGTACGAGCGGCACAGCTCCTTGGCATTCGGCTCGAGCCCAATTTGCTTCGCGAGGCTAAGGAGATCATTCCATGAACGTCGGCGAATGGGTCATAATTTTGCAAATGGGTCTCGTCTACGGCATCGTGACCATTGGGATTTTTATGTCCTTTCGCGTGCTTAATTTTGCCGACATGACCTGCGACGGAGCCTTTGTGCTCGGCGGCTGCGTCGCCGCCGGTGGCGTAAAAAACGGGTTGCCCATACCACTGGCGCTGATTCTTGCTTTTTTGGGCGGAGGCATCGCCGGCTGGACCACGGCGTGCCTACATAATTACTGTAAAATTACCGATATTTTGGCCGGTATTCTCGTGGCATTCATGCTCTATTCACTGAATTTGCGCATCATGGGCGGGGTACCAAACGTGACCCTCGGAAGCATCGATGGCTGCGGCATGACCCTTGCATTGGCGGGTGTCATCGTTGTTTGGGCCGTTGGATACCTGCTAATGTCCGATTTTGGCCTGGCGCTACGCGGCTTGGGGCAAAATCGCCACTTGGCCCGGAGCTATGGCATCCCCGCGGCAAATACCATTGCCATTGGACTGGCTCTAAGCAATGGACTAATCGCCCTCGGCGGCGCTTTTTTCGTACTTACACAAAATTTTTGTGACATTGGCGGTGGAGCTGGGACCCTCGTCGTCGGACTGGCCTCCCTTATAATTGGCGAAAAAATTTTGTCATTCCGTTCACCCGCCGTCGCCGTGGCCGCTTGTGTGGTCGGATCCGTCGTTTACCGTTTACTCATTGGGTTCGCCCTTCACAGCGATGTCCTTTCGCTGCGGTCAAGTGACCTAAATTTCATAACCGGGCTGCTCATCGTTGGCGTTATGGCCACGCGGGGAAGGAGGCAAAGATGTTATCTCTAAAAAATATCAGCGTTTCCCTCGGCGGCCAGCGGGTCCTCGATGGTCTTGACCTGGAGGTGGCGAAGGGAGAATTCGTGGTCATCATCGGCGCCAATGGCACGGGTAAATCGACGCTCTTCAATGTAATCAGTGGCACACTTCCGCCCGCCCGTGGACGAATTGCCATCGGTGAAATTGCCAATAATTTCCGCCAGGTCACCCGCGTTTTTCAGGATCCGCGCGTGGGAACGGTGGGAAATTTTACAATTTTCGAAAATATGGTCCTCGCCTCCAATCGCCATAAAAAATACCGTCTAATTCCCTTCGCCAACCGCAAACGGCGAGAATTTTTCCGCGAACGGCTGGCTACTTTGGGTATGAATTTGGAAAATCGCCTGGATGACCTGGCTTCCAGTCTATCCGGCGGTCAGCGGCAGGCCCTAAGTTTAATCATGAGCGTCCTCGGGGAATATGAGGTGCTGCTCTTGGATGAGATTACCGCCGCCTTGGATCCGAGGTCCTCCGAGATGGTCATGGCACTGGCGAATAAAATCGTTTCCGCGGAGGGAAAAACCTGTCTCATGGCCACGCACAACATGCATCACGCGCTAAACTTCGGCGGCCCGCTGCTGGTTCTCCGAAATGGTAAATTCGATAAATCTTTCACGGGAAGTGAAAAACAAAAACTTTCCCCGGCAGATCTCATCGAAACGTTTATTTGTCAATAATCACACCGTCCTGCGCAGGGGCATATCGCGGAAATTTTCTTGCCTTCCTCCGCGCAAATAGTGGGCTAACTGGGGAGAGGTGACAGAGTGGTCGATTGTGCCTGCCTCGAAATCAGGTGTACCGGAAGGTACCGGGGGTTCGAATCCCCCCTTCTCCGCCAGTGCTCAGGACGATGGCCAAAAATCGAAATTTCTGAGGCAAATTTTCGAAGGGGCAAAATGGCTTTCGGGGGAATTTCGAGCGCAAACTCTCTACAACGAATCCGAAATCGTCCCGTAAACTGACCCAGCAACGAATTTTCAATGGGATGCGAGATTTTTTTGTAAAATCAACTTGACTTGCCTTGTAAAAACTTTAGAGATGTTTGCGAGATGCGTCTTGTAAACCCCGAATTCGGGAAGGTTTTCGCCGAAGCCCTTTCGAGGGCATCGGGCAGCCTTGAATATATATTGCGGACACCTCGGGCGTAGCGGTGTTATTCCCGAGGAAGGAGCAGCGTGACGGAGATGGTAAGGACGTACGTTGTGTTTCTTAGTTCGGATTTGTATTTAATGATGTCCCAGCGATTGTCTTTGCCGCTTTTGGCCACTCGATCAAGTGGTAAAAAGTGGCATTTGATCTTTGACAGAAATATTAATGTGGATTGCGGAGCTCTGGCTTGGAAAGGCTTGGCGATGGCTAATTATGTGCAATAGTATCGCACGAGCTAGCCATGGAAGTCTTATACATGGCCACTGGCCGCTATTGAAGAAAAGGTTGCCGCAGGTCAGCCCAAGCCTTGCGATTGGAGATGTCAAGCCACTAAGATACGGGGTGTTACAACTCACATATTTTCGATTTCCAGAACCACAATTAGGGAGTGAATATTTCTTGTTCATCAAGTGCTGCACGTATGGCAGGGAAAATGCCATTTCCCGGGAGATATGGCACGGTATAACGTTGGCCAAAGACTCCTGGGGTTTGATAGCCCGTAAGAAATGTCAACGGAAGGTCGATGGCATTTGCAAACTTCTGTGCCCAGGTTTGTAGTTCTGGCACAATAAAATTGTGAACCACCGGTGCGTTTTCTGCCATTCGGTTCTGGCCAATGATCTGTTGATATATCGGACCTATTCCGTAGGGATTGTAGCAGAAGGCTTCACAGCCGTATTTTAAACCCAAAAATTGGGCAAACATACCCCCAATGTAATCTCCCGTCAGGATAACATTGTCCCCGTAAGCAGTTAAAATATTTCGAAACGCCACATCGAAAGCTTCCGCGCGTGCGTCTTCCCAGGGGCATACGGCACAGGCCAGTGCGGTCATGCGCTCCGTATGACCCGCATCCGTCGTGGGAAGGAAATATGTATCACCACTCACTTGGTCCACGGCAACGGCAAAACCGATGCCAAGCCCATCGTTTCGGAACTGATGAACGGTGACAGCGCAACCATCTCCGAGTGTGACCACGTCCGGCCCGCTGGCAAGTTCAAACCCGGCTTTTTGAAGGGCATCCCGCTGTTCCATGAGTTCGGCCGGCCAGGCACGTTCCAGCACAACGGATGAACTTGGCAGTTTTTCGCACAGTTCGCTCGTAAGCCGAATGCGTCTTCGATCATTTGGAGGAAAGTTACTAGCGTAAAACGACGCTGGATCGAGTTGATAACCTGTTTTCTGAAAGGTTTCCGCCGAGTTTCTGCAGGCAATTTTATAAATGACTAGCGAAATTACAACGGACAATGCAAACAGGCCCAGGCTAATGGCCCAACCGATCGGTCCTGAAAAAACCGCAATGCCTACGCCCACGAGTTTGAGGATTGGAATGACTATACTGCTAATGACGCTAATACCAGTGAGAATCCAATTGAGAATGGTCCTCGGGATGTGTGGGAGAAATTTTGCGCTTTGCAACAAATTCATAAGTGCAATATGTCCTGCGACACCTCGCGCATCCGTCACCCCCGCCTCAAATTTAGAGCTTTGATGCGGGGATGGTTGATCAGGCGAACGTACGGAACCTGCGGCACACGCAATCATTACTCTAAGAGTTTAATGGCATAAATGGATTTGTAAAGTGAATTGTTAATTCTCTCTGTAAAAGGCGATTTCATGACACCGACCGGTTTATCGAACCCAGCGAAAGGATCGAATTTGAAGTTTTCCGTCAGAAGTGCGTTGGACAATGGCTTCGCAAACGGCTTTGGCAAGTATCGTGTCGTTCACAGGATTCACAGAGTCACCGTAGCCCCGGATGGAAAAGGTATCCGAACGGACGACCAATTGGTTGCCGAAAAATTGCAAAAAATCGGCCTGCGTGACGAATGCCGGTGCCTGAGCATTTGTCGGCCCGTTTGCGAGGCCTGCGTCAAACCACGCCCCCTCCCGCCGATCTGCCGATTGTGGGGAAAGTTTTTCCAAACTTCCGTTGATTCTGGCCCGGTCAATGGCTCTTTGGATCAGCCCCGCCCGTGCCGCTTCCCCGAGAGACAGTTCCCGATTAATGAAGGCGCTCAGCGCTGGAAATGGTCCGCATTGTTGAATTTCTTCAACGATGCATTCGGCCAGCTGATCCAGGTCACCCTCGGACAAAAGATGCTGCCGCTGAAACTTGGGACCCAGGGTGCCCTGACCTCCAAAATGGGGCAAATAGTAGGCCCGTTGCCCGGGATCATGGGGCAGGCAGTGGAGTAGCAATTTCCATGTTTCCACGGAGGTGCAATTAACATTGAAAGCGCCTTCGAGGACGATGTTGCGGGCAATTTGGGTATGATCGGAAAAACTATTCTCAAAGCCACATGGGCGACATGTGGTAAAAAATTGCGGCCCATCCCTATCGAATCCGCTGAAACCGCTGATGAAGTGGTGGTCGTAGAGCGCTTCATTGAGCAAATACGAATAATCGAAAAGCATGGATTGGCGAAAATAGGCGTGGTTTTTCCAAATATCCACCGGCGAAGTGAAGTGCTGATGGACCACATCGGACGGCATGAACGGACATGCAAGACTGTTGCCAACTACATAGGTTGGATGATAGGAGAATGGCGTTAGGGGCACATGCTGCAGGGAGCCGATGGAAAGTAATTCACGGGGTAGGTCGAACAAAACGGCCGCCGGGGAACCATCTCCAAAAAATCCGGGAAATTGCTCCGATGGAGGAGAATTGCAAAATTGTGCCGTCCAAGGCGTAAAATAACGACGGAAGGGCTCCGATATCCCCAACAATGGTGCGTGCTCAAAGGTGTTGCGGCGGATTTGCGGTGCCCGGGGGTCGTAGTGGGCCAGCCATTGGTTGGTGCCCGCTCCGAGGTTGGCCCAGGCACAAAAATGAAACAGCTCATGGGATTTGCCATCCCGCGGAACCACGTAGGACTCGGTTTCGTCCCCGTCTACGAAGTCACTGATTTCTTGCAAGAGATTCCCGTTGGCGTCTAGAAGTCGCATGGAAAGATTAAACCAGGATGTGGCTCCGACCATGGAATTGGCCCGTTGGATAGTGATTGTTGGTATCTCTTTCAGGAGATTAAGAGGAATGGTCAGTATCAGATTTTGGTCGGCGATGGCAAAGGTACGTACTTCTCCAGCACTCAATCCGGTTTGAATTTCGCCCTGGAAAATAATTCCTGCGTCATTGGTTCCCAGGCGGACGAGTGCGGTATTTCCGGCGGCAGTGTCCACCACAAAGCCAGGCAGCGTTCCCGCTTTGTTGGTCGGAGATGCGGAAAGGAGTTGGAATATATAGGTGGCCGGTGCGAATGGGACATTGTAAGGATTCCAGATGGAAACTGCTGGATCTAGGCGGATAATTGCTTGATTGGCACCGACTTCGGCGGAAACACGTATGGATAGGGCAACTGGTATTGGGTAAATGCCACTCCGAATCGGGATGTTGAGTCCCAGGTCCGATTGGGGTAAGTCTTTCAGGCCATAACCAAGTGCGTTAGTTGCTGGGTAAACAATACGGTAAATGGGGCCTCCGGTATATGGATAAATATTTTGGGAAGGCATGGATTTTGTCGTATCGAAAAACGATGCGATTTGCCCGAAAGTGGGTGGTGGCTCGGGGTAGGAGGGGTCCCCGGGAAAAATGTACTCCACGGTGGCGGATGATGATTTTTGCAATTTTAGTGTTAGGTCCTCTAACCATTGGCTGGCGGTGTTTTTCAATAGGCCACGGCTGCACAGCGTTAGATTATGGAAAAAAGTGTCGATTTCCCGGCCCAGGTTCCGTCGTAGCGACGAAAACGAAAGGCAACTTTCCAACGGTTGCATCTGCTTAGAATTAAGCCCCAATGATATGGGGAGAAATTGCTGCAGGATGTGGTCCCGTGGTAGATTTGGCGTGGGTAGGTTGATTCGTAATTTGTCACATTCATCCTCACCCCAATATGCAAAGTGTCCCACAACTTTTCCGTCTAAATTTATGGGCAGTCGTGGGCATGTATCGGCGAGGCTCATGTCTTCGAAAATGGGCACTTCATCCGTGCCAATACCCAATGGGGCATCTTTATGGAATCGCGTGTCATTTGGGAGTGACGTTAGCCAGCGGTTAAAAACTGCTTTGCCAGCGATGATACTCCAAATGCCTGTCCAGTGGGCATGCCTTCCGGAAATTTTGCAGATACTTGCCCGCGCACTGATGCAACGGCCTTCGTCGTAGGCTTCATTCAATTCGGTCATCGCGATGCGAATGGCCGTCCATGCATTTTGCCGAGCGATGTCCCGATGCAGCTGGCTTTGCGTTCTCAGGGTTTGTACGCGGACAAATCGCTCTGCGGTCAACATCAGCGCGCCAAGTACCGCCAACGCTCCCAATACCAGTAATAGTGCAAAACCACTCGAATGCGTCCGCCGCACAATCCGCAATTCAATAAGTTTCGCGGCAAGGGTCAAGAATGCGGAAAATCCAGTCCGTACCTCCAGAACTTCGCTAATGGACACTTGGCGATAGTTAATCGCTAAGTTAAAAAACTTTTTCTTGCCCTGATGAGGTTTTATTATAAACTGTGTTTTCATGGACAGGCCAAAGGAGATTATCCAAAATGTCGCGCAGAGGATGGGCGTTCCGCAGGACAAAGTAGATTATGGTATACGCTTGGTGACCAATAAAACCATGCTCGTGAGCATTGTGACGATAGTTGGTGGGAGCTTATTTTTCTCACCATTTTTTCCCCTCTTTTGGCTTGCGTTGGCGGGAGGCATTTCCGGAGTTGTAGTGGCTGTTCACCGGACGGACGCCGCAACTGCGGCGGAAAAAGGGCCGCAGGGTATTGGCTCAACGGGCAGTCCGGCTGGTGCGGAAAACACGTGGAAGTGGTCGAACATTTCCCCGGCAAAAATTCTTTCATTTTTTTCATAATTTTAGATCTCAAAAATTGTGTTTATGCTAATTTATAGTTGGGCATGCGAACGTTAACTGGCAGCGGGCTGGCCCGCTCTAAAAACGTAGGAAATTTTCGTGAAAACGAGGGTTCCAGTTTCAAACCAGGTGTCAGTCCTTGGATTGGGGACATTTGCAGTCCCCGATTGTGGTCAAAAATATCTGCCGCGGCGGCGGTAACGGTATTACTTTTCATATTGAACTTTCTTTTTTAGAATTCGAACTCTGAGATCATATTGTTGGGGAATGGGCACTTGTCAACCCATACATGATTTTTGCGAATTTTGGGCCAATTTTGGATGAATCATGGTGAAAAACCGCGGGGCCGCCGGGGTGGCCACGACAAATCTTTCATGGGTTCGACTATAAATCTCCCACAGAATCGCCCATGCGGATGTAGATTTCCAAATTTTTCCCACTTAGCCGACGGACGTCGGCACGCGGCGTAAACGCACCCGGCTCAAAAATGAGGATAACCGTCGATCCCCCAAAGGAAAAAAAACCTTTTTCGGTTCCCTTTTTGATGTGGCGGTGGGGGACATAGGTTTGGTTGATGCTTCCAACGAACATGGCGCCCACTTCGAGCATGAGCATTTCCCCTGCGGGAGTTACTATGCGCGTTAGCATGCGCTTATTTTTCCCAAAAACGAAAATGTGCCGCAGGGCCAACGGGTGCACGGAATGCAGCCGCCCACCCATGTGTTGCGCCTTGTCTGGAATTCCGTCGCAGGGAAAATGAAATCGATGGTAATCCATGGGGCACAGTCGCCCAATGAGGGCACTGCCGCCTTGGAACTTTTTGGCAAGTTCCCTGCTGGCAACGAGCTCCTTTAGGCGAATTTGTCGCCCCTTTATGGAGATCTTCCGTTGGGCATCTAGATTGGAGATAAAAAAATAGCGACCATCGCAGGGGGCCACAACTTTGTTCCTCCCCGGCGCAATGGGTCGCGCGCCGGGTTTAAGCCGACGGTAAAAAAACTCATTGAACGATCTAAATTGGGAAATTTCCGATTGGATTTCATTGAGTGGGATCGCATAGCGTTCGACGAAGGGCTTGATCCTTTTTGTACTCCATGACCGACTGGCGTACCACCCGGCAATGCGCGAAAAAATGGGCCAGCTAAGGATAAAGCGCTGCAGCAGGCGGCCGGGGAATGTCCCATAGGCCCCGCGGATGAACCACTCGCCGCATATGGGCTCCGTTTCGATCTCCTGAGTGTATCGGTTGTAAAACTGGATCCCACTGCCCATGGACGCGACGAAATGAACCCCAAGAAATTTTTAGGGGAAACTCAAAACAATTTGAAATCTTCAATCTCCGGGGCTCCATTTGCCGGGACTGACTTTGTGATTTTTTCAGTGATACTCTTGGCTGGTTTCCTTATCGGCGGGTTCGCACAATTTTTCTACCGGCGGACGGCTACGGAACCGCAATAATTTAGCGGGCCAACCGGGTCTGTGTGGTATAGGTGAGCAACTTGGCCGTGGAGTTTTTCCAAGCGTCTTCAGGGGCGCCCTGTTTGCTGCAGAGAGCTTGGAGGAAGGCCCTTGGGGTCGGAATTTGTTTCCAAACTTCGGGCAAAAAGGTGGATGTGCGGCCGTCAATTTCCAAGATAACACCGGGTTTGGGTTGGACGTCGGATAGGTGGCCGATCCATTGGTCACAGGGAAGCTGCAGCTCCGTCGGAAAGGACAAAATGGATACGTGGGCCTCCAATTGTGGGAGCTCTTCGGCCACCACGGGATGGAATCGCGGATCCCGAAATGCCGCATCAATTGCGCGTTGTCGGACACCGTCGAGAACCGTCTGTGAGAAGTCCCCCAATCTGCCGATGCAGCCGCGCAGATGACCATTCTTCATCAGCGTAACAAAGACGCTCTGATGCACTTGAAACTGTGGAAATCGTGCCAATAACGGGTCCAGCTCTGGCGGCGACGTTTGCGTAAGGACACACCCAATGCACCCCAGGGCAAGCTCTTCCAAGGCGCTAAATGCGTCATCGGGAAATTGGACCGCCTTTTGCGTCCAGGCGAGGGCTCCGTAGCCAACCACACGGGACATTGGTCCAGCGGCCATCCCTGAATGGGCGTAGTTGACAAAATGGCAGATCCACTGGCGGCGGGCGGCAATGTGCCGGGCGCAGGATAGTGCCTCCAGGCCACAAAGGCAATTTTCCTGGATCGGAAGTCGTCCGCCCAGCAGCGCGGCCAGTGTCTCATGGTCCTTTACTTCCGCCGCTTGCGCTGGCAGATAATGGGATAAATCGCTGCTGACGATAACGAGATCTCCAGCGGTCAACTGGGAATGCAAGTATTCCGCCAGTGTTTGCCGCTCTTCCTCAGCCGTCCCCTGGAAAATGAGTGGGACCAATGACTGATCGGAAATGTCCGTAAAATGCAGCAGCATTGGAAGCTGGACCTCGATCACATGGCCATGGTAAGCTTCCTCCGTGGCGCAAAAAACGTTGGGAAACTGCTTCAACAAGCCCGAACAAAAGGCCTGGTCAACGGAGAACTGGTGATTGAAAATTCGAAAGGCATCAAAACTCGGAATTGCCACACCGCAATCGGTCCACTCGCGTTGATGATTATCGGCGAGTATAAAAACTCGCTGGAATTGCTTGTGGGATAACTGTTTGTAGGCACTGACGGCCACTTTCCCGGAATAGGAGTACCCCGCATGGGGAACGAAAAGCATGCATACGCCAGGGAGATAGCATGGTAGATTTTCCGACCATTGGCGCAATTGCCTTTCCACAATGGACGCATCGGAGGCATAGAAAACACCCTGGGCCATCTCGTTGCGAATCCGCTGCACGGGCAAACGCTAATTAATCGGCTCTCGAGCGGCGAGGAAAAATAACCTAAGCAAGCCAAATGCACCGGCCTCAGGGCGTCGAAGGAGGTTCGGGCGCTGCCGCTGCATGCTGAACCATCTCCGCTATCTCATTTTTGACGGTTTCCTGTTCGATGATGTTTTTCATAAGCGCTTCGGAATCGAGTGGTAAATCGTCGGCGTGCGCCCCTTTGTAGGCTTCTTCCCACTCAGACAATCGCGCGTTGAACTCATTCAGGAATGCCTGCTGCTGGTACGGTTTTTGCAAGGTAGTAGCCGCTACACCCTTAATTCCCTGAGGTAAGTCATCGTAGCTCTTAAATGGTGTTAGCAAGTTGGCCAAAATCACAGGAGGACTTGCTGGAGTGGCCTTGAAGGACTGCACGAAGGGCGTACTGGTCATCCAATGGGCTGTGCCGTCTGGCCCGAGTTTGGGTGCGGCATACCCGCCGCGTCCGAAAAGCGAATTCCGTATCTCCAACTCAACATAGGTGACCTTCCCTGTTTGAGGGTTGAGGTAGTAGCCGATTGCCGGGCGTTGCTGGCGCAGCTCTATTTCTGCGTCTTTCAGGGTACCAGGCTGTGTGTTAATTCCATTCTGTTCCAGTTTTGCATGAGCCAGTTTTCCCGCGAACTTATCTGCCAATGCGCGAAGCGGACCTGGAGTGGCCGTCGTACGAGGCGCAAGCGGAGAACTTGGCTTTTCAAGGGCGTTTGCAATCGTACAAACAACTTTAGTACATGCGGACAAGAGTCGTATGAGATCACAGGGATCGATCGGCAAATTCTGCACTTGAAGCGCATTCCATAACACGGGAACGAAGTCTAGCGTGGCTATTACTGTTTGGGTTGCCGTGCTGTGGTCCAGACGATTTCCAGGTCCAAGCGCAGCCGCCCAAAGCGCCTTGTACATATCCGCCTTGGTCTGATCTTCAGACGACAACTTCAATGCACCACTCAGTGCGTTAAAGTGATCCCAAAGGCGGATCAACACTTGCATGTTCTCGGACGTTAGGCCCATTGTTGACGCCAATTTTTGTGCGACCTCGGTCCGCTTTTTGGCATCAGTCCCATCTCCAGTAAAAGTGGCACCAAAATCTGCGTGATTTCGCGTAAGTGAACTTGGAGCGCTCATATTGGGACCTATTCTGCGGATAACTCACCCCACGTAAAGAAAAAAAGCCGTTAGGCTAAATTTTTGTGACGGGAGTGCCCGCAGCTGTACTTGCGACAAAGCTAAGAAAACAGCCAACGGTATTTAACCGTATAGCGAATTCCCGATTCAATGGCGCACACGGTACCGAGGACAAATAGTGCGTATCCGAAATAATAAAATGCCGCCGCTAGGTAGGGTATGCAACCGAGCCAGGCGGTTGGCCAAAGCAGCCGAAAGTCGCACGCAATGGCCTCGGAGCAAATGAACGCGCCCACGGAAACCATTTGAAAAATGGTCTTAATTTTTCCCGACCTTTCGGCGGCAATAACAACGCTACGGCTTATTGCGACCAAACGTATGCCCGTGACAAAAAATTCCCGGCCAAGGATGAGCAGCACTGGGAAAAGATAGTAGGCTGGAACAATTTTAAGTGTCAGAAGTGCAATTAAGAGTCCGAGCACCAATATCTTATCCGAGAGCGCGTCCATGAACTTGCCAAAATTAGACACCGACCCACTTCGCCGGGCGATGTATCCATCTAACCAATCGGAAAACCCGCTGGCCAAATAGAGAAGGAAAGACAACAGTCGCGAGCCAGGGAAAGGTACGTAGAGGAGCAACACGATGACGAACAAAATCGGAAAACGTGAAAGCGTAACGGCATTGGCCAAATTCACGGCGTAACTTTACACTTGGCAGGGAAAGACGCTAGAAATTTTTCTTTCCAACCGCAGATTTCCACAGCTCCTGCCGTAGTGCACCGTCTTCCCATTGGCCACGAAGCATTTTATGGGCCAACTCCTGGACTTCACCGCCATCCCCCAGGCGTTTCAGTGCCAAACATAATTTTTGCCGCTCGCCCGGTGTCAGCATGCCAACGCCCAAAATTTTTGCCGCACCACCGACCAACAAAAAATTCTCCACTTTGAACGCCTCGTTTAAAATTACGTGCAGGTAGAAATCACATGTCGAGCACACGCAAAGTCCATGAAGAGCCCACATAAGCCGACTCTTGGGGGCCCACTCCAGTAACCAAGGAAGGTAAAGTTGCCATGAATTTTTGGGAAAATTTTCCCCCGTCAAACGGCGTGATTCGGCCAAGGCTTGAAAGAACAACCCAACACTTCCTGGCTCATGGGCAACCCGCCCGCAAAGGCCGCACAGCACGTATCGAAACTTCCCCAACTCCATCGCCTCTTCAAACGTATGCATTCGTCTGCGAATGTTAAAAAAACGCAATTTGCAGTACAATACCGTTTATGCTTGCCTTTTCAGGGAAATTTGTTGGACTTGTTGCGTTTTGAAAGGAGCTTGATTAGTTATGTCTAGGTGCGAAGTGCAAACCGGGGATCAATGCAGTGTTTTTGCCGGTGAAAGTCCAGATGGGGCCGCGGAGCTGAACGGTGGGCCGGATGTGTCCAGTGGGATAACATCGACCGGTTTGGTTGTTTTTCGCCATGGACGCCGTTGTGGCAAGAGTTGGGTACAGTTATGGAACGTTGTCTATAATATTCCGCAGGCGGCGTCGAGAGTGTTGTTGGTAATTTTTGGGCAAAAGACGGAGATTGAGGGGAATAACGACAAGAACCGCTGGCCTCGGGATGAAACGCGCATGCTCCCGGAGGAGCGGAGCATTGAAAAATCTGATGGCTCTGGTTCGTATCTGGCCCTCCTTTTAGTTAGCAAGAAGGTTAGGGTTTGAGCACCTCTGAAAAGAGCTTGCAGTACCTCGGAGAATTATTTTCCCCTGCTGGGTGGGTGGCGCGGTAGCCAAGTGGTAAGGCAGGAGTCTGCAAAACTTCTATTCGTCGGTTCGATTCCGTCTCGCGCCTCCAAAAGGTTTCGGCATGAGTTCGCTCCAGCAATCCTCCCGTGGCAGAAGAGGTAACGTGTTCGAACTGGGAAACGTTTTTCGTCGAGTTCGGAGTATTTTTGCCACGCGAATCACCTTTGGAATGCTCCTGAATCATGTGATTCAGGGCTCCGTGTGCTGTGCGGTTGGTATCGCGTTGGCAATCTCCGGTGGGTTGCTTCTGCTCGTCGCGGCTGGGGTGTCAGTGGCAGCGGCTTCGACTTTGTTTTGGTGTTCCTCCGCTTGTCTCATTGTCGGTGCAGCGATGATCGGTTACCATTTATTTTCGCGGGTTCCGGCGCCACGAAAAATTCGAGAAGAAAACCAATCCCCACCGCGTGTTCTTCAAATGCCTTCGCCGACAACTCCCTTGGCGCAGCCCCGAAATGAGCATGCGAACGTCTTTCAATCAAGATTTCAGGATACCGATGTGACGACAATTCCGTGGTTCGACGTTGGCATGGCGAATAATGGCGGCAGGTGTTTCGGCAATACGGCGCTGCAATCGCTATTTCACATGCCAAATTTTAGGGGCCTGGTTTACTTGACTGTAAAGCTCGTTCCGAATGTTGAGGAAATTTATCCGATTATGTGGACGATATTCGAAACAATGCAGTACTTGCAATGCGAGCGATCAGCTGCATTGCCTTTGACGAAAATCGAGCGTTTGTTAGATTTGGTAAACAATGGAAAGTACGCGCATAAGTGCAGTGACGCACGAAGTTTTGCATGGGAATTGCTTATGGATCTTTCGTGCGAATTCGCCAGAACGGACAAGCTGGAGTCATTTCAAGCGCGCATCGCCGATGGTAGCGCGAAGCCAACACAATCCGAATTAGAGCTTTTATCGCGTTTGCACATTTTTCCTCCGGGTTGGGGAGAGGCCATAGCCGCGCAAATACGCGAGCATGGGACGTCGGATACTTTCAATTTTTTTGATTGCATACTCTGTTAGTTTTGCCTTTGGGTTTACGCAACAAACGTAGATGGGAACGGCGATGCATTTGGGTGTTTTAGTTATGCATCGGATGGAATACTTCTTAGTCGTGCGTGCAGCACTAGCTGTCAAAGCGCTTTGCATTCTTACTTGTTGCCACGCCCCTGTCAGGCATGTGATTCCGAAACTTTATACGAAACTAAAAAGCTAGTTTCCCCGTGGTGCCTCCCGTTTTCTGTCAGATCGGACCCGCAAAATGTCCACGGGATTCATATGGACCAGGTAGTACATCTGCCAGCAGAATTCGCGGTTGATCCAGGTGCCGCAGACTACAAACTAAGGCAAATTTTTTGTACCCCAGGCGGGCACTGGTCGGTTTACATACTATGTGATGACGGGAAGTGGCGCAAATTTGATGATTCATGCGTTGCGGAAATCCCAGAAGAGCAAATGTAAAGCAAAATTGAACAGTGGGAAACAACTGGCAGAGCGGACGGCGAGGTACCCATGCGGTTGGTATATCTCCCGGTTACAAGGACGGTCGCCTGATGCCGGAAGTGTTGCCAAATGCACGTTTGTGGATAATTTTCGAACTGTGGTGGTTCCTGCGCTTGCACTCCATTGTCCTCGTTTCTTGTGTTGATCTTGGAACTTCTATCAATTACATGAGCCCATGAGGCCTTGGATTTTGGCAGCTTGGGTATGCTTGGCTCCATTTTCCGTCTTCGCGGGGATAACGGTTACGGCGCAAATGTCCGAGGTGAATGAACAGATCGGAGAAATTGCCAAAACTGTTCCCCCGCAAGACATTTGGGTTGTCTACGATATCGACATGACCCTGACAAAGCCGGAGAATCCCGCCCTTGAAATTCTCAATCTGCAACGCCATCATCAGGCGCTTGGGGAAATTTTTGCGAACACGACCCACGAACAGCGGGAATTGGCGAAGTATCTCGCCGTTGGATTGTATCCCTGCAAGACTGCGGAGAAGAAAACGGCGGAATGCGTCAAAAATTTGCAAAAACTTGGAGTTACGTCCTTTGCTCTAACATCGGCTAGAAGCGGGGACATCACGCTTCGGGACCTGACACAGCCTATCTACGAAATTCGCCCACGGGAACTTAACGCGCTGGGCATTCATTTCGAAAGGGCGTTTCCCTTTGAGACCCTCTTTCTGAAGAAATTTTCCACCGTTGGGGGCGGTTTCCCAGTCTATCACCGGGGCGTTATTTGCGCCAATGAAAAGCCAAAAGGGGCCGTACTTTGGGCATTTATGGACGAAATCAACGCCGCGCCCAAGGTTATTGCCATGGTGGATGACCGGCGACATAACCTGCAGGAGGTGAGAAAGACTCTCCGCGTGCACTATCCGCAGATCCGCTTCGTCGCTTTTGAATATACCGGAGCCGCAACCCCACCAGAATCGGTGAAGGAAATTTCGGCCGAAGAATTCCGCACCTTCTGGGAGCCCATCGCCGACCAAGCCAAGAAAAATTGTCCTGCTACTACTGCCGTACGGCGTACTGGGAGAGCTTTCGCCCACTAAAGTCCGTTGCCAAACAGGTTTCTACCCCGATGGAAAAAGTCTAAAAACCCAGGTTTATGGCCACCATAGCTACCCCGATTACCGCTTTGGCAGCGGCCCAGGTGCGAAATCTGGAAAAATCTTCACCGACTAAACTTTTT
>JAITCU010000003.1 GCA_031282835.1 Puniceicoccales bacterium
TAAATGCGATTAACATCACCCAGGCCGAGATCGTGCGCAAGGAGCTCGCAGCCCAAATGGTCGTCATTAAACAAGCCGTTGCAACGGTTGAAGAATTGAAGAGGGTATACGACGAGACCCGTGCCATCGCGGACAAGTGCATATGTCTTGAAGAGCAGATCAAAGGATTAACCGGGGAAGATTGCGGCCTCAGTAATACGTTGGCTCCAGTTGATAGCGCAAAACACCTGCTGGAATCGGGTTGTCAGAAGACGAGTGATATTGCCCAGTGCCTTGGAGCGTTGACGGAGGCCCAGTTCCAAGAGGAGCTACAGGGACTTGTGCCTACCCTGGAGGCACGTGTGGCTGCCCTGAAGGAACAGTTGAGGGTTTCATCTTCCGGGGCTCCGGATGAAAGAAAGGAAGAATTCAGCGCACAGGCAGGTGGAGATGATATAGATTTGTGTGACGGGCTTTCGGAGGGTTATCGTGATTCGGAATTGGAAGATGAAAATAATGCATCAGGTGATGAGGACGAGCTTTTGAGGAGTAACTATGCGGACGGTGGTGATGGTAATGTTCTCTCCGGAGTATCATCATGTGACGACGACACCGAGGCCGATTTGGGCCTTCAGGAAGTTGTGAATGTTGGTGAAGCGGCTTGCAGATCTGTGATCGCGTTTCTGGACTCGATCGAAGGTGCAGATGTCGGTTCCTGGGATGCTATTGGCGGCCTCCGTGTGGTGTTGATGCAGTCTTCTGATGGCGCTCCTGAAGATAGAATTGATACCATTTCCGGGGCGCTGGGTGGAGTCGCCAGCGTGTGGTGTAACATCATTGGCTCCGATGAGTTGGCGTTTGGCACGAGGATTAGGGGCGTCACTGATACTGCGGGAGGCATTGTTGGCCTCGATCTGCAGACGAAGGAAGCTGTGAAGGCTCTTGAAGTCACTCCTAAGCTGTTGCCGCCGCCAAATGATGGCACAAGCGGCGTCTTGCGTAAATACTTCGAAGATGTACGCGATACGTTTGTGGAATACCTAGAGTTTGTGCGTACTGTATGCGCAGTGGATGAGCTCAGGACGGAGCTTATGACGACTCCGGGGTTCTTGGGTAGCTTCCAGGGAAGTCCACTAGACGAGGAAGATAGTGATTCGCTATTGGGGATAAATTCAGATGATGAAGACTCCGAATCCCCCAAGGAAGGTAAAGATTCTAGTTTCCTCGGATTTGAAGATGGTGATCCGCTAATGGCAAGTACAGGTCTGCTAATGGAATTAGATGATGGAGACCCCGTATCCCCCGAGAAGCAGGATATAGTAAGATAATAGAGGTAAATTTAGGTGATGAATCCGACGTCGACGGGGTAACGCTTCTAATGTCAGACGATGAAGAGACGACCTGATAGATGGGGATGGCACAAATAACACATGGCCTTCGTATGAATGTTAATGGTGTGCGGCGAGCTTGGCCAGAGATGTTACGTAGCCGAATTCAGCGTTTGTCTGATCGGTTGCGTGTGAGGGCCTATGGTGATCCTGCTCTGCGCGCTCCAGGCGATGTGGTAAAGACATTCGACGAGGATCTTGAGATCCTATGCTGGGCCATGCTGAGCGTCATGGATAAAAGTGATGGCGTCGGACTTGCCGCGCAGCAGGTTGGTCGCAAAGAACGCGTTTGCGTCATTGATACTTCGTGCCGCTGGTCCGAGCAGACATTTGTCGAATGGGACGGAATGGATCTTCTTCATTTGAGCAAGGAGAGTTCCTTTTTTCCGCTGTTTGTTATCAATGGCAAAGTGATCAATCAATCAGATGAACTATTGGAATTTTCAGAGGGCTGTCTATCGAGTCCTGGGATTTATGCGCGCACACGCAGACACCAGTGGGTAGCAGTTTCCTACCAGGACCCACAGGGTGGCTCCCATCAAATCCGTGCCGATGGACTGCTCGGCCAGTGCCTGCAGCACGAAATTGACCATAACAACGGAATCTTTTTTACGGATCCGGAGCGACTCGTTCCAGCAGACTATGAAAAAATCCATTTGAAACTGGAAGAGCTCTCCCGCCGCCGAGCGAACGCGTAAACCTTTTAGCGCGGAACCCTTCTCCCCGGGTTTTAGACGCGTTTGTCTGGTACGGTCCATGATTTAAAATATCTTGCATTGCCGCCATTCACGGAATTGATTAGAGGCGAACTTGAGGGGGGTGAGTTAGGAATGCCTGTCATTGAAGTTATTCTTCGTAAGGGCGAGGGCGTTGAAAAAGCGCTGCGTCGCTTGAAAAAGCGCCTAGATCGGGAATCGGTTTTAGGCGACGCAAAGATGAAGCGATATTACGAAAAGCCGTCGGAAAGAAGGCGGCGGAAGGCCAAAGTCTCCAATTTTACGAATTATCTCCGTAGTCGTAAAGACAAGGAATAATGGTGCAAATCGCGGAATTCTGGCTTGGAACAAGCCCAGCAATGGCTGGTTATATGCAATGGCGCCGCATAAATTCGCCATGAAATTTTTGCATATAGCCATTAGCCACTCACGGAGTGGGAATTTTTCAGAAATGGCCAATTATTCGGTGCTTTTGTGCCGATTGGCACCCATCGGGTTAATTTTGCTGAAGTTTTTTCGAACAACTATTTCATATTATTGGAGCAACTTCATTTAAACCCTGCGAAAATGTCCCAATTCTCGAACTTCACTTACTATCGCCTTTTGCCTAATGCCCTGCAACATGTGCAACATCAAGGGAGTAAAAAATTTGCCCCACGGCCGCATCGGGACTACGATTAGAAACATCAAGCCCAATCAAAGAACGCCTCAAACAACCCGGGTTGCAATTCATCATGCCCGTGCCTGCGAACATGAATTGAGTTCTAAAAAGTTTGGCCGGCGAGGATTTTTCCAAACTCCGCGTCCGGGCCGCTGCCCAAACGGCAATTGTGGCAGGCACCACGGACACAAACCTGGGTTCTTAGACTTTTTCAATGCGGATTAGATTTTTTCGTAAAATCTGTTTGACTTGCTTTATAAAAACCTTAGAAAAGTCCACGAGATGCGTCTTACAAACCCCAAATCGGGGAAGGTTTTTGCTGGAGCCCCTTTTGGGGTCTTAGGTAGCCTTAAATGTGTATATTGCGGACACCTCGAGTATTCTCGAGGAAGGAGTTATGCGGCAGAGGTGACAGGAATGCGCGCTTTGCTTCTCAGTTCGGATATGCATTTAATGATACTCCGGTGAAAACCTTTACCGCTTTTTCTCGCCTGATTAGGTGGTAAAAAGCGGCATTCGATCTTTGACAGAAATATTAATGCGAGTTGCAACGCTCTGGCTTGGAAAAGGCTTGGCAGTTGCTGGTTGCGTACGATAGTAACGTACGAACTAGCCATGACCGACTTGTCCATATAGCCATTAGCAACTATTTGGAGCGCACCGGGGCCGTTTTACTCCCCCTCAAGCGGTAGGTTTGAGTCGTCTGCCTCATTTTTGTGACCAGGCGCCGTGAACGGAATTTTGTTATCCGTCCGAATGACTAGAATCGGTTCCTTTGTTTTGACCCATACTTGCTGTGGTTTAAGAAATTTCGCCGGAACAACTTCACAGACATCCGTTATCGTTTGGGCTGGGTCCCGTGCACCTTTTTTAGATTGGTTAAAATCGTACGCCGCGCGCATAAGCCGGGTGGTTACTTCGAGCGGGCTTTGGTCTTCAGGTATTTGCAATACCCACCCGGTAAAAAGCTCATCGGTGAATTTCCCATTGGGATCAGATATGAGAATGACAAATTGTTTTTTTACCGGCGGCAACAATTCTCCCGATTCGGCCGCATCTGGACCGCCAACCTCCAGCTCCAAATCCTCCAACACCTGGCTAATTGTTTCGTAGTCAATTTCATTGCGTTGTAGAACCTTTCGGACCAGATCAATGTCCACCTTTGCCATGTTCGGCTTTTAAAGCATCGGAAATTTCGTTCAACGTTATTCCGCAGCTTCCGGCTTCAAAGTTCCGTGCAAACTTTTCACCGATTGGGTCCACGTTCTCAGCAATTGACGCAGGTTCTTCCCGCGAATGGCTGCGCGAATGGTTTCCATGAACTTGGCCATGAAGGAAATGTTGTGAATGGTGAGCAATTGTCCGCCGAGGAGTTCGCCACTTTTCAAAAGGTGGTGAATATATCCCCGGGAGGCAGTACGGCAGGCGTAGCAGGCGCAGTCTCCATCGATGGGCCCCGGATCGCGAGTGTATTTCGCATTTTTGAGGTTAATGTGCTCCGAGCCGTTGCCCATTTCCGGGGAAACCAACGCACCCCCGTGCCGGGCAAGGCGTGTGGGATGCACACAATCGAAGGTATCCATACCACATTGAACCCCGTGCAAAATATCCCCTACACCTCCAATTCCGAGTAGATGCGTCGGCTTTGTTGGGTGCTTCATTTCGCCGACCATGGAAATCACGTCCATCATCTGTGAACGGTTGACGCCCAGACTGCCCCCAATGGCTTGGCCAAAGAAGGCTCTGTCATACACGAATGCGCAG
This sequence comes from Puniceicoccales bacterium, assembly GCA_031282835.1. Lineage (GTDB taxonomy): Bacteria > Verrucomicrobiota > Verrucomicrobiia > Opitutales > JAIRLM01 > JAIRLM01. The sequence continues at coordinate 4,509 of JAITCU010000003.1, forward strand.
CTTTCCTGCCGTAGGGATTTGTCGGTGCCGCCCTGCACAATGCCGTAGAGCGCCTGGGTCCCGGTATCCGTGCACAGAAATTCCTCCAGGCTGCGCCGTTCCCAGCGATGGCTTCGCTCGGTGCTTTCTTTCAGTTCCGTCCGGTCCAGGTGTGCGGGCGTGCATTCGTCCAAGGGTAAGATGATGTCGGCGCCCAAACTGCGCTGGATTTGGATGGATTTTTCCGGGGTTAGCATGTGCAGGGAGCCATCGTAGTAGGAGCGAAAAAGGGCGCCGTTTTCTGTGACCCGAATCAAAGACTGTTGCCCCGGAAGGCTTCGGCAACTCTTGATTTCCTGGACAACGCCCCCATATCGCAGGCTGAAAACCTGAAAGCCTCCCGAGTCCGTTAGCATGGGGCCGTCCCAGCCCATCATCCGGTGTAAGCCGCCCAGGGCTTCTACGGTTTCCTCGCCGGGTTGGATATGCAAGTGGTAAGTGTTGGCGAGGATGATTTGTGCCCCAGCTTCTCGAACCTGCGCAATCGTGAGGCCTTTGATGCTGCCCCGCGTGCCACAGAAGACAAAATTTGGAGTTTCCAAAATTCCATGGGGCGTGCGCAGGAGACCACATCGCGCCCCGGTTGGGTCTTCGGCGATGATCTGGAAGTCAAACGGGGTCATGGGCGGAAATTCCTAAAAAGTACGTATCATCTTGGGAAAATGTTTTGAATCTCCGGCTGATTACCGGATGCAGGCAAGGGTTCGCACCTTTGTCTCATAACCGCTTCGTCCTTTGGCCATATTTTGATGCCGAGTTCACCGAGTTCTTCGATGAGAAAACGGCGCAAATTCAGTGCCGGATGGGGTAGGGTCAGATGTAAACTTTTTACGGTAAAATTGCCAAACGTCAGCACGTCTATGTCTATGAGCCGCGGGCCATTGGGGACGCTTTCTACCCGGCCCAGGGCGCGCTCGATTGCCTGCGTGTGCCGCAGAAATTCCTCCGGATGGAGGTATGTTTCAATGAGAAGGCACTGGTTTAGAAAATCCGGTTGATCGCTCAAAAGCAAAGGCTCCGTGCGATGGATGGACGAAAACCGGAGAATCCGCGTGTGGGGAATTTTTTCAATTTGAGTCCAGGCGTCGCTGAGATTTTTTTCCAAATTCTCGCCAAGATTCGTTCCTAACCCAACCGCTCCCATGAAACGGCGGAGTGTGATTTTTGCCCCAAAGCTTTCCGCGGAGTCGACCCATGGTGCTGGTTTTTTGTGGACAACAACTGTAATCCGATGGAGCGGCAAAAATTTTGTTAAAATTTCCACGCATAGTAACTTTGCGATGGTTTCAATGAGGTGAAATTCCCGGCCGGCGAGCGCTTGAAAAATTGTGCTGGCCACGGCCGTGTAATCGACGGTATCCTCAATCACCTGGCGCCAAAGGCCGTCCGATTGGGCAAGCTCCAACGTGGCGTCGATCCAAAGATTTTGTAACTGCTGGCGCTCTTCTTCGCTGATTCCACAACGGGCTTGGCAGCGGAGTCCGCAAATTTGAATTTCGTCGCCGTAATCGTTTTGTGTGTTCATGATTTGTAGTTAAACTCGGTGAATATTAAAATAAACAATACCCTAAAATACTTCCGGGAAGGTCTCCCGACATCACATCATAATTTTATGGTTTAATATCATTGTTGTCCTCGGACCGTTTGTAACGGTAGGGTTTGCTTTTTTATTAATTTGTTCCCATTGCCTCTTCGCCTGAATAAGCTAACTCAGTTTTTTTGTTCATTGATGACGTTCCTTAAATGGCTTTTGAGGCTGGCAACGGGCTGGCCCATCTTGAAAACGCGGGAAATTCCCATAAAAATGAGGGTTCCCGCTTGAAGCCAGGTGTCAGTCCTGGGGTCGAGAACGTTTGCAATTCCAAATCATCATCAGAAATATCTGCTGTGGATGCGGCAATAACGGTGGTATTTTTCATATTGAATTTTCTCCTTTGAATTCGAATTCAGGGGTTATACTGCTGGAAAATAGGCGCTTGTCAACCCTTTTATGATCGCCGGCGCGTTTTTGGGTTTCATTTGGAGGCATACGTTATGCACGCGGATGTGTTTCACGCCCATTCGGACGGCCTCCCTTGCAATCTCCGCACTCGCCGCATCCCGGCGCAACGGATCCGGTTCGTTGAACTGTCTACCAATGAAAGATTTTCGGGAAACGCCGAGGAAAATGGGAAATGGACCAAATCTTTCTACGAGCGTTCCAATGTTTTCCAGAATCGCCCAATTTTGTTCGTCAGTCTTTCCAAAGCCAATTCCTGGATCGAGAAACACTCTTTCGATTCCCGCGGATTTGGCGATGGCAAGGGATTTTTCCCAAAACCGGGCTACATCCGCCATGATATCTATCTCCGGATCAATGGTTGCGCGGTTGTGCATGATCACGACGGACGCCCCGTACCTTCCGATCACCTCCGCCATTCGTCCGTCCCCCTGCAACCCCCAAATGTCATTTACAACCGTGGCGCCGTTGACCAGGGCCATTTCCGCCACATCTGCCTTTTGTGTGTCCAAGGAAATGGGGACGGAAATTTGAGAAACCAAAGCCCGGAGAACGGGCAAAACCCGCGCCAATTCGTCTGCAACGGGCACCGGTGCATACCCCGGTCGCGTGGATTCGCCACCCATGTCGATAAAGTCCGCGCCATCTGCGACCAATTTCGTCCCCCGGCCAACGTGTTTTTCCGCGGTTGCTGTCCCGTCACCATCGGAAAAGGAATCGGGTGTCACATTTAGAATTCCCCAGATATAATAGTCCTTTTTCATAGCTGTTATTCAAAATGGCCAGTGGGGCGCCGTGCCGCAGCGATGACGTGTGACCGTGCGGATTCCAGCTTGCTCAGCCCAATCACGTGGCCGTCCTGGGGCCAATGGGCGAGAGAAATTTTACCCACAAAGGGGAGCAAGTGATGTTCGCACAGGGAGCCAAATGGAATTTCGTACATCTCGACCCAGTGATTGTAAGCAGGCGCGTCAAAGGAGGTTAGATCTTCTTCGGCTGCGTCCTGGCCATCCATCAATTCACCCAATGCCCGAGCTACCCGTTGGGGAGTTTTTTCCACATCCGTTCGCCTGGGATTTGCCCCCAATGCCCCGAGGAGCTCGGCCAACGCATTTTGGAATTGTTCAATTTCCCGCACGCCTCCTGAAAAGAAAGCGACGCAACAATGGCAAGCAAATGGGTGGAAAAGTTGTCCGGATGGATAAAAAAAACATTGACCCACCTACGGCGGGCATAAATGTAACTCTATGGCAGATTTAAATTTAGATAAAACGAAGTGCGAGGAAATTCGCGGGTTGCTCCTGCAATTACTAGGAAGTGTGTTCGCGCTCTATCTCAAAACTTTGGGTATTCATTGGAACGTGAAGGGCAGCGATTTCCTCGGCATTCATAGATGGACGGATGAGCAGTACGAATCCCTGCAGGATGACGTGGACGCGGTCGGTGAGCGAATTGTGCAATTGGGCGGCCATGCGCCAGCGACCTTCGAGGAAATGAGCCACCTGTCACAGGTGCAGCTTGTGCGCGAATTCCGCGACGCGAATGCCATGCTCCGGGCATTGGCTGAAGATCATGCACTTTTGGTGCGCTTGGCCCGGAAGATCAGCCAGTTGGCAGCGGCCACCTCCGACAGCGGGACCACATCGCTGATGGATTCGTTCATCCAGAGCCACGAGAAGCTCATTTGGATGCTAAACAAAAGCGTTGAGTGAGTAAAAAATTCATCGCGTATGCCACATGAAGTAAGTATTATCCGTGCGGCATTCGGGTAGTGGGGCACTTCCCCAGGCCGCTGGGTCGATGACGCGGGTGCGCCCGTCTGTGATGTGTCTCTTCATGGATGTCAGGCGGTTTACGGCGGCGTTGATTTGTCCGGACGTTAGCCCCGTTGGATCTAGAAATTGTCGAAATTCATCAACGTTCATGCCCTCAATAAAACGCCGCATGTCTTCATCAATTACCAGCGGCATGCAGTAGTTCCATGCCCCGGCCAATCCATCAACGGCCCTTCCGCCTTCTGAGCGAGAGCGATATAGTTGTCCTGGAACTTTATTTGCGAGATCTACCGTTTGCGCATATTCCAGCATCTCCATAGTGACGGGATGGCTTCCATGACGATCTGTGAACTGAGACTTAAAACGTAAACCAGGATCGGAAAAACTAATATCATTGTCAATTGCCAAAATGCGCCTGCCGTGGTCATCCCAAAAAACATTGTGCGAATGCCTGTCATATTGCCCCAGAAAGCAATCCAAAAGCTGTAGCCATGTTTCTAGCCGGCGGAAAACAGGATCATCCTGTATGCGGCGCTTATCTTTAGGCGGAATGTTTGCTAGACATGCGCCACTCGCCATGTCCATGACTATGCCAATTTGGCCGTCAATAATTCCCGGGCGCGCTTGGACGAATAAATCTGGAATTTGAACGCCCATTCGCGCAGCCTGTTCTTGGAAAAATGCGTTCATTTGCTGTGGTAGCATCTCCCGCGCCCAACGCGTGAATTGCGAAATTCCATAGCGGCGTTCCATGTCAAGTTCACTCGGGGGATTTGTCGGGTCAATAGGCTTAAAGACCTTGGCGCCTACGGTGTACGTTTGACTAAACAACCCGCTTTTAAAGTTCTGCAGCTTGGCGGCGCTAACGTGGCCTTCCGCAAAGGCGATGCAGCATATTAGAATTGATTCAACGTTTCCGCCAAGTTGAATCGCATCCGCATTGTTTTCATTTGCGGGATTTTGGCCGAGTTGTTGTAGAAGCGAACGGCATTTGCCCGCGGCAGCGGACCAATCAACGGTTCTCGTTTTAACATCGCGCAATACGGCTATTTCCGTCGGCAGTGATTGATTTAGTTTTGCAGCAAAATGCCCCGCCTGGTCGACAAATTTGGTCACCAAACCTAGGGCCTTCCCATCGGCAACTGGAGCTGGAGGCGTCGATTGGGGGGGCAGAATGCTTGCGGAAAACAGTGACGCGGCGCATTCGGTATACTTTTTATAGTCGATTCCAAAATCGTGTGCTTGGGTGAGAAATTTTTTTTCGGCCTCGGTGATCTGTTGCGAGAGGGCATTTCTTGCATCTTCCGAGACATTTTCCGCCAGCGTCAGCTTAGACGCAGCCAAATGGTTGGCATCAAACCCTTCGCCTCCTCGCACGCGTTGATATTCTAGGCCGTCGGCATCGTAGAGTAGTATGCTAAATGGATCATCCGGATTTTTGCCGCGAATGGCATTCCCGGCGCGAATGCACAAATGTTCGGGGAAATTGGCCTGCCGGAGATATTTTTCAGCATTTTGCGCGCTAACTTCCTCCCACACATCGCTGCCATCCCCCTGCCGACCGGAATCGTGGAACATGGCAGCGATTTGCAGGGTGGTGAGCTCTTCTTCCGTTAACCTGGGAAGCTGGAAGATTTGTGTGTATAACGGCTCCAACGCCTTAACCAATGCCGCACACCGTTGTGCATGCCCGGCGCCATGGACCTGCGAGACTTTGCCCGCCGTGTCGAGGCGCGACTGCATAATTTTTTGAATCGCAGGTTCTGAGAGGGGCTTCCCAGCATCCAACAGTCGCTGAATATCGGCCACGGCACGACGCCCCCCCGTCCCTTTACTGCCCTCTTGAAATAGCCGCCACTTTTGGTCATCTGGCAGCGAGATCCATTTTACCAGGGAGCCGCCCTCCGCGGGAATGACCTCAATGTCCTCGTATTTTGGGAACGGCTTGCCGTAATATGTGCGGCCGATGTCGTTGCACATATCTTCTAACGACTGCGCAACTGGCAGCGAAGGTATGGTTGGCGGTGCTAACGGCACGGGTTTGGAGTAGGAGGCTGATGAGTCCAACAGTTGCCCTGGCGACTTCAGCTGATTACTCATTGTGAAAATAAACATAGCCAAGCCCAATGGCATCCCGATGGCAGCAATAACGATGCATGGCAATAACGGCAATGAAATGAGGCCAAAGTAGATCGCAAGCGCCAGTCCACTGGCCATAACCGCTGTTATGGTTGTCGCCACGGAAAGTATGCGTAAGGCCGGGCGCAGGTGCCACCCATATGTTATGGCTGTGGCAGTGTTTATGGGCGTCAGCTTTGACTTAATGTCACCTTGATTCATTTTTTAAATCTTTCATATTCCAGACTGGTTTGATTGTTGAAATTGTAAACACAAAACTGCAGGATAGACCGTTGCGGTGTATTATGAGGAATTTTCTTGATAAAAAAATTAAAAACACTTGCGTTTGCTCATGGGGGGAATAGAATATGTTTAAAGCGTGTCGAGATGCCCCGTTGGGTCGGGGGGCTTTGGTTTCTCGCATGTCCCGGAGAATTTATGAACGTGTTTTTGGAAATTCTTATGAAGCCGGTTAATTGGGTGTGTAGTTTTATTTTTGGCATCATCGCTTTCCTGCTGGTAGTTTTCGCCACAGTGGCCCTTTCCATCAATTTATGGCTTCCTCGTTTGGCGCCATTGCTGGTAAGGAATGATTCTGGATTTCGTCTCAAGATTGGTGAGTCCGAATCCAATGTGTTCACACTCAACTTTAATCTTTACGACGTGGCATTGGAAAACAATGGCCACTATCCCGTGTCAAAGTTCGTTGAGCTGAAGCAATTTAGTACGGATCTGTTGCTGTTTTCCTTGTTCAAAAGGCAGGTTACCGTGGAAAACTTCGTCCTAGACCTGCCGCAGTTAACCTATGTAAAAAATGAAAGCGGCGATGTAAACGTGGAAGAATTTTTTAAAAGCTTCTGCGGCCAGCAGAGGAAATCCAGGTCACATACCAAGGAGCCGGAGAAGGTGCGAAAATTCGACCGCGAAATATATTTCGACCATTTCCTGCTGCACATCGGCAAAATCGTCATGATGGACTACACCGTCGATCCGGTCAAAGTCAGCGAGATACGCCTGGATTACACCCTGGAAATGGAAAATGCATCCGCGAAACTTCTAGAGAAAAGGCTTACGGCAGACTTGCGATCCCGAGGGGCGCTATTCCTCATGCAATCGGTGCTTAATTCCATTAATCTTCCAGTGAGCCCAGAGAAATTAGGTGACGCAGCTGGAAAATTTACGGAAAAAGTCAAGGGTATTGCCGAGAAGGTCAAACCGTCTCGCCGGTAATGCGAACCATTTCCGCTGGACAAAGGTCCGCCTGGATATACAGCTTACTCCCGCGCTCGGGTGGTGAAATTGGCAGACACGCCAGACTTAGGATCTGGTTCCGCGAGGAATGGGGGTTCGAGTCCCCCCTCGAGCACCATCACAGATTGTCATTGACCTTCCTGCCAAATTTCCCTTGATGGGGAAAATGGTGGCTGTAGCTCAGTTGGTTAGAGCACTGGATTGTGGTTCCGGGGGTCACGGGTTCGAGTCCCGTTAGCCACCCCACGTGTGTTTCGGTTTATGATTGGGTCGCAAATTGGATGTGTACGTGGAACGCCCTCATCGTCTAACGGCTAGGACATCAGATTCTCATTCTGGCAATCGGGGTTCGATTCCCCGTGGGGGTGCCAAGTATTAAGGCGGCTTTCAAGCCGATGGCAAAAGATCGAAATTTTCCAGGCACCGCCCAGATACGGAAACGTCTTACGGAAATCCTTTCCGATGCTTTTTGGCGAATTTTGGGGATGGCTTTTTTATGACGAACCCTAAAATTGATCCGCAAGCTGCTCCATCAGCCGAAGAAGTTTTGCTGCATGAAGCCTAGCATTTGCTCCGCCGCTTCCGCGTCCATAAGTGCTTCTGCGGCACAGAGCTTGGCCACGGCTGCGGGACTCTCCAAAATTGCTTCTATGAGCGCCTCATATTTCGCAAATACTGCTTCATTGGAGAAGTTCTCTAACATATCTTGCCTTCCCTCAGCACCGAGTTGTTTGCGTTTCTCTGGATTTTGCAGCAGATCAACAACCGCATCAGCAAGGGCATCCGCGTCATTTGGTGGCGTTTGGATACAACCTTTTTTCAGCGTTTCCAAATAGGGCATGGCAGTGGACACCACGGGGAGACCAAAGGTTTTGGCTTCGGTTATCATCATGCCCCAACCCTCGAAATTCGACGTACTTATCAGCAACGCTCCATTCGAGTAAAGCGGTACCATATCTTTTTGAAATCCAACGATGTTCACCGCATGACCAATGCCGAGCGCCCGGATGCGCCTAAGACATCGCCGGTAACACCTCCGATCGTTGATGGCCCCCGCCATAATCAGACGGGCACCCGGAACCTTTTGGAGCACTTTTGCGAACACCTCTATGACCATGTCTGGCCGTTTTTCGCTACTCCAGCGTCCAACCCATAACATGTTGTTAGACTCGAGTGTGGATGGCGTGACGGAATTCGGATCAAAGGTTGGTGGATTTGGGAGAAAGATGGAATTCTTCGTTCCCTCCTTTTGCCACTTGTACGCATCCGTCCGCGACAGGCAACTTACCGCATCACATGCCGAGTAAAGGCGGGAGAGGTGGGCAAACTTTTCATTACACGTCGCGAAAGGAATCTTGTGAAATGCAAAACTGTGCTCTTGGGCAAAAACACGAACACCCAAAGATTTAAGAAGTAATATATTTTGCGCATTTTTTGCCGTCCAATACTCTGGACAAATGATTAAATCTTGAGGATGTTTTTTGATAACTTCCTTCCAGTGGATTCCCTCCCCGGAGGGGACTTGCACGACGGTAACATTTTCATGCAATAAATAGTCAATGTTTCCAATCCATTCGGCGTCGATGAATATGGTAACATGGTATCGCGGATTCTCTGCGAAATGATTGGCGAATAATTGCATAACTCGCCCGATACCGCCACCCGTCATCCCCCAGTTTCTAATACCAATATTGATCCGCTGGCCCTCTAAAATGGGCTTGGGTTCGGGAAACTTCAAATAGGGCGCGGCCCGACATAGCCACTTCCAATGTTTTCTGACCAGCGGTTCGAACGCGGTGTAGCGGTCTTCCGCCGGCAGGGAATCCAAGTATTTCTGCAAAATTGGCGCACCAGCCGCCGGAGATTGGGAAAAAAGATCATCGGGTAAAACGGGTACACTTGGGACAACTTCGCCAACGTCACCTGCCGGCGGTGTAATAATGTCCGAAAGCGAATCGGCCAGGGCACATTTCCCGATGGAATCCACCTCCGACATAAGCGCTTCGTACTGAGCCACTTCGGGGGGGGGGGGGGGTAAGATCCCGGCATTCCAGGGAGTCTAACCGGGACACACTGCCATCGATCGCATACACAACCGCAGGATAAATTTTCAAACCCGTGAGCTCAAGGCTCTTTTGTCCCCCGCTTGATATTTCATAGTTTATGCCAGATTTGGACAAATTGGTCATTAGAGGTCTTGCAGAAGTCCGCCAGCTGACAATCCAGTATAAAAAGCGTTGCGGAAAATCAGTGGGCGACAACAAATCGCCCATACCCAACATGATCAAATTAGAGAAGCTGCTGAAACGGGCAAGAAATTTTTCAGGATTAACTGGGCTAGAAGTTGCCAAATTTCGGATGCTTTTGGTCAAATTGGAAATCCTTTGGGCGAATGAGATGGTCGCCTTGTACAAACGACCTGGCCGCAGTTGTAAACTGTCCATAGGCGAACAACTATTTGCTCTGCTCTTGTATTACCGATTTCACAATTTAGAGTTTTGCAACTCGCACTACAACTCGAAAACTAAATTTGTGAATTCTTTCTTAATTCCCGGTGGGCAATCTGGGGCGGAAATCTTGCAGTCATTTGTTGCAGCAGCGAGCACCGTGCGCCACTGATCGTCGGTGAGGTTGGTAAAAAGAAGTTCTGCCCGTTCCAGGCGGGTTGCAGCTTTCAGTAATTTTATGGCATTTTCCACGCCAACGCCGTTTGTGATTTTAATTTTTTTCAACGGCCGCAGCTTTTTGACTTTAACGGCCCCCACATGTGCCTTGTTGCCGAAATTGAGGGTTGTACATGCGCCAGAATTCGCACCGGAGAGACGAACTTCCAAAAAGTCGATGCTGCAATCGAGTGTAATTTGTTTGGGGGCACAGTAAAATAATTCGATGCGATTAAATTTGTTATCCTCGATGATTACATCCTCCAGCCAGCGTTCGCAGCAAGTGCAAGTAATGCATTCCACGTTTTTTGTTTTTTCGGGAATGTGAAGTCGTTTGGGCACAACATTGCCGTCGAACTTCAAACTGGCCGGCCCTGGAAGCTCGTCCAGACTAGTGACGACGTTGTTGCCAGAAAAGATCATTTTCCCATCTGGTAGAAGCAACCGGAGAAAGTAGTTTTGGGGTTCCGTCTTTGCTTGTGGCCCCACAGGTGGTTCTGGTGGAGTTTCCGCTGATTGTGGTTCACCGTCTGGAACTGCTTTGGATGAATCATCAGGCGATTTTACTGGTGGAGTTTCCGCTGGTTGTGGTTTACCGTCTGGAACTGCTTTGGATGAATTATCAGGCGATTTTACTGGTGGAGTTTCCGCGACTTGAACCGGCTCCTCCGGCGTGGGGGGAGGGAGTGGGCACGTAATCTGCCTGCCTCCAAGATGGATTGCTGGCATTGTGTCGCAAATCGTTGTTAGGCGGGCTTTGGCATCTGTCGAGGCCTTTGACTGCACAACTGGGACCCAATGGGCGATGAAAATTAATGCGCGAGGGATGGACATACCCGTTGGCGGCACGTCCAAATGGGCGATATAGAGTTCGATGCCATAAAGGATGATGGCTCCGAGCCCCGTGCATTGGACGAGAACCCGTACCATTCGACCAGTCCACCACCAAACGCTGGCCAGGTCAACGCCCTGTAAGCGGATCGTCTGGCCAGATATCTTCCCAGTGACAACTCGCTCTGCTGGGGCGAATCCACTGGCGTTGTATGGAGCCAAGAATCCAGCACTAAAACCAATAGTTTGTCGATTACTCATTCGAGCCATGCATATCAAAATACAGCTGCTTGTCAAGTGGAAAATTGGGGAATGTTCGCGCCTCTGGATGGAGGCGACGGCAACGAAAAATTAACCACGCAGGTGGCCTTCGCCTCAAAAAATGGGCATAATTTTTCCGAAGTTGCGATATTCGGCTGTATCCATTTCCTTTGCGGAAGGGTGTTGATGTTTCGTTCATTTGTTGTTCGCGGATTGATATCAGTGGCAAATTGGATTTTTTGGAAATGCCCGCAATTTTTTCTCAACGCCATTGGGCTGGTGGTGAGCCTTACGCCCGTTTTCGTTTTGAAACCCGTTGCCTGGGTCCTGGGCCGGCTTTTTTTTCTTCTGGCGCGCAACCGCCGGCGCATACTCCTCGGCAACTTATCCCATGTATTTTCGGCGGAGAAGAGCTGGGACGAAATCGTACAAATTGCGCGCATTAGCAGCGTGCGGCTCATGGAGCTGGGGATGTTTGCTCTGGCTTCGCCTTTTTTTCCCCGCTGGCGCATCAGAAGAAATTTCCGCCTGGAGGGCAATTGGGACCGATTTTGCGAAAGGCTGCGTTCACGAAAATCCCCACAATTGCTTCTCATCCCGCATCAAACGCTAACCGAGGCCTTGGTATTTTTGCCGCTGTTACTCGATTTGGAGGTTGACCGTCTGCCGCTAGGGATTATCTACCGGCCCTTCAAGCGCAAGGCCATCGAGCAATACATCTGTCGAACGCGCGGGCGATTTGGGGTTCGTATGCTTTCTCGAAAAGGGGGTTTGGCCGAGGCATCCCACCTGATGCGAAAGGGAGGTTGCGTTGGGCTGCTCTTCGACCAATATGCGGGTGGTGCTGGAGCACTGACAACCCTTTGTGGCCGCGTGACGTCATCCACGCTCCTGCCCGAAATCCTCTGCCGGGAAAATTCCGCGGAAACATTTGTGCTACACGCCCGGCGAGACGGCTTTTGGCGTGCCACGTTCGTCATTGAGCCCATTTCCACCGGGGCGGACGACCTCACGGATGCCATGAACGGATGGCTGGAAAAACATTTGCGCGGGGATGAAATTTTTCGCAATTCCTGGCTTTGGGTGCACAATCGCTGGAAGCGGCCCGTAGGTGAAATTTTAAACCTACACGGACGCAAACAGCGGTTGGAACAGTCGTGTAAATATTACGGTTACACCCGCCTGCCGCGCCAATTTCGAATTTTTGTCCACATGCCCGAACGCATTTACGCCGCTGCCATGGCATTGCCCATTTTGCGTGCCATTCGTGAAAGTCGCCCGGATGCGCACATAACCATTCTTTGCAACCCAGACCACGTTTCATGGTTGCAATCGTTGCCGTGGTTTGACGAAGTACTTGCGCTTCCGTTGGAGGGATGGGGCCGGCTTCGCTCCGCGTTTCAGCTGCGAACGCGCCTTCCGGACTTGCACATTCCCTTGGACGGTTCCTTCCGTTCAGCCGTGGAAGCCCGGCTCATTGGTGCGCCCATCCGCATGGGTCTACAGCCCGTACCATGTCAGATGTTTCCCCTTCTGACCCATAAATCGGCACCCCGAAAATGCTTAGCCGAACATCCGACCCTACGCTGGAAGGAATTTTTTCACCATTACGGCCTTCTTAAAAATCCATCATTGGAGCCCATTGCCCGCGAACGATCGCTGCAGAAGTCGCTACGTTTGGCCTTTTGCCTCGGCGCTAATGGCCATGGGTCCAATAAATTTTGGCCCGCGGACCACTGGGAATCCCTTGCCGCACGCCTGCGCCAGCGGGATTCGAATTTGAAAATCATACTTCTTGGCCGAGACGAGGATGCCATGCGCACTGCCCGAGAAATTACCGCGAAAATCAACGACGGCAAGGTGGTAAATCTCACCGGTCCCCTGTCGATAAATGACCTTTTAGCCGAACTTCGCCGCTGTTCCGTCGTAGTGGCCACGGATTTGGACGGCATGCACCTGGCCAACGCCCACGGCATTTCTACAGTGGCCCTCCTGGAAAAGCCTGAAAGATTGGGCCCAATTTATGACCATCCTCATGTTTTCTTTGATAAAAAAACTCTATGTGAACCCTCCGCCCCCATTGGTGTTGACAAGGCCGTCATGATGCTCATGAATCACAAGCAGTGAGTGCTGTTCGCTCCGATACGTCCACGGCACCCTCGATCCCCACAAAATCGGCAGGCCCCAGTGAAGTTGGAGCCAAGACAATTTTCTTTTGGGTCGTAGTTTCCGTGCCAGTTGCCATCATTTCCATACCTATTTGTTTGGTTTGGACAGTGATCGTTTTGGTGAGAAGCCTCTATTTGTCTATCTGTGGTCGGAGCGCGGAAATCGCCCGTCTATTGGATGGGTTTTTAAAAAATTCACGAATGTTAATTTTTCTTCCGTTTGGGGTGTTCACATTTCTTTCATCGGCCCGCCGGAATGTCACGGGTTTGCCCAATTTCATCAGTCTTGTTGATGTTGACGTCACCCAACCGGGAAATCTTCCCAGCGAGCTTACTCCTGAAAGGTGTCGCGTCATCGACGCAGCCATCTGTTTTCAGGATCGCGTTTGTGGCATTACGCACAATTGGAAGTCGACCTCGTGGCCGGTCGGGGAAGGCGCAGTGTGCTACGAAATGGAAGATAAGTTTACGACGGGCGAAGCTGCGAGAGCTGGGATCATCGATCCAGATCCCGCTGATCCTCGCCCCATTCGACCTTTACTCATTTGTCGCATCGGAACCATTTCAATATTCGACGTAATTGAATGTGCAAAAAGCTTGCTTGGTGGTTCTGCGGAAAATTTTTTCGCATTCAGGGATTTTGTTACCGAAGTGCGGACCGAAATTAGGCAAAAAAATGCTCAACAAGCTGGGTTCAGATATGTTCCCGTTTTGGTGGGCCATTCCATGGGGGGCGCACTGGCCTCCGCCGTTGCGATTCAAATGGGCCTATCCTCCCTTACCTTCAATCCAATGGGGTGGGGCAGTGAATATTACAAAATGACCAACGTGGACGTGCTCCGCAGGGCCAACACGGTCGATGCTTGGTACCACATCAATTTATCCGTGGAAGGTTGTAATGTCTCTGACCCAAAAACATTTAATTTCCAGCTGGTTCCTGGGGCGACTCTTCATTTGCCCAATTGCACGAAATTAACGGATCCTATGTCCATTCATGTGCGTATCGTGGAGACCTGGGAGGCCTTTCGAGAGAAAGCAAACTTGCCCGATTGATCGGAGGGCGACAGATCTCGCATGGCAATTGGGAGTTTGGACGATATGCGTTTTCGCATATGCGAGTTGCGGGATTCCAATTTGATATGATTATGCGCAATGGTGCCACACGGACTGGCCACAGTTGGCGTAATACGAGGCCATTGGTTGCCACCACAAGGAAAAGTTGCCGCAAAGTAGCAATACGAGAAAAAAAGCCCTATATGCGAGTTGCAAAACTCTGAATTGTAAAACCAATGGCCGTGGCTAGTTGTCCAGAATGGTCTTCAGCAAACTAGCCATAAAATCTCTGTACATAGCAATTTCCAGCTACTGCAAGG
>JAITCU010000010.1 GCA_031282835.1 Puniceicoccales bacterium
ATTTTTTACTTTTTTTAAAGGAGTGTGAGTTTCGGTACAATCATCGTTCGGAAGATTTGGTCCCGCTGGTTCGAAAAATATTTCACACAAGAAAGAGATGCTAGTCGAGAGCCAAATAAAACTCAATTGTTCTCAAGAAAATTCGCTGTCGGCATGGCGAAAAATCGCAAGGTCATTCAAGTGGGCCATTGGCGAGGTTATAACATCCCGCTACGGAATTGGGGAAGCCAGTGGAATCGGTAGCGTAGAAAAAAGACGACCATGACTATTACTTGGCTGACTGCCTCAATGGCAAGAAATGATGCGGCATCGTGGGTCATGCGCAGGGCTAAATAGCTTGGAATGACAACCACGCAGGAGTAGCAAATAATACTGGCGATCATGGAAAAAATCGTGTCCCCAAAGGCGGTGAGCATGTTGCGCAGATTAAAACTGAATGCTTCTGCGCCTATGGCCAGCCAGCTCAGTAGCATCATGTGCCCTAGGATGGGGTAGAAATCCGGCGGCATGTCCCGGCGGATTATCAGCTCAAAAAATGGTTTAGGATAGACGATCATGACGAAGAACGTGATGGTCGTGATTATGCATGACAGCCTTAGCCAGGAACGCATGTTCGACTCAATCATAGGCCAGTTTTTGGCGCCGAATGCGTTGGAATCGATGGTGTCCACGGCCTGCCCAATGCCCTCGACGAGGAAAAAGAGTGCCGTATACACCGTATGGCTGATTCCGAAGGCAGCGAAATTATTGGCGTCCACGTAGGTGGCGACGACCTGCAAAATCCAACTCCAAAGGAAAAAATTAACAAATGCGCTGATGGCATTGGGGGCACCGATGTTTAGGCAGCGCAGGAAAAGGTCTCGGTCAAAGCGCCAGCAATTGGTGCCGTATTGTTCCCGATTGGATTTTTGAAAAAATAGTATCAACCAGAAAACAGTGGCCACCAAGTCCGCCAGAACCGTTCCCCAGGCGGCGCCGACCATTCCAAGCCTTGGGAATGGTCCGAGGCCAAAAACGAGCACGCTGTCGAACAGAAGATTGAGCAAGTTGCAGGAAAAAACCACGTAAAAGACCAGTTTCGTTTTCCCGCGTCCGGAAAAAAAAGCGGGTAAAATGCAAAAACCAATCAATCCCAGTGGTACGCCGGAAATTAAAACGGCGAGGTAGGGCGTTCCGAGCTCCTGGACGCATGCGGCCAGCAAATGGGGCGCGAGGAAGATGCCAATGGGTATCAGTGGGATAAAGAGCAACAACCCAAACCAAAGCATTTGCCAGATCGTGGACCCGATTTTGTCGTAGGCACCACTTCCGTTGAATCGGCCAACGAAGACGTTCGCAATGAAGGCGATATTAGCGCCTGTGACAAAGGCTGTCCAAACCCAGGGCAAAACGGCTACGTTGGCATTAAATGCCTCCTGCGAATAATGCGCCAGCACCAGCCGGTCCCCGAGGGTCATCAGGGTTGTTGACGCCGCCGCCAACACTAACGGCCATGCGATTGTCCAAAGTTCTCGCACTGACCCGCTGGGGTACTTGGTTAGGGAACTCATATAATAAAATTTGTTTCGACGAGAGGCTCTCTCCCCGTTGTTACTACGGGCAAGCAGAGGGGACAAGCCTAAACCTTTTGTTTGGTGATTCGTGGCTCGCTCATTTGCCGAGCTGCTTGCTCGACAAGCCCTGTGCCCGGAGGAATTTATTAATCGCTTGTGGCGAAACGCCCAATAACTCCGCACAGCGGGATTGGTTGTAATCCGACCGCTCGAGCGCATGCCAGATGATCTTCTGTCGCAGATTTCCCAAGAAGCCTTCCAGACTGAATCCAGCGGTTAACTCTGGGAGTAGTGCGTTGACATTCGTGTTCCGCAGTTCCTCATCCACTATTTTTTCGTCGAAACTGATGTCGTCTTGTACCGCGTAGAGCTTCTCGATTACCGCGTACAAAGAATGAAAATTTTGTGGATATTCCCGCGTGGACAGTTGCTCCAACGCGCCGACGGAAATCCGCTTGGTGGTTCCATGCGCCTGGTTGAGCGCACGGACCTTCGCGAGGATGTGTTTTTGCACGTCGCTACGACGCTCTCTGAGGGAGGGCACATGGATAACTCCCCCCTGGAGTATGGGTTTAAGCTTGGGGCCGCATGACATGAGGAGCTTGGGGAAAGCTTGGACGTCGATGGTAATTATGACCCGCGGATGTGTGGTGGCGGTGCAGAGTAGAAACCTGGAAAGGAGCTCGTGGCAAAGACTCTTGGGAAGGAGTTCGGGGCGGTCGATTATAACCGTTTGCTGGCGGAAGGCTTCGACGTTCTCAAGGTAAACATCTACCTGAAAACAACTTGATCCATTTCTCACAATTGAATCGCAGGATAAAAATAAACATCCAACTTCCGACGAAGTCGACAAACGGTGTAGGAAAAATGCGAATTTTTTTTTACCAACTCCCGGTTGGCCGATGAGAATAACGGGTGTATGAGTCTTTGAAAGGGTGTACATACGGGCAAAAAGGTTAAGGATGGGCTGTGAATCTCCATCTAAGCCCATGTTCATGCGCAGCTCCTCCACGAACAAGGGCACGTTGAGGTGTAGTCGGCTGAAATCGGCGACGCTGCCCGTGTTTCGTGGAGCCACGTGGATGGGTCCGGTTCCCGGTTGTTCAGTGGTGTTTTTATGCTCCATAACAGAGTTAAACCGTCGGACGAATTGGGTTCCCTATCAAGAAAAAAATACACAAACCAGCATGCGAAAGGGCGAGCGCTTAATTGTTTCGGTAAACGTGAAATGTCTTGTAGCGCAACGACTTAGTAATATTTTTGCTTTTTATGAGTTTCCCGCGAAGTTAAAATGACAGTAATAATTGCCGGCGTACCCAGAAAATTCTGGGAGCGCGGCGAATTTTTGCGTTGTCGTTTTTTTTTTTTTTACAAACCGAGCCAATTTTAGTAAAGAACCCTAAAATTGTAAATAACAGGCAAATGATTACGAATCAACGAGTAATACATGTCGAAGCGTCGGGAAGCGCCGCTTTTTGGAAAAACGTGGGACTTCAGGGACTGGAAAGTGGGACAACGTCTACTGATGTCTTGCTGAATGTGGCGACGAAGGCGGGGGGTGCGGCAAAGCCGGCGCCGTATCTGGTCCGGTTTGTGGCCACAGGAGGGATGGCGGCTGACGCGGCGGTTGGTGGTTTCGGGGCCGACCCGGTAATAGCCGTGTTGGATGGGGTGGATCCCTGTTGGTTGGCGGCGAAATGGATGCTTCACCACGGGTATACCGATCCCGCCGTGGGTCGTGCCCTGGAACTCATGGAACCGAGTAAAATTGCCTTCTATGATGGGGGAGGAAGCGCCGTTCCGCTCGAAAAGGTTAGCGGCAGGCTTGGAGACATTACACACGTGTGTCTCTGCAATTCCAACGATGGGAAGTCGACGGTTTTCGCCGTCACCGATGTGGAAATTCTTCGCCAGGCTCTGCGTAAGCGTTCTGGGGGGAATAAGGTGACATTTGCTTTCCTGAAAAAGGATTCGCCAGAGATTTCCAATTCTGAGGTTGCGGCGCAGGAGAATAAATGGCAAAAATTCTTCCAGATGCTCACCGGATCGTGCTTTACGACGGCAAGTAGTGCTCTGGTGACGCTGCTCGGCATCCTTATAACAGCCGCCATAACCGGCAATGCCATGCCCTTGTCCGCCATTCTTGTGTCCGTGATCACATTTATCATTTTCACGGCCCTTGGACTATTCTCTCACGCCAGGGTATAGCCATCCATCAGCTGGGTCCGTCGTAATTTATGCACGGATCCCACGCGCCACGTACAGCATGCTTGACTTTCTTTACAAAGGGTTCAGAATGCAAGCGTGATTCGCTGGTTGTTATCCGTTGCCTTGCTGTCCGCGAAATTGGGATGCGCTACTTTTGCTGCAGAAGATTTTCTCTGGGGAGATGTAGCCCTGGCCCGTGAGGTTTATTCCCAGCAAGCCGCTGAAAATGGGGGGAACACCGAGGATGCGGATGTTGGCCTGCTCCCACGGGAGGTGACTCGCAAAAAATTGTTCGATGGAACCAACCGGGCTTGGGGCGTTGAAGTCCGGGAAACCCTCCCTAAAAAGGAATCTCCGTCACTTGAAGTCATGCCCTCCCGCTTGGAGGCGAAGTTGAGTTCTATTATTATCCCTAAAATTGCCTTCCAGAACGTACCCGCGCGACATGCGGTCGACACATTGGTTGATTTGGCGGAAAAATTTGACATGAGTGGTGATGAAACGGGCCCTGGAGTTAACATTGTTCTTCTCGACGAACCTCCGGAGGCGGTGCGCATTAATTTGGTCCTCCGCCAGGTCCCGTTGGGCAAAATAATCGAGCATGTGGCACAAATAATCGGATATGAATTCGATGTCGAAGATGATGTGGTTATTTTGAGTTCGGCGGAGAAAAATTGGACACGCTTGCGCACGCAATTTTTCCCCATTTCCCGGGCAACCGTGGCCCATTTGACGAACCTGCGCGCAAGAGTAGATCCGAAAAATGCGGAAAAGCAGGAGCAAATTAAGCGAGAAGAAGAATTGTTGCGTTCTTTTTTGCAAAATGCTGGCATTGATTTTGGTTCCTCTTCGGCCCTTGCCTTCGACGGGAGACAGCTGATCGTGACCCAAACGCCGCGCAACCTTCGGCGTATTCAGCAAATTTTGTCCCATTACGTAAAAATCAAGCAGGTGGAAATTGAGACTAAATTCATCGAGGTCCAAGATGGGCTCTTGGAGGAGTTGCAATTCAAGTTGGCGCTGCAAAATTCTCATGCGTCTGCGCAAACGGGCGATTCCACGCGAACCTTGGCGCAGGCCTTTGCCCCAGCGGTAAGTGCTTCCGGCGGCGGAAAAATCACCGATGGCAAGGAGGAGATAGTTATCCCGGGGCAGGCACCTGTTTTGCCAAATTTGGCCAATTTGGGACAAGCCGTAGTTCCTCTGGGGGAGGTATTTGGCATCATCAACGGAACGCAAATTCATAGTGTCATACATGCCTTGGAGCAGCATACTGGATCTGACTTGATGAGTGCACCCAAGGTAACCGTCCTGTCGGGAAAAACCGCTGAAATCGTCGTTGCTCAGGAAATGCGGTATCCTGAGGAGTACGACGAAATCCAATCTGCCGTGGGCATTGGCTCGTCCCTGGGCACGACCGCCTCCGCCGGAGTTACCATTACCGCCGGAACGCCACGGAATTTCAAAACCCGCAATGTTGGCGTGGAAATGACCGTTACGCCTTTCGTTGAGGACGATGACAAGATCACGCTCCAGCTGGAGCCGACCGTGACAGAGTTTGAGCGCTTTGTGGAATATGGCGGCGTGAGCGTGGCCGTCGCCGGGAGTACCACGGTGACCATTCCCTCCGGATTTTATCAGCCCGTTTTTACTACGCGCAAGATTCGCACGGAGTTGACCATCGAAAATGGCGCTACGGTAGTGATGGGCGGATTGACCCGTGAGGAGGTGAAGCAGACTCGGGACAAGGTGCCACTGCTCGGGGATATACCCGTGTTGGGGCGGTTGTTCCGGTCCCGGGGAAGTGTTTCCCAGAAGCGAAATTTGCTCATCTTTGTCACCGCGCGGCTTGTGGATCCACAGGGAACGGGGAGTGTGGACGGAGAAGTTATTGCCCCAGTTCCGGTGAAAAGTCACCGGCAGGGCCATTGACGCCTGATTCATAATGCTTAGCATGGCTGAACCTCCCACATGTTAATGTTTGAAGATTTTTCTCTTGTATGAGTTGTATTAATCGGGATGTTTTGAAAATGGCTTTCGCCGTTGGTGGCGTGCTGATTTGGCTTAAGGACGCAGGGATTGCCCGCAAAAACGGGAGCCCCAATTTGAGTCCAGGTTGTAATACTGTGTAAGGACGTGGCGCGCGCAGCTTTGGATTGCTGTTGCATATTTGTCGTGGAGGCGGCGTCAATGGTATCTCTCTTCATGTTGAATCCTTTTTTCTATGGTTGAAACTCGAGTTTCGGCAACTATGTTGATGAACGGGAGGCAGATGTCAACGTTCTTCTTCGTTTTAGGGAAATTTGGGACGATTTGTGTCGGATCGTGGCGGGAAACCGCAAGGCCACCTAATCAGGTCAAGACCTGTTGACTCGCAAGCTTGGGCCAATGTCGACCGGCCAACTGGGCTAATCCACCCAACAAAAGGCCAACCACCGCGGCGGCCTTGGCAAACACAACGCGCCACAGCGGCGCCGGCAAAGGCGGAATCCTATAGGAGACGGCGAGCCCGCTATCTGCGATGATGCGACGCACCATGGTCTCGTGTCCGTTTGCCTCGCGTTGCAAAATTTGCTCCATCAAGGAGGTGTACTTCGACGATTTCGGGAGAAAGACCGATACCGAACCATCGACGCCGCACGAGGCCAGTACGATTTTCTCCGCGATTCCCGCTTTCAATTTCACGGTACTCCCATCTCCGGCTCCCGCAGCGGGCGGTTCGGTGACATCGGGGATCATGCAGCCGTCCTCTCCGTAGCAAACCACACAACCGTGCGTATTCCCAATCGCCTGTTTGACTATGCTTCCCTTGGCGGTCCAGCCGCTGCTGCGGAGCAGGTTAGCAATCAAATTTACATCATGCGATGCGTTGTGGCAATGGCAATAATAAGCTTGGTGTTTCGGTTTGTAAATGCGCTATAAATTAACTCGATGTTAGGGTCTCTATTGGATTTTCGGCGGGCAGGCTTCTGCGAGACCTCCAACTTAGCATGGTTCGGGTGCGGCCCAAAAAGCTTTTAAAATCCACTCGCAAAGGAACCGAGTTGGGTTTTTCGTGGGCCAATGGGGGATGCGCTTGTGGGAAAAGTGGCCCTGGTAACGGGGGCGAGCCGGGGGATTGGCCGGGCGATTGCGCTCGCCCTGGGCCGGGAGGGTGCGGATGTGATTTGCATCAGCCGCTCGGCAGATTCCAGCGCGCAAACGGTGGCGGATTTAAAAGCCTTGGGCCGGGAAGCGGAGGCCCACGGGGTCGACGTTTCCAGCCGCTCCGCCATTGAAAGCGCCTGTGCGTCCATCCTGAAAGCGCATCCGCGCGTAGATATTCTGGTGAACAACGCTGGTGTCACGCGTGATAACCTGCTTCTGCGCATGAAAGACGAAGAATGGGATGATGTGATGCGCACGGACCTGGACAGCTGTTTCTTTTGGACGCGCCGGCTCTGCCGCCCTATGGTACATCGCCGTTGGGGGCGGATCGTCAACATATCGTCCATCGTCGGATTGGTCGGGAACGGTGGGCAGTCCAACTATTCGGCGGCAAAGGCAGGGGTGATTGGATTTACGAAGTCCGTGGCCCGGGAACTGGCAAGTCGCGGAGTAACCGCCAACGCGGTGGCCCCTGGATTTGTGGAAACGGATATGACAGCCGTATTGGATGCCGGAGTCACGCAACAAATTCTGAGCAGCATCCCCATGAAGCGATTGGGCAAGCCGGAGGACATCGCCCACGCGGTGGTATTTTTGGTCTCAGATGCAGCGGCCTACGTCACCGGCCAGGTGCTCGTGGTCGACGGCGGAATGGGTATGTGACCATAGATTACTGGCCGCAAAGTTCGATCGAATTTTCAGATAATTATCCCGACGGAAAAAGTCTCTCACAAGCTTGACTGTGACGTGAGTCAAGCTTGTGAGAGACTTTTTCCATCACCCCGATGGAAAAAGTCTAAAAACCCAGGTTTATGGCCACCATAGCTACCCCGATTACCGCTTTGGCAGCGGCCCAGGTGCGAAATCTGGAAAAATCTTCACCGACTAAACTTTTTAATTTTTGATTAAAATTTTCGATTCGGAACCGATTTTTCAGAAGTTGTTTTTCTTTTTTTGCGCTCTGTCTTTTCGTGTTTTTTCGCGCTTTCGCAATGAATTTAAGGTGATGTTTTTTCATGCGCTCGGCTTTCTCTTTAGAAACATAGCCACTGTCTCCGATGGCGCACCCAGAGCAGCCTTGGAATACTTCTTCAAGATGGTTTGCATCGTGCGATGACCCTTTGGAAAAGCAAAAATTAACTACTTTTTTCCCTTTTATATCCGTCACGACGTGCACTTTGAATCCGCAGACTTTCTTAGTAGAACTAACAGCTATACCCATGGCTTCCCGCATTGTTTTGAAGCGTTTAAGACGAACCCGCAGGCAAAGCCTCACCGGGGTCGAATCAATGATGAATTTCCCATGATGTTTTTTGTCCTTAAATGCATTTTCTAAAATTTCCCAGAATCTTGGCAGGCGTTTCATAATTCCGGAATATTCGGGCAATTTAGGAAAAAATTCCGCCAGAATTTTGCGCAGCGGCCCATGATAAAATGTCTTAAAATCCTTTACTCGAGAGAGTTCCCAGAAAATTTTCAGCGTAAGAAGCTGCGCAAAAGACAATATCGATGGGCGCCCACTCGTGGGAGGAAATTCCAATGAATTTTTCTCGCAAAATCCGCAAACACCTTTGAATATTTCCACCAGCGTTGGGCGAGCTTCCATA
>JAITCU010000036.1 GCA_031282835.1 Puniceicoccales bacterium
CTCGGAGCGACTTCCGCAAGAGATTATTCCCGCACGCATAAACACGAAACACTTCAAGCCGCTATCGCGACCGGAGTGCTGATGCTAAGTCTAGGAATTTGAGTTTTGCAACCCGCATAGCAGCTTCGCTAATTTGATCATGTTGGGTATGGTTGATTTGTTGTCGCCCACTGATTTTTCGCAACGCTTTTATATTGGATTTTCAGCGGGCGGACTTCTGCAAGACCTCTAATGTTTTCCGATGCTTGGCTCGTGTCACAGTCAAGCTTGTGAGAGACTTTTCCCGTCGGGGCATTTAGAGTTTTGCAACTTGCATTTAGGCGCTTTTATTTTGCTGCTGTGGCTTTTGGCGCCCTCGCCACTTGACAAACTCCTGCCTTGCAACATTAATAGACATTCTGTTACAATGAAACAGGGCGCAATATACGATGATCCCATGCGACCGCCTTTTCTTTTCGCCATCAGCCGGTGGTTTTTTCGGGTGGTTGTGGAGGATTTTTTCGATGTCGAATTTTGGGGCGAGGAACACGTCCCCCAATGCAGAGCCTGTATTCTGGCGGCAAACCACTGCAGCTTCCTGGATCCCCCGGCGGTCGCGGTCGGCTGCATACGCAGTACGTTTTCCCTTGCCCGAAAAACCCTCTTCAAACCGGGTATACGGGGAAGATTTTTCAGCCAGCTCCTAACCATTCCCGTCGACAGGGACGGCGCCGGGGATATTTCTGCCATTCGAAATGTCCTGCAAAAACTAAAAGCGGGCCAATCGATACTCATTTTTCCTGAGGGAAAGCGTAGTTTGGACGGTGAAATCCAACCCCTCAAGCGCGGGATTGGACTGCTCGCCGCTCGGGCGCAGGCCCCAGTTGTCCCCGTGCGCGTTTTTGGAAGCCACTGGGCGTGGAATTCAAGTATGAAAAATCCAAAATTTTTCGTTCCCCTACGCGTTGTCTACGGACCTCCTCTAATGCCGGAGGTATACGATCCGGGACCGGCCCATGAAGACCGCTATGGTATCATCACCCACCATATCCATTCATCGCTCCTTGCCATTTCCAGTCCTCAGCAGAACAGCTAATTGTGAATAGTTTAGATGTTGACTAGCATCTCAAAAGGAAAGACCAAAAAACGTGAACCATAGCCGCTTGAGCAGGTATAGCTAAATAACTTTGGGACAGGAATAGGGGTCCTGCAAAAGTCAGGAACACTGTCCTTGAAGCCCGGCGTTTCATGCGGGGAAAAATGGCCCAAAAGCGACTTCTGCAGGACTTCTAATGGCTGGCAAGTTGATAGCAAAAATCTTAAAATTATCGCGCTTCAACGGGTCTTAACACAATACAGCCCATTTGTCATCGGGAAGCTCAGCGCAAATTGCGGATATTAATCTCTGCCCGTGCGGTTTATTTCTTTGAATTTTTTCCAAAATGCGTACTGCCTGCCATATGTAGCCTTTATCTTTGCGAAATACTCGTCATGGCCCATGTATCCGCGAAAATTCGTTATTTTTTTGCTAAAATTAGCGCAATTCACAAGATCCCTTGCGGCAAACCTATAATATTGCGAAAGTTGCTTGTTGAGAATGCGCTCCAAAATTTTTCGACTTAGAAGCACGGCCGCCAATGGCTCCACGTTTCGCAAGGTATTTATTGCCGGCCTAAGCTCCTGATAATTACTTCCATCAATCTCACTCTCCAATTTCGCATAAATCAATTCCGCGCATTGGCCAAATTCATCCAACTCAACCAGGAAGTTCATGCCGATATACACATTGTTATATTTAATGGCTATTTCAATAGCCTCAGCTCTAAGTTTTTGCTTGGCATCATCGTCTGCCGCATTATCGATAATTTCCTCATATAGCCTAAGGGTAGGCTCGTAGCGCAGCCACTTAATGCGCTCCGCTTGCGCCCCGTCCCTATCGCCCGACGCTAATAGCGCATCAACCCTTGCCCGGAAATAGTAATTTGCCCACAATTTATATGTGGGATCACGCACTCCATCTAAGCATTTTAACGCCTCTTCGCCCTTGCCATGAAATGTAAGCTTCCTGGCGGTTTCGATGCGATCATAGTCACACGCGGACGCCTTGGGCAAACAAGCCGAAATATAATCATCAACATCATTCGTCCAATCCGCCATGCCTTCTACCTCCGGTGTGGCACATTGGATCTGCGGTTCGGCTCCTGTAGATTCATTTTCCGGGTGGGCCATAGCTTCTCCTCTTTCAGCACATCTTTAAAGTTACAGATTAGAAAATCCATTATTATGGGCTTTTTTGAAAAAGCCCATAGGGACACCCACTAAACAAAGCATAAAATTTTTCGGTGTGCCCAAACATTTTTTGGCCAAGGACATGATATCCCTTAAAATTAGATCGAAAGCACCAACATAACCCTTCGCATCACTATAACCGACACCGAGGTGAGATTCCCTGTGCAAGGTTATGGACTTTTGCCGGCGAGACTCCAGACGCTCCGGCTCATCTGCTTTTTTACTTTCCGACACAACCACCCCTCTCCGAATATAAGAAGCATTGTGACAGGAATTTAGCAAGCCATTTTTTTAAAAAATCTTTCCCGGCCAGCAGTAAAGCGTTGCCGCAAACGGTAACGGATTCGGATCTATTGCCCCAAGGTAGGTACCTCACGGCAAAAATGTCTTTTCCGCACATCGGGGTAGTATAAAAGCGTTGCGAAAAATCAGTGGGCGACAACAAATCGTCCAGACCCAACATGATCAGACTAGAGAAGCTGCTGAAACGGGCAAGAAATTTTTCGGGATTAACTGGGCTAGAAGCTGCCAAATTTCGAGTGCTTTTGGCCAAATTGGAAATCCTTTGGGCGAATGAGGTGATCGCTTTGTACAAACGACCTGGCCGCAATTGTACACTGTCCATAGGCGAACAACTATTTGCCCTACTCTTGTATTACCGATTCTACGTTTCCGAGGCAATGCTTGGCGCATTTTTAGGCGTTGATGGAGCCACTATCTGCCGCTGCATCAAGCGCCTTGAGCCACTTTTAGTGAAAATTGTACACATAACCCCGATGGAAAAAGTCCCTCATAGTCAAGCCTATGAGGGACTTTTTCCATCGGGGTAATTTGTTAGTGAATTTTCGCAGATCTGGGTCCGCGTCGAGCACGTCTTTCAAAGGCTTAAAATTTTTAAAGTCCTTTCCGCGCGATACCGCAATAAAGGGAAAAGATACAACCTAAGATTCCAAATTATTGCTGGATTTGTAAACATAAAAAACGGATTTCATACGGCCTTCCCGTAGAAAAATGCTTCGCGGCGGAGCCTGCTCAATTTTTTTCCAAATTTGGCGGCATCTACTTCTACAAGACCTCTATTAAATCGGCCCAGGTCGCCGAACCCAAGCAAGAAAAAAGGCCGATTCGATAAAGGTTTACCAGGCTTCACTATACACAAACCCCTCTTAAAAAGTCCCCTACTTTCCAGCTGATTTGCGCCTACGCCGCGCTATCTTCATTTTCCATGCGGTCGCCGTAGTGGCGAATAAGTTCGTTAAAACATGCAAAAAGGATGCCAAAGCCTGCAAACCATGCGATGCCGTAGAAGCATACGAAACCGTAGGGGACGCCGCACACGGCTTGTAATCCCCAAAAACCCAGGGCGGGCCAAAGCATGGGCCACCATACATATTTTAATCGATGAGCGATGGTATAGACATCCATAAGATCCCGTGGCTGTTCCCGGTGCTGATAAATTGCAAGCGTTACGAGAAATAGCGGCTGCAGAATAACCATGAAAAATGGAAAAATTCGGGTTAAATGCAGGGCAAGGTAGCCCAAGCTGCCAAAGTAGAAAAAGCGTTGGGTAAAGAGGGAAAGCCCAAGTGCCGCGCACACATAGGCAAGTATGAAGACAGCAAGGCGCACACCATCGATGAATAATTTCTGCCAATCGTCCCACTGTGGCAGACTGATGCCCCCGTCCGTCGCGAACCGGGGAGACTGCAAAAACCGATACAAGTACCCAAATGCGAGTAAATTCACCCCTGGTATGAACATGAGTACAACGCCAAGGGCAATTTTCCACCAGAGTGTATCATCGCTAAACCGCGGAAAAAGAACATTCTTCAAGTTTGACCCCCAACTCTTAATCAATCTAATTGTGTTTTTTGTAAACGCAACCCCTTTGCGTACATTTGAGACTCCAATGGAAAAATTCAAAAGCCAAAAGTAATCGCGCCAATGACTGCTGCCCTCTCGGGGCGCAGATCTATGCCCATCAGGCCTAGAAATTTTTTCCCCCGCGCTAAACACGTCCGTATCACATGATGCGCCCACAGCTGGGATGATGAGTGAACGGGTGCTGCGGAACGAAACTCGTGCGAGATGTTCTGGTGTGATTTGGCACGAGACGAAAATGTCCCGCAAAAATCACTAATTTTACCGTTGCCGCGGGAAAGTTTTCTGCCACTGTCGCTGTGGGTTGGGTTCCATGCGCTGGCGGCCCGTGAACTCCGCGAGATCCGGAAGGAAGCAACGGTAGCGAGGTACCCCAGGCGCCGTGGAGTGCCTGGCCCTTTTATTTTCGGGTTGTGGCGTAGCCTGGTAGCGCGCCTGCATGGGGTGCAGGAGGTCATGAGTTCGAATCTCATCAGCCCGACCAGCATTGGTACCCCGATGGAAAAAGTCTCGCACAAGCTTGGCGCGCGTCACAGTCAAGCTTGTGCGAGACTTTTTCCATCGGGTTGAACTTTGCGGCCGACCTGTCTAACATCAAAGCCGTGCCGCATTGCCTGGCGTTTGATAGTTTGATCGTACTTCCCTTGTTTTTGCGGGTCTTTCGTATTGTCTTTGGCATTGGCTGCTTGGAACGTCATGGCTACACTCTGGGTGAGTGATTGGGCATCGCTGGCGTCGGAGTAAATACACTTTAACACCCAGAGTATGATGGCGCCAATGCCCGTTGCCGCAAATAGCCATCGTAAAAGTACTCCGGCCCAAAATTGCGGAGAGCTGAATTCCACATTTCGGCAAACAATGTCTGTTCCTCTGTTCGAAATCGTACATGTGTTTGGAGCGTTTTGGCATATCTTGAATCCCAGAATGGCCAGTACAAATTGATTGATGTTTGACATTCTTTTAAAATAAACACGTCGTTCGTTTTGTCAATTACAAATTTTTCACGCGCAAAAATTTACAAAATCCTGCCTCCCGCAAAGCTTCAGTCCGGAAAACGCTTGGATTAAAAAAGATTATGCGAATTGCAAAACTCTGAATTATGGTGAGGCCTGGTAAACTTTTATCGAATCGTCCTTCTTTCTTGCTTGGCTTCGGCGACTTGGGCCGATTCAATAAAAGACCCTAACATCGAGTTAATTTATAACGCATTTACAGGCTGAAACCCCAGGTTTAACCCTAACATCGAGTCCAGTATGAACGAATTTTAATTGGCTTGCCATGAAGATCTTGCTGCATCTTCGCGTTTTTTGTAATGTCACACGAAGATGCATTGATTAGTTTATTTATCGCGGTGGATGATGTCTGCAAGGAAAATGGTTGGGATTTTTCCCATGATTCAGGGCCGGTATGCGGACTTTATTTATCTGAAGTGTGGACAATCTATTCATTTTTTTCAATTGTCTGGTTTTAAGCACGTTATAGTTGTGCCGGCCGAGCTTTAAGCCCCAAATAGCAACAGGCATGACTACGCAACAAAAATCCAATTATGCACTCGAGAATTTCATTGCAATTAGCACTTAATTTGTCATTCTATTGCCATGCTTACATGCGCGCAATTCGAGGCAAAGATAAACCGAGACAAATCGGAAGGGCTCGCGGCCATTAATCAGGATCGAACCGAAAGAGTGACAGCAGCAAATGAACTTCTTACCAAGCGCACATCCAATTTTTTCACAGCAGCAGCCACCCTTGTAGGGGTTGGTTCACTCTTCCTAGCTAGCGGTGCGGTTATCGGAATTTCGGGGGTTAATCCCATCGTGGGCGCTATTTTAGTTTGCTTGGGAACCGCAATGTTCCTCACCGCCATTGGATCTTTTTGCTACGGATGTTGGCTCCGCGAGCAGGGTGATAATTACGCACAAATGCTATATTTTAATGAAAGATTACGCAGACAGTCGACTGCGGGATCCTTCGGGGAATATTTCACGCGGAAACTGGATAAAGTCGATGAAGCATTTGCTGCGAATGAACAGATACTCAAGGACGCGAAAATCTACTATGAACAAATCGAATTTTGTGCCACCGGCAAACAGGAATTAAGAGGCATCTTGCAAAACCTCCTTATAAAAGTGCGCGAAATAAATCAGTACAATAAAGCCGAGGATGAGAAAAAAAATAAAGTAGCTATGGAAAAGTATGAACGTGAATATGCCGATGCACGCCAAAAACGCGTTAAAGTCAAAAAACACAATAAACCAATTAAAAAAGAAATAAAGAATTCGGAGAAAAAGTTAGCAAATTTAATGCAAGACTTGCGCGTGTTAGAATTAGAACGCGGCTTAACCTTGGAAGACTCAAGCAAACGCAACATCGACTTGAAAATTGCCGTTAAAAAATTTGAAATAAGTGTATTAGAATCTACTATCAGCGGTCTGAACGCTAGAAAAAAACCCGCGCCGAAATTGCCGATCAAGCCTCTACTCCCCCAAACACCTTTAAAGCCCGAGGAGCCACTTGTCCAGGCCATTGAGAGCATTGACTCGCTGAAAACGTTGGCTGATCTGGCCGTCAATAAAGCGCTCCTTGGAAACCTGGCACAGGAATATGGACTTAGTGGCGAGATCGATCCCTATTTGCAAAAAACGCTTACTACCACTCCTTCCGAAAATCTACCCGAATGAAAATTTTAAGGTGAAAAATTTTGCTGAAAAAAACTTCGAAGGATGCCCCGACGTCGCCAAAATAATGCCTTGCGCGTGGCATGAAAGCGTTTAGGCAGGTGCGGGTGAAGCAAAGAGGTATCCTGCGAGAGGTGATCGCCCGGGGACGGGCGCTTCACTGCGGCCGGATAGTAACGTTAAAATTAAGGCCCAGTCCCGCGGACAGCGGCATCGTTTTTTGCCGCACGGATCTGCCTGGTTGCCCCGAGCTGCGGCCAGATATCGAAAAGGTTAGTGACTTAGTTCGCGCGACCACCATCGCCAATGGGGATGTGCAAATTAACACGGTCGAGCATCTTTTGGCGGCTCTGAACGGCCTTAGTGTCGATAACGTATTCGTCGAAGTGGATGGCCCGGAGCTGCCCATTTTAGACGGATCCGCGGAAAACTTTACGCGGCTGTTGCGAGAGGCGGGAATTGCCGAGCAGGCGCGAGAACGGGTCCATTTCACGCTACGTCAGCCCGTTTATGTGCACGATGGCAACCGTACCATTTTTGCAACTCCTCACGATGGCCTTAGAATTACTTGCACCTATGTGGACGATCGAGGGGTTCATACGCAACATCTCACCCTGGAAATCACACCAGAAACCTTTGCGTCGGAAATCGCTCACGCACGGACGTTTGTCCGTTACGAGGATATTACCCCATTGCTTGAAATGGGTAAAATCCAGGGCGGAGACCTGGATTCAGCCATTGTCCTTGATGGCGATCGGATCATTTCCCGCGAGCCCCTGCACTTTCCCAACGAATTCGTGCGACATAAGATCCTGGACCTCCTCGGGGACATTGCACTCCTCGGGAGGCCGCTGAAGGCACACATTGTCGCCATACGCCCTGGCCATGCGCTGAACGCGAAGTTCACCCGAGAGGTCCGGAAGCATTTTACTTCAGCCGAAGCCGACGATTTACCCAAGGGAAAATTATTTTCCTCCGCAGAAGGCACAGGTTTGGACGTGCACCAGATTATCAACCTGATTCCCCACCGCTATCCCTTTCTACTAATTGATCGGGTATTGACCATCAATGAAACGGGCCTGGTCGCCATTAAAAATGTGTCTATCAATGAGCCCTATTTCCAAGGACATTTCCCCGGACGGCCCGTCATGCCAGGGGTGTTACAAATTGAGGCCATGGCGCAAGCAGCGGGAGTTTTTATGCTGCATCGGGCAAACTTGGCAGGGAAATTGGCGCTTTTTATGAGTTGCGATCGGGTAAAATTCCGTCGCATGGTCGAACCGGGGGATCAGTTGTGCATTGAAATTCAACTCCGCAGGCACCGTGGGGAACGCATCGGCATCGCGAATGGGGTCTGTTACGTGGACGGCAAGGTGACCTCATCTGCTGAGCTTATGTTTACCATCGCGGACGATAACTCGCGACTGCGCAGCTAGATATGCAAGGCATTGCATAGAAATGCAAAAAAGGCATCGGCGAGGATGATGGCAGTGATTCCCGAAACAACTGCCGACGTGGCTGCCTCGCCAACACCCGCCGCATCCTTTCTACACTGCAACCCGCGCAAACAGCCGAGTCCGCCAACAAGGAAGGCAAAGATCGCCCCCTTGGCGACGCCGATCATGAAATCCGCCAGGCGTACGGCGGAAAGGGTCTCAATTATGTATTGTGGAGCAGATACATTGAAGAGCGCCACGGCGATGATCATGCCGCCACCAATGCCGATCAACACCGACAAAATGCACAGCAGAGGGACCATGCATGCCATGGCCAATAACCGAGGAAGGACCAAAAATTCCATGGGCGAAAATTCAAACGTCTTCAGGGCATCTAATTCCTCATTCACTTTCATGGTCCCAATCGTCGCCGCAAAGGCCGCTCCGGAACGCCCGGCCATAATTACCCCGGTCATAATCGCGCCCATTTCCCGTGCCATTGCCAACCCGACCAGATCCGCCACGTAGATGGCAGCCCCAAAGCGCTCCAATTGGATCAAACCGACAAACCCCAGGATTATGCCCGTTAGAAAGCTAATCAGCGCGACAATGGGCAGGGCATTGACACCCACCTGCTGCAGGAGTATGACCCAGTCCGACCGGCGCACGAACGCCCGGCGGAAAAAAAATTTCCCCAATATAATTCCGCATTCGCCGATGAAATCGATGGATTTTACGTCATGCCCGTGGTGTGAATCGTGGTTTCCGTTTGGTACGGAAACGGCCTCCGATGTGGTCCGGAGGAGCTGTTCCAGCGCGTCGGGAAATCCCACACGTTCTGCGAGAAGATTTTTTTCGCGGGCCAACCGCTGAATGCCATATACGAAAGCGGGCAGGCGATCGTCCCAGTCCAGAAGGGATTTGTCCACGTAGATTTGAAGTATCGGGAGATTCGTTGTTCCGTCGGTGAAGGATTGCATGTGTTCCCGCCACCAGTTGTGTGCCGTGGGTAGGGCCCCTCGCGGGGCGTTTTTCCAATCTCCGGAAATCAGCAAGCCAATCTGCCCAGCTGCCGTTAAAGAAATCTCACAGTACGTCGGCTTCGCATTCTGAGATTGCATGATGGCCGTAAGCTAGTAACTCCGACTCCGTTGTAAACGATGAAGAAATTGATTAACGCCATCCTCTTCGACTTAGATGGCACGCTCATTGACCATCTTCCGGCCATTTGCCGTTGCTATAACCAAACCTTGCGGGAATTTGGTTGCAAAGAACGGTCCAGGGAGGAGATGCGAAAACTTATCGGGCCCACGCTCCCGGAGATTGTTGCCCAACTTTTGCCCGCAGAGAAGCAGACACTCCTGGGGGATTTTTGCCAGAGGTTCCGTACGCTAATGGCTGCCACGTATTTGGACGGACTCAGCCCCATGCCCGGCGCGATGTGGATTTTGGGAAGGCTTAAAAAATTAGGTAAGAAAGTAGCCATCTTCACCAATAAATTGCAAACCCACGCCGACCTCGCGTGCAATGCGCTGGGCCTGAATCGCCACACGGATGTGATTCTCGGAACCGAGTCTGAGAACGAAGGCCTGCGCAAACCCGATCCAGCTTTCACGGAAAAAGTCCTGGGGATCATTGGCGCCGATGCCGACTCCGCGGCCATGGTCGGAGATTCTTCCATTGACATGGCAACCGGCGACCTGGGCGGCCTATGTGCAACTTTCGGGGTCACAACGGGCACTAACACGCGGGAAGAACTCCTTGCCTGCCACCACCCACCGGCCGCCGTTTTTGAAAACTTGTTCGAACTGGGACAGGATATCTTCGGACTCATATAGTCCGAACGCGAAAGACGCAATTAGTAATAACCCCTAGCGGATGCCCGCCGCGCTCCCAAGAGTTGGCAATCGTATCCTTAACCCTTGCAAAACGCTCATATGGTAACAGTGAATCAGATGTCTCCGGAAGATCGGGCAAAGGTTTATCCTCTCGTGGGACTTTAATGCGGTATTTGCTCCGAAAATTCCGATGGGCACAAAATGCCCTCCTCCACCCATATTATCGCCTGTTCCATGAGTGATTTTGTGGGTTTTAACTGCGAGAAGCTCCCCTGGGCCACCTTTTCCTTTGCGGGATCGTCCATGGAAAAAAATTCGAAAACCGCGCGCTGTCCCAAATGGCCCGTGTGTCCGCACTGCTCACAGCTCCTTCCAGATTTCAAGCGGTCATGGGCAATTTGCCGAAGGATTTCTGGAAGCTTATCAACTTCCCCTTCCGCGCACGTTGTGACGCAGTGGGGACAGTTTAGCCGCAGCAGGCGTTGGGAGAGGATGCCGCGCAGGCAGCAGCTGAGCAAGAATGGATCCACGCCCATCTCTTGCAGGCGGAGGAGGGCTTCCTCTACCGTCGCCGTGTGCAGCGTCGTAAGGACCAGGTGCCCCGTGAGCGCTGCCTGTAGCGCAGTTTGTGCCGTTTCCCGATCACGGATTTCTCCAACTAAAATTTTGTCCGGATCGTGGCGGAGGAAGGAGCGCAGAACGGAAGAAAATGTGCGGCCAACGGCCAGATCCACGGCTACCTGCAGGATGCCATCTAGTTCATATTCAATGGGATCTTCAATAGTTAGCAATTTTGCATCATCGGAATTAATTTCCTGGAGCGCGGCGTAGATGGATGTGGTTTTTCCGCTGCCGGTAGGGCCGATGACCAGGAATAACCCGCTGGGTAGTCGCATGACGTGCCGCGTGGCTTCCATAATTTCCGGTGGCATGTACAGGTTATCCAATTGTGGAAAGCGCCGATGTTTGTCCAAAACTCGTAGGACTACGCTTTCCCCGGCCTTCGTTGGCAGGACGGAGATGCGGCATTCCACGTCCTTTCCTGCCACGAAACACTTTAGCCGGCCATCCTGGGGGCGAAAGTGCTCCGAGATGTCCAAATTTGCCATGGCGCGCAGGCAGGCGGAGAGTTCCCGGCGCAATTCCCCGGAGAACCGGTGCATCGTTCGTAAGGTGCCGTCGATGCGCATGCGTAGGAGAATTTCGTCCGCGTCGCTTTCGAAGTGGATATCCGCCGCGCCCAGTTCCACGCCCCGCTGCAACCAGTGTTGAATTTGATGGGGCAGGTCATCGCTTGCCCCTTCGCCGTCATCATTGCCAGCGATCTCATGCGGAACACCTACGGCTTCAAATTGTAACCAGCGCCGTTGAAAATCCTGCCCCGATAAAAATTTGAACTCCGGCTGAAATCCCAGTAGTGCAAACAGTTCTTCGGTCAATGGTTCAAGATCCTGACCTTCGGGTGCGACAAAATGTGAATGTCCATCGGGCAGGATGCGATAAAATCGGCAGACATGGCGGAGGTCATTTTTTTCCCGGGGAACCTCCGTCATTTTTGTCCTTTTTTCTCTGTTTTTCCCGTTCTGCCCGGTCAAAATCCCTTCATATGCGGACAATCCTCATGGACTGGCGTGGCTTGGCATTTTCCGCGGGGGAGTAGTGCGTATTGGCAATCTTAGCCCGTTTTTGGTTGACCAGCTGTAGGTCGCTTATGCGCGATGAAATTTTTCGCGCCGTTGCGATGAAATTGGTCAGTACGTTTACGAAAATCTGTTCATCGATGAATTCTAGTGGAACGGAGTGGTGGAGAACAATGTGGCCGTGCTTGCGGTCGAAGCCAAGGGTGGTCCCGTTGGTCTGCAGCCCGAAGAGATTAAGTTCGAGGAGGGATTCCAGAAATTTTACCTGGTCGATCTCCCTGGGTAGCTGCATGAGCGGCGAATAAATGAACAGAGCCGTGTTCCGTTGGGGAAATTCAATGAGAATTTCCAAGTGCGATTCCTTGTCCTGCAATACACACCGCCGCGTTTCAGGGTCAAGCTTGAGTGGGAGGCTCATACGCTTGCTCACACCCGCCATAAGCGAATCCAAATCCATAGATGAAGTTTACGAACCCCACTTTTTAAAGGCAAATGAAAAAAGGGGAACGGGTTTAAGAATTTGGTTTTACCCGATCTGCGCACGACGGTTCCCAGTCTTCTGGAAGTGGTTTTCTCCATAGTACGCATTACGAAAAGATAACAGCGGACGCGTATCCGCACCTCGGCTTCGGTAATCTTGGCGGTGAAGGTACGGTCATGAAACGCATCAAACAGGGGATCAAAAGATTCTCCCCCAACCCTAACATCGAGTTAATTTATAACGCATTTACAGGCTGAAACCCCAGGTTTATTGTTGCCATTGCGATAACTATAGCTGCTTTCGCCCCTTGCCATGAGCGAAAATGGGAGAAA
>JAITCU010000040.1 GCA_031282835.1 Puniceicoccales bacterium
CTCGGAGCGACTTCCGCAAGAGATTATTCCCGCACGCATAAACACGAAACACTTCAAGCCGCTATCGCGACCGGAGTGCTGATGCTAAGTCTAGGAATTTGAGTTTTGCAACCCGCATACGACTTTCGTTTTCTGGAAGCATGCGGGCTAAATTTGCACATCTTCATGTACACAGCGATTATAGTGTTTTAGACGGAGCCTGCCGGCTAGACCGTCTTTGCGCCCGGGCAGTCGAGCTTGGTATGGACACCGTTGCGTTAACGGACCATGGAAACATTTTTGGCACCCCACAATTCCTCAAGGAGGCCAAGAAAGTGGGAATTCGTGGAATTGTTGGCTATGAGGCTTATACCCTCTGGGACCTAACCATGGCCGATCGTCCGCACCGGGAACAAAACGCACTCTATCACATGTGCCTACTGGTAAAGAATTTGGAAGGCTACCATAGCCTATGTCATATCGCGTCCCAAGCGTATACGCGCGGATTTTACTACAAACCGCGGGTGGATTTGGAAACACTTGCCCGCTATTCCAAAGGGCTCATCGCCACATCCGGATGTCTCCAGGGACGCATTCCGGATTGCCTGATGCGCGGGGACAAGGTTGGCGCGGAAGAAGCGCTTTGTAAATACTTGGATATCTTCGGGCGGGAGAACTTTTTTATCGAAGTGCAAAATCACGGAATCCCCGAACAGGTGCGCATCTTACCGGATCTCTTCGATATTGCTCATCGTCACGGACTCCGCACTGTTGCCACCAACGATGTGCACTACATTTCCCAGGATGATTGGAAAGCCCACGACGCCCTGCTGTGCATTCAGACTGGCTCCAAACTCCAGGATGAAAAGCGCATGCGTATGCCGTGGCAACAGTTCTATCTAAAGTCCTACGAAGAAATGTACCAAATTTTTAGCGGGCATCCGGAATGCCTGAAAAATACCTTATACGTGGCGGAAATGTGCGACTTCTCCATGCCATATGGGCAAAATCATTACCCGGTATTTCCCATGCCGCGAGAATTTGCGGCCATGGACAAGGGCGATTACCTTCGGACATTGTGCATTGGGGGCATAAAGGAACGTTATGGGGTAGATTGTGAACATGCAGAACGACCGCCAACGGTGCAACTTGGCTACCATGTCACCTCACAAGATATTGTACGGCAGATGGATAACGAATTGGCCGTAATTATCGCGGCTGGATTTACGGATTATTTCCTCGTTGTGCAGGACTTTATCCAATGGGCGCTGCAAAATGGTATCGCCGTTGGCCCCGGGCGTGGGTCCGGCGCCGGGTCCATTGTAGCTTATGCGCTCCACATCACCGACGTTGACCCCATGCGCTTTGGATTGATTTTCGAGCGCTTTCTCAACCCAGAACGTATTTCACCACCGGACTTTGACATCGATTTCTGCATGCGACGGCGTGACGAGGTCATCGATTACGTACGCACCAAATACGGCCGGGACGGTGTGGCGAATATTATCACTTTTGGGACCTTTGGCGCCAAGATGGCCCTACGCGATCTATTGCGAGTCAACGATGTCCCTTACGTGGAGGCCAATCGCATCGCAAAAATGGTCCCGGATGAACTTGGCATCGACCTTGCTACCGCCGTGGAACGCTCGTCGGAACTACAGGATGAAATCCGCAAAAACCCACTGATCTACCAAATCATTGAAGAAGGAAAGGTCATCGAAGGCACGGTCCGTAATACGGGAACCCACGCTTGCGGGATGGTCATTTCCGACGAACCCAGTGAAAATTTGATCCCCGTTACCTTACAGGATGGCAATTTGACCACGCAGTATTCCAAAGACTACGTGGAGGAATTGGGCCTGCTCAAGATGGACTTCCTTGGGCTTAAAACACTGACGGTGATCAGCGACGCTGAAACTTTTATCCATAGGACAGATCCAACGTTTAATATTAAGGAAATACCATTGGATGACTCCGACACCTTCGCACTTATTAACGCTGGAGACACAATTGGAGTATTTCAGTTAGAATCGGAGGGCATGCGTGGCCTCTGTCGTCAGTTCGAACTATCTTCCATCGACGAAATCAGCGACTTGAGTGCTCTTTACCGTCCAGGACCCATGGATTGGATTCCCGAGTATATCCGCGGCAAGCGCAATCCACAGAACGTCCGCTACGCCCACCCGCTGTTGGAGTCAGTCTGCCAAAAAACCTACGGCGTGCTGATTTACCAGGAACAGGTGATGGAAGCGGCACGGGTGATTGCCGGATATTCCATGGGTGGCGCGGATATTCTCCGACGGGCCATGGGAAAGAAAAAAGTGGAGGTTATGGCGGCACAGCGAGAGGTCTTTGTGAAGGGTGCTGCGCAAAACGGACTCAGCATGGAAAAGGCCAATGAAATCTTCGACATTCTCGCCAAATTTGCCGGCTACGGATTCAACAAATCTCATTCCATTTCCTATGCTATCATTGCCTATCAAACTGCCTATCTTAAGGCACATTATCCCCTGGAATTTTTTGCCGCCTTGCTCTCGTCGGAATTGAATAACCCGGAAAAGATTACTTCCCTCATTTCCTACATCCGCAACATCGGTATCCCCGTACTCGGCGCGAATATCAATCATTCCTGGGAACATTTCACGCCCGTGATTGCCGCTAATGGCGGCCAAGCCTGCATCCGTTTTGGATTGGCAGCCATCAAGGGCATGGGGGAGGCAACCACGGCGGCGATTCTGAGCGAACGCAATGCCCGCGGTCCCTATAAGAGCTTTGCCGATTTCGCCTGGCGCGTAGACGCCAAAACGGGCAATCGGCGGGTTTTTGAAAAACTAATTCTTGCCGGTGTCTTTGATCAACTAGGCATCGACCGCCAATATTTAATCAATTCCACGGAACGGGTTCTAAAGGCATTGGTCGGGCGGAGATGGGAGGAAAATAGCACGCAAAATGATTTTTTTAGCACCCTCGGAGAGGAGCTGGGAAATCCGCTGGAAAGTCTCATTGAAATTCATGGAAATTCCATGCCCATCGGGGAAAAATTATACTATGAGAAGGAATTATTGGGATTCTATGTTTCTGGGCATCCACTGGATAGCTTTTGCGGATTGGAACAATCCATTGATAATTTTCCCGACGATGAAACGTTCCTCCATGATCAGCGATCATTTACGCTTATAGGCAGCATCAGCGACATCACTAAAAAAATTACCAAAAATTCCAACCGCCTCTGGGCCCATGTACAGCTCAGTTGCCGCTGCGGAGACCATACGGTGAACCTTTTTCCCGATGCCTACGAGCGCTATGCCCAGTTGCTCATTCCCGGCGCTATCGTGGTCGCGCGCGGGACTGTGCGTGTTCAAGAAGAGCGGCGGGGACTGAACGTCACAGAAGTTCTTGACGGGGAGCAGTATATCAAACGCATTGGCCGATGTTTGCGCATCACCCTGGAGCGGAAGGCCTCGGAAAAATTACGCGATTTCATTGACGCCTTTGCCGCATACGCCCACGAAAACCCAGGAAATTTGTACGCAGAAATCATCGTTCGCGAGAAGGACTGTTTCCGCGTGCTCAATCCCGCAGATCCTATTCGGGTATCAATAAATTTGCAAGATCTGGCCATTTTGAAAAAGTGCGAGGCTTTCAAATCGGTTGCGGTTGTGTGATTTTCACCCTGAAACCGGTAGGAAGTTTGCCAGAGGAATTTTCTGACTTGCTTTATTAGGACATATGTAGTTCCATTGGATCCAAACGTGAGTACTTACACACCATCTTCCTCGCAGGCTACCGCCCAAAAAGCACGGCCACAGTCCGTTAGATTGCCCATTCCCGGGAAGCCAACTCCACTGATGTGGCTTGTGATTTGTACGTGTACGTTCCTAGCCATTGCAACCATTCTGTGTCCGTTTTTATTCCAATTTCATTGGCTTATAGAAATAGCCTTTTGGTCGGTAGGTGGAACTTGCGCCACAGTATCTGGTCTAACGGCCGCGTGGTCAATTTTCGAAATGCAGTACAATAAAAATGCCGCCCACCTCGACATCCGCGCGCCGGCCACTCCATAACCATCTTGGATCAGGTACGCGCGGACTCACGGATGATTAGTTTCCGTAATAGAAATAATCCAATGAGATTAGGAATGATCATTAGGCCGCTGCAGATATCGGCAACAATAAATATGGTATTAAGCCGCAAAAGTGGGC
Organism: Puniceicoccales bacterium; assembly: GCA_031282835.1. Lineage (GTDB taxonomy): Bacteria > Verrucomicrobiota > Verrucomicrobiia > Opitutales > JAIRLM01 > JAIRLM01. The sequence goes on from JAITCU010000040.1 coordinate 4,182, forward strand.
CAAGAGCAATCATGGCAACAAATAGGATACGGTAAAAAGCAATTCGCTCCAGTCCCCATAGATATTGGAAGCATTTTTCGCCATAATAATTCCACCCAAGAATGGTCGTAAATGCAAAGAAGATGAGTCCCAGATTCACCACGTAGCGTCCAGCAAAGCCAATATTTGCACTGAATGCCTGTGAAATTAGGGCAATGCCCTCCAACGACGTCTGGAATAAATTCGTTTGCTCACGGGTGACGATGAGCACCAGCCCAGTCATGGTGCAGATAACCGTGGAAAAAAATACGCCGGTCATGCACACCAAGCCCTGTCGTGAGGGCGTACTGGTGCGGGCGGCGGCGGCGGCGATGGCGGCACTGCCCCAACCGGCTTCCGTGGCATAGGTCCCGCGGCTAACACCCATTTGCATCACCGTGAGCAGCCCCACACCAAGGGATCCGCCCAAAATCGACCGCGGACAAAAAGCGCCTTGGACGATCAGGCCAAGACCTGGGAGAATATCCCGAAAGTGGATGCCCAGGATGACCAGGGAAGCAATGACGTGAAACGCACACATGAATGGGACCACCCAGCCAGATAGAAGGGCAATGCGGCGAATGCCCCCGCAGATGATGACAGCCACCAGCAAGGTGAGCGGTATGGCGGTCGCAATTTTAGGAATGCCAAAATTACTAGCCGCCATAGTAATGGAGTTTACCTGGGCGAAAGTCCCCATGCCTAACAAAGCGGCGAGGATACCACAAATTGCGAAAATTTTGGCCAGCCAGCGAATCCCCGTACCCATTTCGATGTAGTGCATGGGACCGCCCGCGATTTTTCCGTCTTCCCCCACGCGACGAAATTTGATCGCCAAAAACCCTTCCGCGTACTTGGTGGCCATCCCCAAAAATGCCATGACCCACATCCAAAAAAGTGCACCGGGACCACCGGCGACAATGGCCGTCGACACGCCAACGACGCTTCCAGTCCCGATGGTCGCGGATAGCGCCGTGCAGAGTGAAGCAAAGTGGGACACGTCACCATGGCCGTCATCGCCACGGAAAACGCAGGCAAGAGCCCGCGGAAAGCGGAACACCTGCAACAACCGCAACTTCAGGGAAAAATACAACCCCATCCCGCCGAGAGTAAGGATCATCGGCGGACTCCAAAGCAGGCGATTGACGATTGCGAGCGTGTCATGGACGAACATTGTCTCATGTGTTTACATTTCATCGTTCATAGGGGGCAATCCCAAAAACTCGGCGATAATTTGGATGGCCACTCTAACATCGAGTCCAGGATGAACGAATTTTTAATTGGCTTGCCATGAAGATCTTGCTGCATCTTCGTGTTTTAATGCCACAAGAAGATGCATTGATGCGAGTTGCAAAACTTTGAATTATAAAATCAACGGCCGTGATTAACTATACGGACCGGCGTTTAGCAAGCTAGCCATAAGGTCTCTATGTATAGCAATTGCCAGCTACTGCAAAGAAAATTCGCTTTTACAATTGCCACATTTTTCCCGAATTTGCCAAACGGGTCTATTCCTCCACCCGCTGCGTCTTCCGTTTCAAGCTTCACTTGGCGTTCGATGAACGCGGAAAGATCGTCGTATTTCGCCTGCTGGACGGCAGTAGGCACGACGTCAAAGAAGCGGAAAATTTGCTCCGAGGTTGCATCGGGACTGCGATTGGGGACAAAGATTACTGCTCAAGCCAAGTTAGGGGACGCCTCGCATGAGCTGGGCTGCGATTTCTTACGCCCGCGTGCACAAATGTGAAAATTGCGATCGGCATACTGATGTTGAATCTAGGCATTTGAATTTTGCAACTCACATAATGGTGTGTTTGCTAGACCTCGCGGCTTTCCACCGTGATTTTACCCAGAGGTGGCCAAAAATTCGCCGGAAATCGTAAAAGGATTGACAAACGTATATTCTCCAGCAGTATGGCCCTTGAGTTCGAATTCAAAGGAGAAGATTCAATATGAAAAATACCGCCGCATTCGCGATAGACATTTTTAAAGGTGATTGGGAACTGCGAATGTCCCCAATCCTAAGCCTGTCACCTGGCTTCAAACTGGAACTCTCGTTTTCACGAGGATTTCCTGCGTCCTTAGGACGGGCCAGCCCGCTGCAGAAGCTATTTAAGGAATATCACCAATAAACAAAAAACTTATCATGCTTAACCATAAATCCTCCATGAGTATAACCATGTCATCAATTTTCGGGGTAGGCCCCGCCCGGGGAAATCTTTCCGTTTTAGAGAAGCAACCCCGTGCGTTTCCACGAGGCAAGGCGAAGTGGAAGGAAATGACACAGTGCCCATGCCATCGTTGGTGGACACCTCGGTTGTTGACTTCGCCCATTGGGACGTGTGGGCACACCTTGAAAAAAGGCTTGAGTTTTTTATCGGCTGATGGGACCTTGCCCCAAAGGCCGACGGTCGGTCTTGGTAACTTCAAAAATGGAATATCCCAGGCTCGGACAACGTCCGGGTACGGAGCTGTGATTATGATTCAACCCAATGCAAAGGAACTGTTCCAGGCCGGTGTCCACGTGGGGCACCAGGTAAAACGTTGGAACCCGCGTTCGAAACCGTACGTGTACGCCAATCGGTATGGTATTTCGATCATCAATTTAGAGAAAACGGTCACCCAATTGGCGAAGGCATGCCAGGCGGTTGAGAATTTGGTCTCAAGCGGTGGAAGAATTTGGTTCGTTGGAACCAAGCCCCAGGCCCAGGAAATCATCCGCGAGGCGGCCCGGAATGCGGGAATGCCATTTTGCTCGCAGCGGTGGCTCGGCGGCACGTTGACAAACTTCCGAACCGTCAATCGCAGCCTGCAGAAATTCAAACGGCTTTTGAAAATGGAGGAAAAAGGGGAAATTGACCAGATGCCCAACAAGGAGGCCTCCGCCCTGCGCCGGGAAATGGCGCGCATGCAGAAAAATTTTGAAGGGTTGTTGGAAATTTCGGAACTCCCCGATGCGCTTTTCGTGGTGGACGTTTGCCACGAGGCCATCGCCGTCCGCGAAGCCCGGCGCCTTAACATCCTCACCATCGGCCTTGTTGATAGCAACGCCAACCCCGGCGAGGTGGATATTTGCATCCCCGGCAATGACGATTCCTCCCGGTCCATACGTATCATTGTTGATACCGTCGCCGGCGCGGTGCGCGTGGGGTTGGAATCCCGGGAGCTGCGGGCGCTCAGTCGGGCATCCCACGGACAAGCGGAAACGCAAGCGCTTATCAGTCCTGAGGTGAACCTTTCCGAAACCGCGGAGGTTTTGGTGGAAATGGCCGAGGAAGATGGAATTGAAGAATAGGGGTATATTTTATATGGTCGTGATTTCAGCAAAGATGGTAGGTGAGCTCCGGGAACGGACCGGAGCAGGTCTGATGGATTGCAAGCAGGCCCTCAGCGAGGGTGGAGGAGATTTCGAAAAAGCCATTGAAATTTTAAGGAGGAAGGGCGTTGCCAGTGCGGCGAAAAAGGCGGATCGCACGGCAGTGGAGGGTATTATCGAGGCCTATATTCACACTGGCGGACGTGTGGGTGTGCTTTTGCAGCTCAATTGCGAGACGGATTTTGTGGCTAAAAACGAGCAGTTTAAAATTTTGGCCCGCGACGTCGCCATGCACATCGCCGCCACGGCTCCGATTTATATCCAATCCCAAGATGTTCCCCTGGACGTTGTCGCCCGGGAAGAGGCCTTCGCCGCCGAACAGGTAGTGGGAAAACCTGCCCATGCCATAGAGGCGATCGTGAAGGGAAAAATGGAAAAATACTACGCCTCCGTTTGTCTTCTCAATCAACCCTTCGTCAAAGATCCGAATGTGACCGTTGGGGAGTTGATCGGTGGTTTTGTCGCCCGAATTGGTGAAAACATCCGCATTGGCCGTTTTTCCCGGTTTCAAATCGGGACCTGATCAAATTCCATGGCGGTCTATTTTGTTTACGGTGATGACGCGTTCCTTGTGGCTCGGGAGGCTGAGTCCCGCATTCACGCGGTGGCTGGAGATTCCGTTGAGATCCTTGACGGAAGTATTCCGCCGAAGTTGCTCTGCAGATCTCTGCAAGCCGCACTTGGCACGCTTTCGCTCTTCGGTTCCCAAGCCATCTGGATGAAATTGCCGGCTTTCGTTCAAAAAGCGCCCGCTGAACAGGATGAGCCATTCGTTGCAAATTTATTGGCGCTGTTGGAAAAGGCCCATGGCATGGACATCGCTTTTTTCGTTTCCTGCCATGGTGTGGACCGGCGGTTGAGAGCGTTCAAGCAACTTGTAAAATTGAGCGATGCCTACGAGGTGCTTGGCGGTGGGGAAGCATTTTTAGATGGGGAAATCAGACGCCGGCGGCTTAATTTTCCAACTCCCCTAAGGGGGAAATTTTTGCAAAAAACGGGTGGGGACTTGCAGTTCATCGATGGCGAATTGGAGAAGCTACAGCTTCATGGCAACCCAGACCAACCGGTGGAAGAAAGAGACATTGACGACCTGGTATGCACTGGGCCGGATGACCGCTTTTTCGAACCCATTGATGCCTTTTTTTCCCGGGATTGGCATCGACTTCGCGATGTCATGGCGGGGGGGGAATGGGAATCTCGTGCGCTAATCGCCGCGTTCCAAAACCGAATTCGCCTGCTCATCCAGCTGAAGGCGGCCAACCTAAAAAATTTTTCCAAGCAGACCATGGATCGGTGCGTGCAGCGGATGAAAATCCAACCCCTACCATTCAGCGGAAAGCAGAGTCCGTGCATTTTTTTTCAAAATCCCTACTACCTTTCCCGGCTTCGGGACACGGTGGAGGCGTTTTCACTGCCGGATTTAGCGTACATGCAACAGCGATTTACCCAATTATTCCAAAGGCAAATGCCTTCATTGGCCGCTGATGACGTCCTTTCCTGCCTCCCAGAATACTCGCGTTAGATTCGATAACAAACCGTAATCTAGCTGGGTTGCGGTAGTTCACAATGCGACCGTATTCCTAGGGCGGCCTTTCGGAACCCTTCTTTGAAATGGCTATACACAAAGCCTCCATGGCTAATTCATACGACATTATTGCACGTAATTAGTCACTACTAAGCCTTTTGCGCGCCATGGCATGCAATTCTCATTAATATTTCTGTCAAAGATCAAATGCAACTCTCTACCGCTCAATCGAGTGGAAAAAAACAGCAAAAACTTCCCCGAATTCGGGACTTGTAAGACGCATCTCGTGTAAACTCCTAAGATTTTTGCCCAGCAAGTCAAGCTGGTTTTGCGAAAAAATCTCGCAACCTATTAAAAAAGTCTAAAATCCAAATTCATGGCCATGGCAAGTGCCGCAAGTACCGCGGTCTAGGCGCAAAGTCTGAAAAAATCCTCGTGGGCTGGACTTTTTAACTGACCGCGGCCGAGCATGGGTCTGGCAACTCATATGGGATAAAGTGGCCTAGTCGGCAAAAATTTATCACCCGTCCACCGCCCAAGCCCGGTGTTTATCCGTTAGCGCACGTGAAAAAGCCGCCTTTTGTGTAGTGGGCGCTGAAATGTGATGCAATTTGATTCACTTTTGGCCTTGGGGACGTTTCCATTCGTTTGCGCGATAGAGGACGTCGCGGGCCGCAGTAACCTTTGCAATCTCTAGGGTTTTTTCAGCGATGTTCTCGGAAGTTATGCAACGATAGCCATGCGTCACAAAACGTCTATGCGTCGAACGTACTAAGCGCATATTTCTATTCACTGCCTCAAGTTCCCCGCGCCCCTTGCCGCTTTTGAGCATGTGATCGATGGCAAGCAATGCGCGAAATGGCGATTTGCCAACGGATTCTGGCCGTGCAAAAATCTGTCCGACCACATGGAGGATGATACCGCCAAGCACGGTGCAAGTGTCCACGCCCGGGAGCCTAATTCTGCCTGTTGGGCTGGGTTTTGGGCTAAGGCCGAATAGGGCAAGCGCGAAACCACCCCCAATGGAACCGTTTGCCTGCCCAACTTTGCCCATACACGCTAGGCTTTATTACACGCCAGAGGGGGAAAGTCAATTATAAACTTGTTCCAATGGGAAGGTCCTCGTATCAGACGGGGAATCGCCGCAGCCAGCAATTGTCTCCGGTGAATGGTGACGGATTGGTGTTCCACAGGCGTTGAAGCTCCTCTTCTGACGTGATTTGAACAGTCGCCAATTGCTTGCGCATCGTTCGAAGCCGCCATTGGGTGGCTTGGCGCTCTTTTTCCGTATGCCCCGTGGCTTTTAGTGTTTTGTCTATTTCATCGCATGCTTCATCGTTGACCATTTGCGTGAGCATATCAAAGGTCTTCCGCGTCATATGCGTTGGAAGTGTTAGGATAATACTTTTTGGCATCTTTATTGCGTTAAATCCTCGGTCTTTCATTATTGTGTCGACCGAAAGTCTTCCCCAGTGGTCGTCATAGTCGTGAAGGTTTTGGGCGAGATGTTGTCTAAGTTCGTCGGCAGTTTCACCAAATTCGAAGGGTGGAAAAGTGAATCCGGGATCAATGGCGGTGATTTGTCCCGTTTGGCTATTGACGACGAAATTTCCAGCGTGACCGTCGCATTGCCCAGTAATGTAGGAAAACGCCTGAAGTTGGGTAAATCGATCTATATTTGCGCCCGTAAATGCGGTAACGCCATTTCGCCATTGTATCAGCGATTGATCCCCCGCATCGGTCGTGCAAATATACCGTTCTCCAGTGGTAGGGTCAGTCAAAACCTCGGCGTCGACGGTCGGGCGTTCGCCCCCAAACCGCGCCATCAGCTGGCCGATTTCTGTGGCGGCGGTTGTCCGTCCCCCTAAGTTAGGGTTCTGTTGCGTTTCTCGTTCGAAAATATGGCCGAACATGGCTCTCAGGAATGCCATTGATTCCTCTTCATTTGTTCCGATCTTTCGGAGCACTCGGGTTCCTTTTCCTTGCAGACCGGCATAAAAAAGCGTGCTTGCGACTCCCGCCCCGCAAAGGCGTATGCCTGAGAATCTCTTCGCCAAGTGCGCATTAAGTATTGCTACAAAATGCTTGGGCATAGATGAGATATCGAATCTAGAGGCGAACTCTGAAGCCGATTTAATTTGGGGGAAAAGAGTTTCTTGGGAGATGGTTGTAACACTTTGGGTTAAATGCGAGGATGATACGTCTGCCTCTGGCAATGGTATTTTAATTGTATCGAAATCAATCTCGCCATAGCTGTATGCTTTGAATCTTTGATTAATTTTTCCAACGAGAGTTTCCAATACGCTATTATAGGCGTTAATGAGATCATACTCCGTTGTCGGAATGCAATTGTGGAAGAGGAGCGTGGCTACGGAATTCTTGAGTTCGTTGACGGCGGCGACGTAGGCGTCGTGAATTGGCGCACCTCTTCTGGATTCTTCGGCACGGAACGTTTGATTAACTCCGCTCGTCAGGATTGCCCGTTCGGATTCAAAAATCTTTTTAAAGGCCGCATCAAGTTTTTCATGCAATGGTAGTGGGTGTTGCGAAAATAGAATCATGGTTTCTGAACGATACGCCGCCCCGTTTAATACTTCAAAATGCTTGCTGTAGTCGCTGTCAAAAGTCGCCAATGGTTTGGCGTCTAAGGCTAGTTTTAATGTCTCAAGGGCGGAGTCAAACTGGTCGGGATTTTCACTAGCAAAATTTAAAAACCCTATCAACGGGGAAACAGTAATCGTGTCCGTGTGGTAGCTTCCTACGTTTGTCGGGATTGTTACACAAAACCGTTGCGTCGCCTCACGCGTGGTAATGTCGCCAAGAAAGTCCTTCAGCTGCTGCAAACGCGGTTCGGGCCATCGGGAAACTTTATCCGTCAAACCCTCTACGCCATCGCTGTACCGTTCAAGTTTAGAAACAAAGCCAGTCAGTTCACCCTTCCATGCCTCAATTTCGGGATCCGCTTCACCTTTATCAGGTGCGATCACCGGCTCGGATTCTGGCTCTGGTTCTACTTCAGATTCAGGCGTTGGCTCAGGTTCCAAATTAGGTCCTTCCGTAGGATTTTCCGGCGCTTCTCGGCTCGATTGCGGGCCCTTTATTTCCGTAAAATTCCAGTTATCCCTGACGTACTTGAACAGCAGGAAATTTTTGAGTGTTTTATTTTGGAACCCCGTGAATATCAGAAAAATTAGGGCGGGGACGTAGGCCAATGCGGTCAAAATTCCGAGTCCAACGGCTTTCCATCGGTTCGGATGTGTAACAACCCGTGTGTGTAAAGGTGGGCTTGGGGACGCCAAGGATTGGGTGTACACTGCCGCCGGTCGTGCTGCGCAAAGAGGATCCACGCCTAATTGTCATAAAATTGCCAGAACATGTCAATATCCAGATAGAAAAAGTCTAAGAACCAACCCCGACGGAAAAAGTACCTCATAGGCTTAACTATGAGGTAAGCCTGGCGTTGGAAGACACTTATGGAAGCTCACCCAACGCTGGTGGAAATATAGTGAAGCTTGGTAAGCTTTTATCGAGTCGTTCTTTTTTCTTGCTTATCTTCGGAAATTTGGGCCGATTTAATAAAAATTTACCAGGCTTCACCATAAATGAAGTTCGCATGCTGGACCTGAATCATGGGAAAAATCCCAGCCATTCTCCGTGCTGACATCATCCACCGCGATAAATAAACCAATCAATACATCCTCTTGTGGTATTGTGAAAAAGCACGAAGATGCAGTAAGATCTTCATGGCACGCCAATTAAAAATTCATACATACTAGACTCGATGTTAGGATTTGACATGGGAAAACTCCTTTGTTTATCCGCTCTTCGGATATTTATCTTTCGAAAATTGGGCCCAGAGCGTCGTTTAGCGCATGAATCGCGACTGCCAAAAAAATTTACAATGACAGATTGTTATCCGCTAAGTCGTTTGAGCTTGCGCTAGTTCACTCCATGGTATAGCTTGCGGGACGATGGAGGAAGAGGTATGATGAAACGACTGTTATGTATTTTTTCGCTTGGCTTGGCGCTGGTTTTGGGCTGCCTTGCGGAGCAGGAAGAAGAGTTCATGGAACAAACGGTGGTTATCTTTAAGCCCGATGCGATGGCGCAGGGACGTGTGGGTGCGATTTTGCAGCGCTTCGAGGAAATGCATTTTCGCATTGCGGGGATTAAGATGATGCAACTGGACGAGGCCATTTTGCGTAAACACTACAGTCACCTAACCGATAAGCCGTTCTTCGGCGACATCGTGGAATTTATGAGTTCCACGCCAGTGGTAGTCATGGTCCTTGAAGGCGATAATGTCGTCGAAGAGGTGCGGGAAATGACCGGAGTAACGGATTCCAAGCTGGCTGCAAAGGGAACCATTCGTGGCGATTTCGGAAGGGACAAGAGCCAAAATATGATCCACGCTTCCGATAGCGTCGAGGGCGCACAAGCGGAGGTTGCGCGATTCTTTAAGCCCAAAGAATTATTTCCAAACAAATCCAGTTTGACGGAATAGGCCAAGATGATTCCCGCCGTTATTTACCCGCTCCTAATCCCGTCACTCTGGCGGGTTGTGCCGTTTGCGGGTAGGTGGTGGCTGGTTGGGTTGTTTGCGTTTAGTTGTGCCGCATGCGAGCTTGCATCCAGTCGGTGGATTTTTATCGGCATGGCGTTTTTGTCGGGCGTGTTTCTGGCCATTAGTGCTGGTGTGGAGCGAAGATACGACCAAATGGTTGCTCGGATTTTTGCCTTAGTCCTCCAGGGGTTGGCTGCCTGTTTTTTGGCCAAAGACCATTTTACATCCCTCGCGGAGAAGATGCTATTCCTTGGGCAAGTGGGGATCGCAGGTGTGTTCCCCTTTTGTTTTAGCGGGAGTGAATATTCTTCTGGGCCGGTTGAGATTTTGCCCTATGCCCTATGTGTTCTTTTAAATCCGTTCGTGAAATTTTCACCCATTTTGCCGGCGTTATCCGTAGCGTTTCATACCATCGGAGCCGTCAACGAGCAGTATGTGTGGAAATTTCTCCATCGTTTATTTGCCGCAACCGTCTGCTTGCTAATTAGCTTTGGCGGCGCTTTCCACGGCTACAAAGGGTTGTTCATTTTTTCATTCTATCAACTGTTGTTTCTGTATCTGCACCTCGGAACACATCTCCCCGGTGGGGAATATCTGACCATGGCGGAGGTAAAGGGCATGGCGCATCGGAGGCCTTGGGCAGCGCTGGAATTTGCCTTGGGCGTTTTAATCCTCAGCGGCGGGCCCCTGTCTACGTTTTTCCCGCTCCTGTGCGCGACTGCATGTTTGTTTCTTTTTGTGGGCCACGGTGCCATTGCCGTCGGAATTTGCATGCTATTGTGCGCGGGAACTGCCCTCGCCGTTCGCTGGATTATTCAATTGTCCTTATGCTCTAAAGTTGAATGTCTTTCCCCGGAAAAGCCTATTGCTCGGTGGTTTTCGTGTTTGCTGTGCTTGCTTTGGACCACGCCGTGGGTTGCTGGCTTGCAAAAGTCCTACCGATACTTTTTTGGGTTTTGATGCACAAGGGGGACGCAAAGCGCTTCAATTCATCGTTGGGACGGGGTGTTTTTCGGTGGGCTTTCCGGGAAACAGCAAAATTGAAAGCGTGGCTACTGCGCCGAGGACGTAGCAGTAAACCACGTAGCGGGTAATGGATAGCGGTGAAATATCGCCAATTGCGCTGGCGAGGAGCAGTTGGGGCGTGTATGGCGCGATGCCTTGGAAGACACAGGAAAAAGTGTCTAACCAGGCGGCGCTGCGATGGGGGGGGACACCATTTTTTTTGGCAATTTCCCGGGCAATTTCTCCGCTGAAGATAATTGCCACAGTGTTGTTTGCGAACATGAGGGCGAAAAAACTTGCAACACCGCCAATGATCCATTGTGCCAACCGATGACCGTTGCCACGGCCGGCGGCCCAGGTGGAGAGTTTTTCGGTCACTTTGCGAATGAAGTCCTTGTGTATCAGTCCGGAAAGTCCGCCGACGAAGAGCGTGAGAAGTACCAGCTCATACATGCTCCCGAAACCGTCGGAAATGCCCCGGGAAAGGGCTAGGATCGTATAATTTCCGTGGGAGAAAAGTCCGACACACCCGGCAAAGGCGATGGAACTTGCGAGCGTAGAAAAAACATTTACCCCAGAAAGTGCCAGGGTAATAAGCAGGAAATATGGCGAAATGAGTAAAAACGAATGGGGCCCGACGGAGATGTCTACCGATGTCTTTCCAGCGAAAATAAGGAAAATCAGAACAAACCCTGCGGCGATGGCGGCAATGACGCTATTAAATTTCGTTTTTTTTCGCAAGTCAGATCCCTGAGATAGAACGGCAGCGATGGTGGTGTCTGAAATAAATGATAGGTTGTCCCCAAACATAGCGCCACCGACGACGGTTCCAATAGCCAGGGGAATGGAAATCTCCGCTTGGGAGCCGATGGCGGCGGCAATTGGCGTGACGGCGGCGATGGTACCCATGGAGGTACCGATGGACGTGGAAATGAACATGGAGACGGCAAAAATTCCGACGAGTAGGAAGCGGCTGGGAATCAAGGATAGGGCGAAGTTGACCATGGAATCGATGCTACCAATGTCCCGCGTTACTTGGCAAAACGCCCCAGCAAGCAGGAAAATAACGCACATGGTCACGATGTCCCGGTGCCGCATGCCGTCTACGAGGGCCTCCAGACGCTTTTGGCTCGTTTCCCCGTGTATGAGCCAGCCGACGACGAGGGCGGGAATAATTGCCACCGCGGGAGAAAGCTGGCTAAACGCGTTAGGCATGCCCCGTAGCGTCAAAACCGCGCCGGTCCCGACGAAGAGGGTTACAAACAACAACCATGGGATGCAGTAGATCAAAAACATCACTCTTTGATCCCCGAGGTTTTCATGTGTGTCAAGGCGCCTGTACCAGGTTTTCATTGAAATGCGGATTCCTTAAAAATGTAAAATTTGCCATTGATTTATAATTACATCAAATCAATATTAATGTGGTTTGGGCGATGCTGGACCAAATGCACGCGAGAGAATTCTCCAGATATAAGGCCATAATCAAAAAGCTTCACTGCCACTAGAGGTCTTGCAGAAATCGCTTTTAGCCATTTTGCCCCGCATTTCATGCGGGCTTCAGGGCAGTGTTTCTGACTTTCGCATGACCTCTGTTGTCGTCTCAGGCTCATTTGCCAAAGTGATAATTTGCCTTTTTTGTTAATTTGTTTCCATGGATTTTCCGATCGGATGGGCTAGCCTATTTTTTCTATTTGAGGAGATATTCTCCAAATGGCTTTCGCGGCTGGCCCGCCTTAAAAAGGCGGGAAATTCCCGTGAAAACGTGGGTCCCAGTTTGAAGCCAGGTGTCAGGCCTGTGGTTAGGAACGTTTGCAGTTCCCAATTGCCGTTAAAAGTATCTGCCATGGCGGCGGTAGTGTCGGTAGTGCTTTTCATATTGAATCTTCTCCTTTGAATTCGAATTCACCGACCATACTGCTACGAAACAGGCGTTTGTCAATCTCGTTTGTGAAAAAACGCAAAAATTTGGCGAATATTTTCGCGAACCCTGAGTTTAAGCAGCCTTCTGGCATGCCCTCGGATGTCGTGGGGCAGGGCGCAGTGTAGCGTGGCGCAGGGGATTGAAAGTTCGCGCGAGGCATTTGTCCAGCGCGCTTGCCACTTGATCAAGCCAAGGGAAGGTATAAGCTACGCCCAATGGCGCGGAAAACGGTAGTGCTGGTGATCCGGGACGGCTGGGGCGTGAATCATCGGCGGGATGGACAAAAATCGGACGCAACCCGTTGTGTTCCAACGCCACATACCGATGAACTGCTGGCCCACTGGCCCTCCGTTGAAATCGAGGCGAGCGGATTAGCCGTCGGTCTGCCCGCCGGGATCATGGGCAACAGCGAGGTGGGACACCAAAACATCGGTGCCGGGCGCGTGGTCGACCAGGAAATCGTCCGGATCGATAAGGCGCTTGCTAACGGGAGTCTGGGGCAGAATCCGGTACTGAAAAAAGCCTTTGAAAATGCCAAGCGGAACGGGGCTAAATTGCACCTGATGGGCCTGCTGTCCGACGGTGGGGTACATTCGGTGATGGCTCATCCCATTGGCATTCTCCGGTTGGCGCACGAAGCTCAGGTCCCACGCGTTTATATGCACGCATTCATGGATGGAAGGGATACGCCACCCAAAAGTGGCATAAACTACATGTGTCAATGGGAGGCCGCCACGGGGGAACTGGGCATTGGCCAGGTGGGGACGGTCATGGGACGCTTTTGGGCCATGGATCGGGATGAGCGTTGGGATCGGGTGGAGAAGGCCCATCGCTGTTTGACCGGTGGTTTGGCGGAAAAGGCGCGCACGGCCGAAGAAGTCATCGGGCATTACTACGAACATCCGACGGATACTTCGCGCGTTGGAGACGAATTCATCCTGCCCACGCAAATTATAGACGCAAATGGCGCCTTTGCCGGTGCCATCGAAGCCGGGGACAGTGTAATTTTTTTCAACTTTCGCGGGGATCGGCCGCGGGAAATCACAAGGGCGCTTACAAAAGCCGAATTTATGGGCTTTCCGCGCGGGGAAGCCCTATCGCTCCACTATGTTACAATGACCGAATACGAGAAGGGTCTGTGCGCGAACGTTCTCTTCCCAAAGCCGAAGCCGATGGAAAATATTCTCGGATCCTATGTCAGTTCACTGGGACTAAGGCAGTTCCGCATCGCTGAAACGGAAAAATACGCCCACGTTACCTTTTTTTTCAATGATTACCGGGAGGAACCCTTTGCCGGCGAGGATCGGGCACTAATTCCCAGTCCAAAGGAAGTGGCCACCTACGACCAAAAGCCGCAGATGAGCGCCGGGGCGGTGTGCGACGGGGTGCTCCGAGCCATGGAATCGAAATCCTATGACCTTATCGTGGTTAATTTTGCGAACCCAGATATGGTGGGGCATACGGGAAATCTCGATGCGGCCAAGGTCGCCGTGCAAACGGTGGACCACTGTTTGGGAATGCTCATGGAAAAGTCCAAGGCCATGGGACAACCATTGCTCATCACCGCCGACCACGGCAACGTGGAATGCATGTGGGATTCGGAAAACAACGTCCCGCATACGCAGCACACCACAAATCCTGTCCATGTTATCATTTTCGGAGAAGGGTACGAGCACGCGCGCCTGCGGCCAGGGGGGAAGTTGGCGGACATTGCCCCAACACTTTTGCAACTCATGGAGGTTCCTAAACCAGCGGAAATGACGGGAATGAGCCTCCTGCATCCGTGAAAATTGACCGGCGAAATTCACGAATATTAACCATTGACTCCCTCGGGCGGAGAAGCGATCCATGCGACGTGGGGAGGTATTCGCTCGGGGGGAGGCTCGAGAGGAAAGTCCGGACACCGTAGGGCAGAATTCCCGGTGAAAACCGGGGCGGCGCGGGTCAAGCCGCGTTGACGGAAAGTGCAACAGAAAGCATACCGCCCATGTGAGTGGGTAAGGGTGAAAGGGTGCGGTAAGAGCGCACCGCGGCGGGGGTAATCCCGCTGGCAGGGCAAACCCAATTCGGTGCAAGACAAAATAGGGGGCAGGGTGGCCCGTCCATATGTCCCGGGTATGTCGCATCCGCTTTGGCGGAAGTGTCCGTATGGGCGCTAGATAAATGAATGCCGCGGTATTACATTTACCGCACAGAATCCGGCTTATACCCCACACATTTTTTCGGTTATGTAGCAGGAGATGGCCAGCGGGGGTGTCGCACATCATAATCATTAGCTCGCAATTGACATTTTTTCACGCGCGGGTGTGAAATCGGCTGGTGTCTACGACAACGCCTATGATGGCACAGTATGAGGAAGTGCGAAGTGGACTTCCGGGAAATACGTTATTGTTCTTTCGCCTGGGGGATTTTTACGAATTATTTAATGAAGATGCGAGGTGCGCGTCTAAATTTCTCGGACTCACCTTAACCCACCGACAAGGGGCGCCAATGGCTGGAATTCCTTATCATGCCGCCAATGGGTATATTAAAAAATTACTCGATGGCGGGTGGCGTGTGGCCGTTTGCGATCAACTGGAGGCACCGGTCCCAGGGAAGATTGTCCGTCGTGCGCTCACCCGTGTCTATACGCCGGGAACGGTCATCGAGGATGAGCAAATGGACGCCCGGGAGCACCAGTACATGCTCGCCCTTGACATCGGAAAAAACGGCATCGTGGCAGCTTGGTTGGAGCTTTCAACGGGCGAATTGCGCATTTCCTTTTCTACGGACGTGGGCGAACTTTTGGCCGTGCTTTCTGCCCTCGCCCCGAAGGAAATACTCATTCCCGAGGGCGCCCGGGATGCTTGGCATGGCCGGGGAAATAATTGGTTCGATGCCTTTCAATCACTTGCCGCCGGAAAGCTCGTATCCGAATTGGCAACGTCCTGTTTCGATGAAATCAATGCCCAAAAGATGGTGCGGGAAACTTTAGGGGTACTTTCCTTGGAGGGGTTTTCCATCGATGATCACCATCCCGCGCTGCGTGCCGCCGGTGCACTGCTTCATTACGTGAGCCAAAGTCTGTGTGCGCGGCCGGAAAATATTCACCGCATTCGCGAAGTGCGCTTTGACCAATCGCTCATCATCGACGGGGCGACATTGCGTAATTTGGAAATTTTTCACTCCGTCCGCCATACCCGGGATGGCAGCCTCCTAGCTGCCCTGGACCAGACGGAAACCGCCGCCGGTGCACGCCTTCTGAGGGAATACCTCGCGCGGCCGCTGTTGCATGAAGGAGAAATTATCCGCCGGCAAACCTGTGTGGGCGAATTTTTTAAAAACTCACCGGTTACTAATGCCTTTCGTTCCGTCCTCGGCCAAACCCGCGACTTACTGCGCATGTTGGGACGGTTGCACAATCGCGTGCGCAACCCCAGGGACGTGGGTGGAATTTTGGAAACCCTCGAAAAACTGCCCCGGGTGCAAACATTTTTGGATCAACTGGAGGGCAATTGTGTGCGGGCCATGGGCGAGGCATTGGGGGATTTTTCGGCATTATGCGGGGAGCTAAGCCAGGCGTTGGCGGACAATTTGCCCAACGACGTTTCCGCTGGTGGGTACATCCGCGATGGTTACAATGAAACCCTGGATCATTACCGGGAGATTTTGTCTTCCAGTGAACGATGGTTAGGCCAGTGGGAGGCGGAGGAACAGCGCGCCACGGGCATCCGCACCCTGCGCATTAAAAATAACGGCACTTTTGGCTATTTCATCGAAGTTTCTAAGTCCTATCTGAACATGGTACCGAGCCATTATATCCGCCGGCAGACAGTGGCCAACGGCGAACGCTACATCACGGAGGCCTTGCGGGAGAAGGAGCGGGAAATTTTAGATGCCCAGCGGAATGCAGCGGGCTTGGAGCGGGAAATTTTTGAGAAAATAGTTCAACGGGTGCTGGGGGAATCGGAAAAAATTTCCAACGCCGCCCACATCCTCGCCGAATTGGACGTTTTTGCCGGGTGGGCGTCCGTTGCGCTGAATTGGAATTATACGTGCCCGAAGGTGGACGAGGGGAATGTCATTGCCATTGAAGCTGGACGCCATCCAGTGTTGGAACAACTTATCGCTCGGCAGCCAGCGGGTCTGGCCGGGACGCAGCATTTTGTCGAAAATGACGTTCATCTGAGCAATGACGATCAGCAAATTTTGCTGCTGACCGGGCCCAACATGGGTGGCAAGTCCACATTTATCCGCCAGACTGCGCTTATTGCCATCATGGCCCGGTGTGGCTGCTGGGTTCCGGCCAAGGATGCCCGCATTGGGAGGATCGATCGCATTTTTTCCCGTATCGGCGCTGGGGATGACCTATCCCAAGGGCGGTCAACCTTCATGGTGGAAATGCACGAAACCGCGGCCATTCTCAACCTGGCAACCCCACGCAGCTTGGTTATCCTTGATGAAATCGGGCGGGGAACGAGTACCTACGACGGATTAAGTATTGCCTGGGCTGTGGTGGAGTACCTTCACGGGGATGGGACATGTGGTCCTGTGACCCTTTTTGCCACCCATTACCACGAAATTACTCGATTGGAGGGAACTTTGCCTAGGGTGCACAATTTTCACGTGGTTGTCCGGGAGCAGGATGACGAAATTTTGTTTTTGCGAAAGGTTTGCCCCGGATGCGCGAATCGCTCTTATGGTATCCAGGTGGCGAAATTGGCAGGCCTTCCGGCGCGCCTCATCGAACGCGCCAAGACAATTTTGAGCGATTTAGAGAAAAACAATCATCGGCAATGAAACCGGCGGCCTTCGTCTCCAATCGCGGCCGAAACGGCCAGCTGTGCACATGTCAACCATGACTAGTTCGTGCGTTACTGTTGCACATAACCAGCCCCTGCCAAGCCGTTCCTCGGTCAGAGCTCCGCAACTCGTACTAATATTTCTGTCAAAGATCAAATGCCACTTCCCATCGCCTGATCAGGTGATGAGAAACAGCAAAAGGCGTTCGCCGCGGCATCATTAAATACATGTCCGAACCAAGGAACACCGCGCGCGTCCTTGTCACCTTCGCAACGCCGCCCCTTCCTCGAGAGTAACAGGGTTACGCCCGAGGTGTCCGCAACATATATCTAAAGGTTGCCCAAGGCTCCCAAATGGTCTCCAGCGAAAACCTTCCCGAATCCGGGGTTTGTAAGACGCATCTCGTGGATCTTTCTAAGATTTTCACGAAGCAAGTCAAGCGAGTTTTACAAAAAAACATCATGGCCCACTGAAAAAGTTTAACCCCGAAAATTTATGGTCACAGTCTCTGCCATAGTTACCACTTCGACAGCAGTCTGGGTGCGGAGTTTGGAAAAATTTTTTTCCATCAAGCGTTTTCAACGCCAGAGTTTTGCGGCTCACGAAACATTTTCGGTGTTGGAGGAAAGTTGTGCTTCATCGGTAGTGTGTCGGCGGTTGCGCCATTGTTGGCAGTTGTGCGGGGCCGGGGTACCCGATCCGATTTCACTGATTAAAAACATTCTTGCAGATGTGAAAGTTGTTCGGTAGACTCAATGTGTGACTACTTCTGCTTCTGGGGCCACTTTGCAAGTGCGATTGAACGACGCTAGGCGGAGTGCAGTAAAACTTTCCACTACTTCCTCGGCTTCACTGACAGGCCTTAGATTGCTTAAAGCCTATGAAACGCAAGCTGAAGACCTGGCAAGGCAACTCGAATGTGCTGCGGACGCAGTACAAGATCCAACGTCAGCAGAACGTGATATCCAAGAATTGGCAAATTTGTACAGGCAAGGTTACGATTTAATCACGCAAACGGGGACCTTTTTAATCGAGAGTCAAAGTGTTTTTATTCGCCTTTTTTGCGGGCGCTTTTTTAAAAATAGGCAAGCTCAGCTATTGAAGGGTTTGCTAGCGAAAAGTGCGGGCTTTACAGACCGCGCGTATACCGCCCGATTGCGCCTCGACGCATCGGTGGAAAGGACAGACCTCACATCCCTGGCCCAGTTTGATCCTGTGTCCGATCAGGCCAGGGTCGATCTCCAGCGTCCATCGCAAAAAACGCGGGTGGACGTGGAAGTTCCACGCACACGAGCATTACGATCAGGCAACGAAACGCCGATTACCTTGCCTTTTCCATTTGAGCATGGATTATGGCCTAGTACTTTTCTGAAATGTTGTCCGCATCAGCCGGGAGAGGTTCCAAATGTTAAATTGTTGCCGATCACCGAAAAAACCGCAAAAAACGTCATAAATCAGCTTCTCGCAGATTATTTCCATGGGAATATGCCTGATGTTTCTAATGTGGCCAGTATCAGGGGCGCGTTCGGATTTCCCGAGATTGCCAGCTTCGATGGATGGGGCGAAAAAGATAAATGCCAGGTTATCGGCCTCTTTAATCTCCTCCTCTCGGCCATATCGGCACTTCCGCGGGAAAGTCCCGAATTCAAAAATGCAAAAGATCTTTGCGCCATGCTCCTGGTCGGCGTCGGCCCAGATGGGCAGTATGTTAAATCTCCCTTTAAAGAAATATTAGATATTAGTTGCAAACTAATGTCTCCAATATCCCACCTGGGAATGGGGGCGGCAACATCAAATTTGCCAAACATTGACGAATTATCCACATTCGATTCACATACGGTCCAGCAGCAAGCCATGCTAAGGTATAAGGGTATGGAATTTATGCAACATGCGTGCAGCAAACCCATCACTCTATTCACAGGGGCTGTCATGGAAAAATTTGCTACCTATGCGTCCAGCCCCGATGCCATGCGCCACATACAGGCTGTTATTATGCGTTTATCCCGGGATAGTCGTGTGGAAGCCGTACTTGAATTGGCGAAATTTGCCAACGAATTGGCTGCCAGCATAAAAGGCCAAAATGATCCAGGTACATTAAATCAATTGCGGGCTATCAGCGAACTTCTATTGGCCAATAAAGATGTGTTCCAGGGCTCGGAGCAATTTGTGGATTTATTTTCCGTCAGTGATGGCATTATTAGGAAATGGAACCATTCGGGCGGAATTAATAGCAATGAAATTGCCGCCGTTGTTCAAATCGCTGCTCTGAAAACAGCGTGTGGCGTAAAACTATCTCCTGCGGAAAACAAACATATTGCCCTAATTGCCGCAGATCCGCGCTATGGATTTTGCCAGCGTGTATATAACGCAGCAGAACTTGACGCGGCGGGTGAAAAATTTGACCCGCCTACCAATCCAAATTTTAGGGCTTTTTATGGAGGTGAGGATTCCTTGGTTCCCATGGATGCATTTGGAAGTGTTCCCGCCATCGCCGATCCTTCTGAATTTGTTACTGCCGATGACGTGAAAGCGGCATTTGGACTAGCGGTAAAGGTGGATCGGGCCAACGGTCTCATTCTCAGCGAAGATGGAAAATTATTAGTAGCCACCCGGGAAAAACCGCCGTTTGTGGAAAAGTTGGACACGGTAAAGATTCTACTGGGTTCTGGTAAATCGATCGATAGTCGCTCTGCATTTCCAGATCCCAATAAACAGGTTATCGACGATCTCGTAACCGTCGACCTGACAACGGGAGAAGCGGCACACAAAGTTGCTGGAAAATTTGTAGAACTACCGAATTTAAACATCCCCTCCCTATACGTGGCCTTTCAAGGCGGTGACAATGTTGTGCGCGTCTATTCGGCTAGCAATTTTGCCGAACCGGTGTTTCTGATCGAAGGTGGGAAGTTCTATTCACCACGAAATCCAGACATCGAATTACATATGGGAACTTTCGAGCAAATTTCTGCACTCGGAATTTCATTGCCATCTGCGGAGAGGCTAAATCTTTTTGGTGGGTTAATAGGATTGGACAATAGCGGAAATATTGCCGAAGTTGTTGCATTTGTGCCCGTTTGTTTAGAGAAAGGCGAAGCCTCGGTGCCTATCGCCTTTTCGCGTGGCGCTTCCGGGCGTTTGGAGCTTTTTGCAGACGGCCGGCCAACGGACCAGTATCTGGTGCACCGGGAAGCGCTAGAAACATACCTTCCCGGAAAACTTACCCGTATCTTATGTGTTGCGACCGATAGCAGTCCGCGGGAATTGCTACTTTTACAGCCCAGCCTTCTAGGCGCGAAAACGCCGGCCATAGTTACATTACCCGAGGAGAAAAATGGGGCCATAATTTTGGGGCGGGTGAAAGATGGTGGTGAAACTGAAGGCGCAATTGAGGCGAAAGAATTGCTGAAGCCACATATGTGCAGACTGCCTACGATGCAGCTTGTTGTCGAAGGTGCTGAACAAAATCAGGGTACCAAAAATCGTCTCCGCTCGCTCATCGCTTATTGTCGAGCTGGACGTGAGTTTGAGGAAAGAACGGATCGGTATTTTTCGGTAAGGAATGGGTTTGACTCAGAAATTTCGATGGCCGTATTCGATGAGCTTTTAGCGGCATGGGAAAATTCAAAAGAAAATCTTTCTGATCCTGAATATGTTGCATTGCTCGGCGAAGCGCTCTTGGAGTCGGCCGCAAATAATTACTGGCAATTCACTGGAATGTCCGATGTCAAAATAAACAGCATTGGCGAAAAGCTAAATGACGCCTATCTGTGGTTGCGTGCCTTTAGTCCAGCGTCTCAAGCGTTGTCGGTTTTTGCCAGGTTGGCCGACAGTCTAAATTGCCAAATCAAAGATTATGAAGGCATCCATTCCACATCTGTAAAAAATCACATTTTATCCCGTATCGCAGATGCAAAATTTTATAGAATGGAAGTCATGCGCTTTAGGAAGCGGCGGGGCATGGAGCGTCTACAGAACATTCGAGCTCATCTTCCCAAACCTGCGAAGCATGCTCCAGGCCACCTAAAAAGGGTGGATTTTGCGCGTGACGCAGTGGGTGATTTGCAAAAAATGGCTGGATCGGCTGTCAAACGGGAGTTGTTTGGGCAAGAGCAATTTGACCTTGCGACGGTCGGAGCCAGGGCGCTTGAAATACTGAACGGGGGCGCTCCCATTCAGTCCGTTCCTGCGGTACCCGATACTGATGCCGGCGCGATGACCGAATCCGATGAAAATGCCAGCCCTGTTATCCCGGCGGCCGAGCGTCAACGCCTGGAACAACACCGCCAAAGAAAGGCGGAGGAAACTCAAGTGTATGCAGATGCGCTCTGGGGGAGCATTGCGCAGCATTTCGATGGAACTTTCGATTTGGCACATCCAGAAAATTTTCAGCTCGCGGAAGCATCTAAAGGCGAACTTCAAAGAAAACTAAACGATGCCGAGGCATCATTGGGAACGTTGGAAAATGGGACACCGGTGAGTGGGGACGCGCTAAAAGTTTACCAAGCATACCAGGAAGCTACTCAAGTTATTGAAGGGATTTTTCAGAATGTTAATTTAAATGTGAAACAAATGCGATTACACGGTGATCTTCCCATGCCGACGTTGGAGCGGCTGCAAATGATGCTATTCAGCCATTATAACTACAGGGAAAAGAAGATAGACGAAAAAGCATTTTTCGAGGCATATCGGAGGCAATTTGACCCATATGCCACCCTAGGACAGGTTCAGGACATTATCGGAGCCATTCAGGATCAGATGATCTGTAAAACTGCATTGGACGCGAGTAAGACACGGGTGCGGGAATTTTCAAATTTTAAAAGAAAAATTGATCAACTCATCAATCCACCCGAAACGACTGGAATCCAGGGGCTAAATGAACTTAACGAACGGAGGAAAGTCCTTCAACAGGCACAGGCAATATGCCAAAGCTATGGCGCCCAGGAAATGGCATATAGGCAGCTTGAAACTGAGAAAATAACCACTATGGAGCAGCATACCGCTGCCGTGCTTGATCTCGATAGGAAAATCGCAGAGAACGAAACCAAGCAAAGAGAAATTCAAGAACAAATTGACGTGTTTGGCAAATCCCATAGCAGTTCATTCTTCCGCGATGGTTTTGCTACAAAAATCGATCAAGCATCATATGTCATCAACGGCGATAAAATTAATCAGAAAGTACAAGAAATAAGTGATGAAATTGATAAATTTAATGTGCAGATTACCGCTGCTTTACCGCATCTTAACAAACAGCAAAGTGAACTGCGAGACGACGATGTGATAGTTGCCGGAGGTTTGCTTGGATATGGCAAGGCCAACTATGGGGATGTAAAAGCCAAATTGGCTAAATTGGAAACAGAAAAACGGTCGTTGACCGTTGCTCTTGAATTAAAAACGACAAAGGACGGTTTAATACAAGCCAATGCGGCACTGGCGAATGCTAAAGCCGAGCTCGAGGAAAAGCATATCGAAATTATAGAAAAATTAGCTGCGCAAATTAAAGGTGTAAATGGTGCTAAATCGGAATTGCGTGCAAAATTTGCGGCACTCCAAACGGCTCATGGGCAGTTATTGGGCCATATAACGTTGCGGGATGAAGATCTTGTCCTGCAGACACTTGAAGCCGGTAATGTGCTTATTTTACCGGGAATGGAAGCACGTATGGCTGCCAATGAATGGGAAATTGAATCCTTAGTCGGTGGTACGAAAGGCCGGATGCTTGCCGCAAAGGAGGCCTATGGTGGCTTCATTAAGGCGATGGCAGCGGCGAGGGCCTATGATGCGGATGACATGGCAAATTTCTTCACCATGTGGTTCGAGTCCCAAACGGGATTTCGTCTGCGTCCAGATCAGGTAACTATGACTGGAAATCTCGCCGAAAAAGTCAGAAGCTCTGATAGCAATGACATGGAAATCCAGGCTCTTTTTCAACTTATGATGGGAGGCGGGAAAACGGCCATCATACTTTCACAAATAGCGCAAATATTGGCGGGACACGGAAAAATCGCTCTTTTTGCCAACCATAGCTCCCAGCATGCAACCATGACCAAAGATCTGCGCAAATATCAGCAGGATCGGTATGGGCAAAATGTTATTGAAATTGACTATCCAATAACGGCGTTGGTGGAGAAATTTGATGAGATTTTTGAACAATTTAAATTGGCCAAGTTAACCGGAGCTTGTGTTACTATGCCGAGTACTACGCTCCGCGGAATCGTTCTCGAACGGCGTAATGCAATTATTAGACTCAGTGAATGCCGCACAAAATTGGCGAACGAATCGAGGGTGCAGGAAAGGAAAAATATTCGTAGTGAGATTGTGCAACTAGAAATGAAACTTAAAAAATTTGAAAAGTTATTGAGCTTCATTCGAGAAAATTGTGCCATGATCTGCGATGAGGTGGATTTGAATTTAGATCCAAATTTTAGAGTGAATATTCCGAGTGGTGAAAAAAGAACGTTTGATCAGGTGCAAGCCAGTTGTATTGGAAAGTTTTTCAAAGTTATTGATGGTAACAACGCGATTAAAGATGCCCTCCGCAACGGCAACGGTATCGCTGAAGAAACGCTTGGCAAGGTTGCCGACCAAATGCTGAATGAATTAGAAATCCAAGAAGGCGCGCCGCGGGAGCTATACAGACGGTTCATTTGCTATGACGATACCCCAGGTGCGCCGGTGGCTGAGGATAACGATGCGTTTCGCCAGGCATGGGACGCAGAACGAGTGCGGCTTGCAGGCCTTGGCGGAGATGACGCAGAGTTGTTGGAACGGCTCGCTATGCTGCGCGGGCTAATCGCCACAGAACGTGAAGCCTCTAAGAAAGCATTTTTGGAAAGTTACGGATTCCGTGTGGACGGGCAGGGGGAAGTTGATGTACGAAAAAAAGTGGTCCGGGCGGTGCCCTATTCCGCGGCAAACACGCCATCTTCCGGAGAATACGCCCATCCCATCGAGTTAGCAGTTTATACATATCACGCCTATTTGCTGGCAAATCCGCCGGCGTATGGTGATGGGGCGCCGCTGTCGCTGAAATTCGAAGCATTCGTTCAAAGGGCCATAGACAGTCCCGATTCCCATGAAGGTAAATACTTGGACAGCCTTGTTCCCAATTTTGCCCAGGACGCGAAAGATAGCCAAAGTGCTTCAACGCCGGCAAGCCGCGAAAATTTGGCGCGGAGGGCTTTCGCACAACTTGCCACAATTTATGGTAGAAACGGCGGAGACAAGGAGCGCAACAGCCTCATAGCCATGCTCACGGCGAGTGATTTTACATTTTTTCCAGCCATGCTCGAAGGGACCGGATACGGGCAAACGCATTTAACAAAACTTGTCATCGCCGACTCGGGGACTCCATGGAACGCGGAAATTCTTAGTGTTGGATTTCAAGATAATCCTATGCTCGATGAAACTACGGACATGCGAATCCTGGACAAATGGGAAAAGGATATGGCTGCGGGAAGCTCGGTTGTTTTTCCGGCAAGAGTGGAAAATCCATCGGTAGCAGCCATATTGGACGAGCAGGCCAAAGCCCACGGCAACGACGGAAAGCCAACTTGTTCGCTCATTGATGTGGCTGGGATTTTCAAACACCTTAGCAATCGGCAGGTGGCCGAACAGGCTAGAGATTACTACGCTCGGCATGGTGCGCCCTTTAAGGGTTTTGCGTTTTTTGATACAAAGGAAAAGAGCTGGTTCGTTTTACCTCGCGATCCGCATGCGGATCTTGTCAAATTGTCCGATTGCACGGAAAAGACTGTCTTCCTGGAAGCCGGTGTTACTCGCGAGGAATTATGTGTCTATTACGATCAGGATAAGACCACTGGAGTTGATTTCAAATCACCTCAAAGCGGTCGCGGATGCGTGACTGTGGATCCGAAAAAAACACTGCTGTCCCGTTTTCTCCAGGGCATATTGCGCTTACGCGGGTTTTGGGACGGACAAACGGCGGACATCTGCCAAGTTGGCGGACAGGTCGATGCTGTGCGAATGGAACCTTACCAGCACGCTGAGCGACTTTGCGAGTTATTTGGGGCAATCCGGACGAACCAGGATCAACTGTTGAATGGGCGTAAAGTTGCGGCATTTGTTGGGCAACTGACCGAGCGGAAACGGGAAATTTTAGAAAGGGCGCAGCAGGATTACTACCAACGCCACAAATGGGCAATTGAGCATGGTAGCTCGCCGTTCGTTCCTTCCTACTGGAAACGAGAGTATGAAAAAATACAAGCTGCAGCTGATCGTGCATTTAAGACCGATGCCACATTCGATCCGGTGAATTGGTATGCATCGCCAAAGAGTTCGATGAGTGCCGTCGAATACGTCAAGGAGATGCGGAAAACGATGGCCGAATCCCTAAAGGAATTTGGGCTTGATGGCGAATTCATGATAGTCACGGAAAGCATAGCAAAGAAAGGCAACGAACAACTACAGGGCGTTCAAACGGCCGTAGGTGGCTCAAGTGTGGAGCCTGGTGCCGCAGTTGAACAACAAGCGGAACAGCAGATGGAAGTTGCCATGAGCAGTGTAGGCAATGACGACGAAAGTAAAATTGGACGCAGTATACCCGACCAGTACTATGTCCCGAATGCGAAACTGGATACGGGCATACAAATGGGGCTGTTTGCAAAAACGCTACTCCCTAGCATCGCTAAGGGATTGACTGGCGAAGAACGGCTTAAAGTGTTGAGGTTAGTTCCTGTCGTAGCGCCGCTGTTTGCGGCTGATGACGTATCGGTGTGCAGGGAAAAATTTGAACAAAACACTATTAAAAGTACTTCAACACTGAAAATTCCTCTTAAATTTTTCGACGCAATGGCTCAAAGGGCAAAGGCCGTCGGTGTGGATGGCAACGCCCTGGTGGAGCAAATGAATGCCTTGCGAAATGCTGTAGATAAAATTTTCGGGCGCCCGGCCCATAAAGGGAGTAATCCCGATAGCGCCAAGATCGTGGATTACTTTAAATGCGGCGAGGCGACAGATCTGCGTAGCCTATGCGGTGCCGAGGCGTTCGCCGAATTGGCGCTTGCAATGGGGAAAGCAGGCATGTCGGAGGACCAGGCGAAGCAATTTGTCGCACAGCTACGAACGTATTCTGGAAAAGTTGATGAACTTGTCGCAGCGGCGCAAAACCCCCCAGAAGAGGGAGCGGATCAAGCAGATGCAAGGGGACTTGTGTCGCTTAAGGATTTCCAAACCAACCCTGTGCGGGCGCTGGGGGGGCTTCAAGCTAAATTGGGACCTGGCACCATTCTTGCATTAGTTAATGATGGAATATTGCCATTATTAGCAATATTCACGGAGAAAGGCGAGATTGGAGTGGGCGATATAACCAGAAGTTTTGGTGATGCAGTTGGCATGATGGGCAATATGCTTAAAGCGGCGGTCACAAGGGATAGAAGTGGCGCAATGAATGAAATCCAAACTATTTTAGAGCGCGTAAACAGTTTGACGTATGTTGAAAAATTGGATGCGCCTCGAAAGCAAAAAATTCTCGCCTGGTTTCACGGAACATTACCCAAACTTTTGGGGAAATTTTTCGTTCAAAAAGAATCAGACGCGGCCGGCTTTCTTCTGAAAATTGCACTTGAGATGACACTGCCTCCAGCGGATCCAACTTCGGCGCAGAAAAAATTGGCACTTGCCATCCTTGATGGCAGTAAGGATCCTAAAACGGATCAGTATGACATGGCCGAAGCGATAAGATTTTTGGATAAATTGATTAATGAATATCGTAATTTCGCCGACGAAGTACTTAACCTGGAAGGCAATATGGCTAAGATGTTTGCTGGTGTTGCAAATACTGAAATTGCGAAGGGAATCGTGACTTTGCTCGGCAAATTATACAAGCCCTTGTTTGTACCGCTCCTAGATGCCTTGAATGGCGTAAAGGGATCGCTATTGGAGGCGGGCGGCCAAGCCGCCGATCAGCTTCTCGTACGACGGGATAACGCGGAAGCGGACGACAAAGGAAAGTTTCCCACGTGTCGGATGACGGATGGGGCAAAGACCGTCAGCGCGTGGGTGAAAGAGAGCCGGGAACGGATGGACGGCGCCGATGCCACGATTGATATTTTTCCAGACGACATCCTTGCGAGTGTGCAATTTATGAAACCGTTCGAATACGGCAACGATCCTACATCAGCGCATTTTGCGCGTAATGCCCAGCGCATGCTGGTGTACGTGGATTCCAGCGGTGCGGTGAAGGGTATGTTGGTAACGGACGCGGAAGTAGATAATTATGGAACTATGATTCGGGAGGGTGCGCTGAAAAATGCCTATTTCATGGACTCCAGGGGCCAAATCGATCCCAAGTACCTGCCACCTTCGTGCAAGGGAGGTGCCTTACCCGCGGAAGACCGCAATTTGACAAAAATTCAAGCCGAGTGTTCCCGCTTTGCTCTTTACATGAGAGTTTATAACGGAAGCGTTTCCCTGGAAACCCTCGACAGGAACCCAGCCATGGGGGAAATATTTCGGCGGGATATTATCGCGGACCCTAGCAAAAAATCAGCGGTTACGGCTTTTCTCGGCACTAAAATGCCCGATACAACCTGGGTCGATAGGGTGTCCATCGCGGCTTAATTTTTGGGCCGTCGACAATATGCGCCTTTACAAAGTGGCGATGACTCGTGAAAGTAAGACCGCATGAGGCGGTTACTTTCAAAGTGCGCAATGCTTGTGGCGTTGGCTGGGTTTATGATTTCTACACCGGCGATTGCGGAAATTGTCGAATGCGAAGGTGTCAGTGAAGTGGTTCAGCATGCCAGCCGTTTTGGCGCCGACAAAGAAACATTGGTCATTTTTGATATCAATTCCGTATCAATTATCCCGTCGGACCCATTGTTCCATTTTCCAGCCTATACGGACAAACAAAAAGCAATTTACAATCAGTGCTTTATCGAATCGTTGGCCGATCGCGGTCTTTTTTTGCGCGATCCGGGCGAGGATAATTACTACATCTACCTCGCCGTTTGGAAATTGATCAAAAAATCAGGGACGCGGTGTGTAAACGAGGGTATTTCAGCGCTTAACCGTGATTTTTGTAAGAAAAAAATTCCAACAATTTTTATCAGCGAGTCCTTTGACGGGCGCCCCCTTTCCGGGAAAGGCGATCCAGAGATCGCCCGCTGGTTTTGGAAAAATCTAAAGAAAAAGGGGTACCAAACCCATATTCCCGGTGGTACGAAAGATGGGAGCACACGCTACCTGGAAATTCTCGAGGAAAAGCTTCCCTACGAAAATTTGATGCCGTGCGTCGTCGACGAGGCCGTGTTTAGCACAAATCGGATAAAAAAATCCGTCTGCGTGAAAGCCTTTCTCAATGAAAAAAAGCTTAAAATTAGACGCGTACTATTGATCGATGACAGCAGGGAAGCGCTTGAGGATTTTGCAAAGTTTTGCGATCAGGAGAAGATCGGCTTTTTGGGTATTCACTACACGGAAGGTCTTTTACACACGTACACGCTTTCCAACGGCAAGTTCCGCAGTGCGTGGATGGCGCTTTTTCAAAACATCCGCTTCCCGGAATGACCTATGCATTGGATTCACTACGGGGCTTTGCTCCTCTTTCTCACCGCTGCCGCCGTTTGCGACAGTAGGGACGGTCACATCCCCGATATCATCAATTATTGCGGTATTGCCGTCGGATTACTGTCCGCGTGCTTTGCTGATGGCCTAATAAACGCCGTCTTGGATGTGTTGCTCATTTCTGGCGGTATGTTTTGGCTGGCGATGATCTTCGAATCCCTAACTCACCGGGAGGGAATGGGTTTCGGAGATGTTAAGCTTTCCGGCGTTTTAGGGGCATATTTGGGCGTTGCCGATAGCATGCGTGTCATCACCTATGCAGCATGGTTAGCCGTACTATGTGAAATCCTTAGAAAAAATTTTTCCCGTCGGCGGCAAATTCCCTTCGCACCCTACATCCTTGGCGGGGCTACGATCCATGAGATTTGCTCATTGCTCACATCGCATCGTTGTTAAAATTCGCGTAACATACTCGGCTTTAGGTTTCTGTAAAATGTCTAAGTTTAAGAGATTCCGTAAATCGCCCTCGGTCCGAGTTCTTCTTCGATCCGCAACAATTGGTTGTACTTCGCAACTCGGTCCGTGCGTGAAAGTGAACCCGTTTTGATCTGGCCCGCATTGGTGGCAACGGCGATATCGGCGATGGTGGTGTCTTCCGTCTCGCCGGATCGGTGGGAGATGATCGTCCCATAGGCGGATCTCTTTGCAAGCTCGACGGCATCAAGGGTTTCAGTGAGAGAACCGATCTGGTTTACTTTGATTAAAATGGCATTGGCCGCCCCCGATTCTATGCCGCGCCGGAGGTAGATGGGATTTGTTACAAATAGATCGTCGCCAACGAGTTGGATTTTATTTCCCAATTGACTGGTCAGTGATTGCCAGCCTTCCCAGTCATTTTCGTCCAGGCCATCCTCAATGGAAATAATCGGATAATTAACACACAACTTTTGGTAGTACTCGATCATTTCTGCCGACGAATGTTGGGACAGATCTGATTTTTTGAAGACGTAAACACCTTTTTGGGCATCATAAAATTCCGATGCGGCCACATCGAGGGCGAAGAAGATATCTTTCCCGGGGACGTAATTTGCCCCCTCGATGGCCTCGACCATGGCGTTCAAGACCGCTTCGTTGGAAGGAAGATTGGGTGCAAATCCGCCCTCGTCACCAACGGCCGTCAGCATTTTTTGCGCCTTGAGCACAGATTTGAGGGAGTGAAAAACCTCTGCGCCCATTCGGAGTGCCTCGCGGAAGGTTTTCGCGCCTTTTGGAACAATCATGAATTCCTGAAAATCGATGGGTGCATCCGAATGGGCTCCACCGTTCAGAATATTCATCATGGGGACGGGGAGTACCTTTGCATTCGTACCGCCCAGATAGCGATAGAGTGGCACATGCAAAAAATTTGCGGCCGCATTGGCAATGGCCAAGGAGACGCCTAAAATAGCGTTGGCACCCAGGTTCTGCTTCGTGTCCGTTCCATCCGCGGCGATCATGGAGGCATCGATTTCACACTGGGCCCGTGCGTCTTTTCCGCAGAGCGTGGGTCCAATGGTTTCGTTGACGTTACGCACGGCGGCGAGAACTCCCTTGCCCCCGTAGCGTCTGCGGTCTTTATCCCCATTGGCGAGCAGTTTTCCAGCCGCTTCGCCGTCGCGCAGTTCCAACGCTTCATGTTCGCCTGTGCTTGCCCCCGACGGCACCGCCGCCCGGCCGCGCGTCCCATCTGACAAAACGACGTCCACCTCCACCGTCGGATTCCCGCGGGAATCGATGATTTCCCGTCCAATCACCTTCGCAATGGTCGCATCCACACGCATACTTGACTTATTATCTCCATCCGGCGTACGGAGTCAAAGATTTTTCCGCAAGTTCCCGAAGTCACACGCGCTCATACTTTGGCACACGGGGAAAGGCGGAAAAATTTGCGCAAACGTGATCCCGATTGAAAAAATCCCCGAGGCGTGGCTACGGTGTAAACTTGGCGTTGGCAGACGCCCACGAGAACGCACCGGACGCCGTCCGGCGAATGGGCGATTTTTGATTAAAAGTTCGCTGGAATCGTAAATAAGTTGACAAATGCCCATTCTCCAGCAATATGATCCGTGAATTCTCGAGGATTCAATTTGAAGGAGAAGATTTAACATGGAAAGCACCACCATTACCGCCACGCGCGTAGCAGACATTTTTGATGATGATCGGGAACTGCAAATGTTCCCAAACCTAGGACTGACACCTGGCTCCAAACTGGAACCCCCATTTTTATGGGAATTTCCTGTGTTTTTAGAACGGGCCAGCCGGCAAATGTGTTATGAATTAACTCGATGTTAGGGTTTAAATCTAGGAATTTGAGTTTTGCATCTCACATAGATGATCTTACCAAACCATACGACGTTAGACCATGTACCTCTTGATCACGCAGGGAAGCGCATCAAAAAACCACGCGCAACATCCGCTGAGTTCGACAGCTGAACGCAGCGACGAAATATTGCAAAATTTTTTGACGCTTGTAATTCATGAGCTAAACTGCGCTTTGAGCCCAATTTTCGGAAGATAAATGTCCAAACGGCGGATAAACAAAGGAGTTTTCCCATGTCAACCGTATCATCACCTGTGAATTTTAACGATCTCAAGGCCGCGAGCGTCTATTATGAAATCTTGGACTGTGACCCTACTAATTTGCAGGCCATTTGCCCCGAGGAACAATTTGAAAAGAGACCGGATGGCACTTTGTCCTATTATAACGCTACAGCTAATGGCAGCTATGTGCACGCCAGTGGCAACCGCGGGGAATTTGTCAAAATGACCCGCTCGGACGGTCGGGAGGTTTTTCTTCATTATTCGCAAGTGTTTGGCCCCACGCTGGCGGCACGAAGGCGCATGGGCATCCTCGCCCAAGCTCTCGGTGCGGCCTACCAAAGTACCAACCGGCAAATGGC
>JAITCU010000025.1 GCA_031282835.1 Puniceicoccales bacterium
AAAATTTTTTACTTTTTTTAAAGGAGTGTGAGTTTCGGTACAATCATCGTTCGGAAGATTTGGTCCCGCTGGTTCGAAAAATATTTCACACAAGAAAGAGATGCTAGTCGAGAGCCAAAGTCAATTCTCCCAAACAACCCCTCGCCAATTGATGGCCCGCGCACCTGAATTAACGGCTTGGCGGATATCGGCCGTCGGCAGACCGCTGTGGTAGTTAACAAATGGCGAATTGTTGCCGGTGATGGATTCAAAAAATTCCACGTGCCCATCCAAGAAGACGACCAATCCGCCCTTTTCCCCGTAAATACCGCCATCGGGGCCGAAGGCCGCCTTCCACCGTCCCGTTTCCGGGTCCAACCCACGGGTGTAGGCCAGAGGCGTATTGGACGGAGTTGCGGTTGGCAAAATACCTGCGATGACCGTGAACCCCAAGGGAAAGGAGGCAAAATCTTCCGCAATTTCCCACGCGCCACCGTTATAACGGCCGATTGACTTGGGCGTGTTTCGCGATTCCGCCGCTAGCAAATAATCCTCGGGTACCACATAAAGCGCGCCGTTGTCGATTCCCGTCGACTGGGCAAGAATCGATGCCCACCGGGCCAGCGTGGTAGCCGCGCGCAAATTGCTACCCAATCCGCCGTCGTTCAAATAACTTTGGTGGGCGATTGCGATTTGCCGCATGTTGTTACTCACTCGGGCGCGCCGGGCGCGGTCGATCATGCTCCCAATGGACGGCGTAAGGATGGTTGCCAGGATTCCAATGATACTGATAACCGCTAGGACCTCTATGAGCGTAAAGCCACTATTTTTTCGTTTCATACGTCTGTGTAGGGAAGCGGATAACGGGCGCAGAGTGCTTGCACACCCTCCGTTATTTCTGTAACGATAGATTCATCTTTGTAAGATGTCAACAATTTGTGGATCCATCGGGCGATTTGTCGCATGCATGGACCGTCCATGCCGCGCGTGCTAACCGCGGGGGTGCCCAAGCGCAATCCACTGGTCTGGAACGGACTGCGCGTTTCGCCGGGAATTATGTTGCGGTTGGTCGTGATATGTGCCCGTTCCAGAATGGATTGGGCCTCCTTTCCCGCCATATCAGGCAGATTTTTTCGCAAATCGATTAGTATCAAGTGGTTATCCGTTCCTCCGCCGACGAGGGAAAAATTTAAACCTTCTAACTCCTTCGCCAGGGTTTTCGCGTTTGCTACCACCCGTTGCTGGTAAAGGCGAAATTCGGGTTGCAACGCCTCGAGAAAGCAAACTGCCTTGGCGGCAATGATGTGCATGAGCGGTCCCCCCTGATTTTGCGGAAAAACGGAGGCATCTATGGCTCTTGCGTACTTTTCTTTGCAGAGAATAAGCCCACCCCGGGGCCCACGGAGGGTTTTGTGGGTGGTGGAGGTCACTAAATCGCACCAGGGAAACGGGGAGGGATGCAACCCCGCGGCCACAAGCCCGGCGATGTGGGCAATGTCGGCACACAAAAGCGCACCGCATTCGGCAGCGATCTCCGCAATTCTTTCAAAATCGATGATCCGCGGATGGGCGGAAGCACCGGTAACAATCAGCTTAGGCCGCTCCCGTTGGGCTAAAATCGCCATGGCGTCGTAGTCAATGCACCCAGTGGCCGGATCGGTTTCGTAGGGGACTACCCGATAGAGCATGCCGCTGAAATTTTTTTCATAGCCGTGCGTGAGATGCCCCCCGTGACCAAGGGAAAGCGCCATGATTTTATCTCCCGGTTTGAGCACGGCCGCATAAACCGCCATGTTCGCCTGGGATCCGGAGTGGGGCTGCACATTGGCATGTTCTGCGCCGAAGAGTTTTTTGGCGCGGTTGATGGCTAATTGTTCAACCTGGTCCACAAATTCACAACCGCCATAATAGCGCTTTCCCGGATAACCTTCCGCATACTTGTTGGTCAGTACGGAGCCCGCGGCGGCCAAAACACGCCAGGAGGTAAAATTTTCCGACGCAATCAACTCAATATGCGTCCTTTGCCGGTCCAATTCGCCCTTCATGGCGCGAAATAGCTCGGGATCGAAGGTGCTAATGGGTTCCATCATTCGCCCCGGGGGTAGCGCGTGGACCAGGTCGATGCAAGGATTTCCTCGCAAAGAGCCCCCATCCTGGACCATTTGGTCATCCGCCGTGTGACACCGCAAGGAAGGACATTGATGCTCGCACTTTTCGTCAAATTTCCTGTCACCACTGCGACAACCTGACTCACCACTTACAAACATTATAGTTATACTCATTGGAAATTTACAGTTAATCGTAGCAAATATTAACACCTATGTGCACATCACCAGGGATACTACGAAAAAGCTTTCAAGATACGATGCCACAGTCAGGGGATTCGATATTGTTGTTGTCTCCGCCATATTTGCCAGGGAAATTCCGATTTGGAAACAGGCGCCAGCCCTGTGCATGAATGCGGCGTTTGCAGTTTCAAACTGCCGTCGAAAGTACCCGATGTGAGAGTGATGTTTTTCATATTGATCCT
The DNA here is from genome assembly GCA_031282835.1 of Puniceicoccales bacterium. GTDB lineage: Bacteria > Verrucomicrobiota > Verrucomicrobiia > Opitutales > JAIRLM01 > JAIRLM01. Next base: position 2,510 of record JAITCU010000025.1, read on the forward strand.
TTTTCTTTGAATTTACGAACCATAATGCGGTGGTATAGGTGTTTGTCAACTCCCTTTTTTAGTTCAGGCAGAACTTGAGCCAACCCATGGCGGTGGATCGCCAATGACTACGTTGCCAAATAATCAGTCATCTTGGGTCAGGACAGCCACCACTTCCGTATGCGCATTAAAATTCACCCGCTCACTATGAGTAATAGGCTTGATTAATGTTTTAACGGCTAATAATAAGTTGTCATAAAATAATTTTCATGCAGACTTAGTGACGGAGGGGGAATGATAAAAAAATTTGCATATTGCTTCGCCGTACTCGTATTAACTGGATGCTCTCACTTTGACTACGCTATAAAAAATATTAAGCCAAACGAAATTGGAGCTAGTAAAATTTTTGAAAACAGAATTTTCAATATCCGATGCAGGGGAGATTTTCTTGTTGGTCCGGAAAAAGTCGACGGACGATGTCGTAAGTATATGTCAAGATTTGCCTTTGAACAGGGATACATGTACTTTTCAGTACTGGACGAAGATGAGGGTTCTGTCACTCACCGCATGAGTTATACGACAGAAGTTCCTGTATCCACATATTCCGGTGCCACAATCTACGGAGGCGCGCATCCAGTGAACGCCTACGGGACTTCGACGACCTATATCCCTGAAACACATTACTACAATACAACCACATATTACAAGTCATATGTTTTTGTTTTAATTAATGCTGACGAATTGAATAGGTGGAAAAATTACTACAAAGTCCTGGATTATTACCAGCCCAAAACTCCGTAAACATCAACATCCGTCGACCTTAACTCAGCATCTCGTGGCAGGCCATAAGTAAACCAGAGGTGGCACAACTCGACGGAAACTTTACGTGCCGCGCGGGGTCCTCCACGACTTGCGCCGCTTTTTTGATATTTCCCTTTTAAGTTCCTCAATCCGCGCGTTGTAGGTTTCGGTTTTCGCGCGATTCTGTGCGCGTTCTGTGTCCTCCTCTTTTTGTATTTCTGAGCGTGGTTTCCCAATGGCTGCCTCACAGAGCGAGGCCGCTGTGCCCGATGGGTTCGTGGGATCGTATTTGATCCAGGGAGTTGTCCGAGCACAGTTCCCGGCAGCCATTCCAGTTAGTGCAACCCAAACATTACCACTCGTATCGCGCACAGATATCACAGGTAGTACAATTTGCAATGATGTAGTTCCGGGAAGATTTAAGTTCAGTCGGACCCACGTCATGGGGACATAATACCAGTCCGTGTTTTCATTGAGTTGAATATCCTCGGGTTTCTCCGGGAAAAACACTTTTATGTCATCATTCCTGAATGGCTCACTTTTTATGGGCACCCAACTTGGGATTGGCTCGTCGGGAATTCCCCCCGATGGAATCGCGCTTCCGCGGGATAACTCAATTCGCCCAACCCCTTCATTGGGATGTGCATTAAAAGCGCTTCCGATATCCGGATACATTTCAAAAAAACGTATGAGTTCGTCGGGAAGTTCAGTTTTGTGGGGCGGATCGACTTGAATACCGCCTTGGGTTCCGTAAATCCCATATAATTTCACAATTACATCCCACGGAAGCTCAAGATTGCCGCCACAAAAAGCTTCTCGCATAGCGACCGTGCCCGCTTCAACGTCGTCACGCCAGCGGCTAGTTTCTTCATCGCAATCAGCCGCGTTCGGAGCGGTCATAACATTTTTGCGAGGTACCGGGAATGAAAATGTGCTGCTGATCCGCCGTGATTGCTCCACACTTTTGATGATCTTCTTATATAAAAACCGGATTGATGCCTCTTTGTATTCGCTGTTTGGATCGATCGCTGTACCATCCGTTACATTTAAAAGGCCATGTGTAATCCCCATTGCGCGAGAGGTTGGCTCCAGGCCAATGAACTTATCCAGATTGCCCAATATATAATCTTTGAGATACTGAAGCGTGCATAGGAGAAGATCATAATATTTCAACAGATCGTAATCAAAGCTTCCCTGCCTCTGCAAGCGAAAGATAGCATCAATGGTGCGAGTAACGGCACCTAGGACCTTGGGCAACTCTTTTTCTTGCCTTAAAAGTCTTCCCACGTACCTCACAGGTGCACTACCGTATTTGTGTATATCCCCAATTTGGGGCGTGAAAGCAGTGGCCAACGCGTTAATGGTGGCATTCATGTTATCTCCCGCCTGGGGAAACTGCAAACAATCCCAGTTGATTCCTCTTAAAAACCTAATTACAACACGGCCACGGGCGACCATTGCTGCCCCGGTAGTAATCCAGGATGGAAAGGTCCAGATATCCCTTTTTGTAAAATAAGTGAATACAACCGGCACCGTCGTTCCGAGCATCATGACCAGTGCTCCAAATGACCCGACCCCCGTGACGACGCTGAGAATATACCCAACAATTGGAATTGATCCAATGGGAAGAGCAGCAAAAACAATTCCCAGGGAAGAGAAGAACCCTAAAGTAAGGATGGCGACAACAAAACACCGCCCAGCATTCGTCTGCGTGGCGAAGTGCCAAAAAAAATCCAAAAAAACTGGTCGTGTTAGGGCAATTACTGCAGGCTGCGTTAAATCCTTTGTCAAAACTGTGGGATATTCCGGCCGAAATTCCATTAGCTTCCATTACGTTGAATTTTAACATTATGTCAAATTGTATCAGCCAGAAGGTACACCTCAATTTTGTCGCCGATGGAAGAATTGACTTATGAACCCCAATGGAAAGTTTCCGTTGAGGTGTTGTCTATTTCGTCCCGACGTCGTGGTCTGGAAGCGAAAAATCCATAGCGCAGGAGAGCAGATCACAAATCTTTTTCGCGAAGATGCTGCAAATTTGGACATCCGCTTGTCTTTTGGATTCGGCAAAACTGGGATGCGTGGGGACGGTAACCGTGGCGCGAACGATTTGTTGGTTGAGAACTTCGTCTCCCGTCTCCTTTTCTGTGAGCGTGCACCGGGCAGTCGATGTTAGCGCATAGGCCTGGATGGCGTCGGAATTTTTTGGCGATGTGGTCCCAATGGATTTGGAAAAATCGTCAATGACCACGTGCAAGATGAATTCTGCATCCGTCTCGGAGCCGGTGGCAAATCTGGGACAGTCATTAATTTCTCGAATAAGTTGCTGCCACAAGGTGTTACCAATCCCAGATTGGCCAGAGTGATTTTCAACGGGGATCACATGGATAGTTCGCCGCGGGGCACGGTTCCAGCCAGCGCGATGGTAGGCGCATCCGCACGGAAATAAGATCATAAAAAATACAAGGACGCCTGTTAGGTGGGTGCAGGCCTTGGAATAGAAACTCACGGGGTAGAACCCTCTTCCCAATTTCGTCCAGTGTCAAGTAAGTGTTTTATCGTAAATTGCCAGCGATACTCATGGTTGTCTGATTCATTGCATCGGCGAGCGCTTTGAGCGTCTGATTTAGGGTATTTATGGCTTGTTGCAGATTTCCAGCCGTTTGCTCTTTGCGACTTCCCATGCTTTGATGTGTTTGTGCAAACGCTTGAAATTTTTCCGCTTCCACATTCAATATCGTCGCATCGTAGTTAGCCTGTGCTGCTACCGTTTCAAACGCAGCGGCGCCAATTATTTTCCCCATACCACCTACGGCTTGCCCAATACCTTCCAGCGCTTTAAATTTTGCACCTCCAGCGCCTATGAGGCCGCCAGCCACACCCATAGCGCCCTCAACTATTTTGGCAGTTGCTAAGGCCAGATCGGCTTCTAATTTTTTACCAGCGGCTTCCTTCTTTTTTTCCGCTGCATTCAGGTTGGCGGAAAGCGCGTTAAATATATCTTGTTGCGACGACAATGCAAACAAGGCCTGCGCGTCGGACTGCGTTGCCGCAATTTCTGCAAACACGCGCGCGAGCTCCATCATGAGGCTTGCCGAGGTACGAGGGGAAGCCGTTGCCGTTCGAGTGGAATCGACTTGATCACCCGCCATATTAGGGGCAGTGATTTCGAATTCAGCGGTAATATTCCCGCTTTCGCTGCTGATGAGCTTTAACTTAACAGCTAGTTCGTCAAGGGCGTCCAGCATCCCTGCCGCATATGCTAAAAGCTGCTCTTGACTTTCAAAGTTCTGGGCTTTTGGAAGATCAATGCTCGTTCCGAGGTACTCATTCAGCAAATCTTCCAGTGCCTTTACATCTTCCTCGGATACAGGCGCACCAGAGTTTGCTACCGTAATTTTAACCGTTGAGACGTTACTGTTTGTCTCGGAAGCCAACACATAAGGGCCCGAGCTGCTGCCTCCAACTCCACCTGTTCCCATAGTTTTTCCCTCCTCTTAGCTAGATGCCTGCAATGTTGCGCGTAACCGTGCGCGATCCTTCACCCAATGTTTTTATAATCTCCCCTTGGCCCTTGATAAGTTCCTGAAGAGTTTCCATCAGCATTTTCAAAGACTGCTCCATGCGCGACATGAGCTCCTTAAAAAATTTTGACATGCCCGACAAGGCGTCCACTTGCGCTCGCAGCTTACTGATGGCATGTTCCACGGCCGCCATCCCTTTCATGAGAAGTCCCTCGACGATCGAATAAATACCTGATGCCACAGCGGTGGTAGCCGAAGCGATTGAGCCAGCTATTCCGACTATTACAAGCACCGTCGCCACTCTCTTTATGGCTTCCGATACGACCCCATGTGCCGCGAGATTTGCGAGCCGCTGTGCCATTTGTGAGATTGCCGTGGTAATGGTTCCGCCACTCCATATCATCGACACAGTGCTCACAATGATCATGGCGAACGCCACCCAAAATGCAGTGGTTAGCGCTTCTTGTGCTTTATCATACATCTCTTGAAGTTCTTCCGGCATAACCACGCCATCCGTGTATCCAAGGTTTTTTTTGGTTTCCTCAAGTTTTTCTTTGTCTTCAACGTAATATACGCTGATTAGCGTCACGGCTGTTGCTACTAGCGCGACAGTGATTGCGGCAACAATAACCACCGCAAGTGCACCAGCGGTAAAGATGCATGCAAGGGCAATAAGCACGGCAGCTACAACCAATAAGACAATAAACCAAGGTGATGATAGAAATTTCATTAATTTTGAATTTCGAATTTCTTCCATCATTTTTTCCATCGCCGTCTGCTTTTGCAGCACCGATTGCGAATGGCGCATACTGATCATATCAAAAGATATTTGTGATGATGAAAAACACTTTGTGGCATTAGCCATGGTCACCATATATGGCATCATCGCTTGTACGCAGGTATAAAGTACCAAGGCTGCAGAATCTTCTGTTAGAGCCTGCACTATGCTGGATGCATAACGATCTGACATGGGATCGACATTAAGCGCAATCCCTTCGCCAATCGTTGGGCTTGTAAAAGATTTTAATATTTTCCAGTCATCAACAAGACCTATGGAGTAATTTTTCGCCGGTAAATCACTCGCCATAATAACATAAGGCCAATCGCGCTTTGGCGCTTGTATAACGCCATTGCTCATCTGATATATGCACACATTCAAACTATTTCCGTTCCGGTCGACGGAACTAAACGTGCCCCCCGTACCAGTACCGGTATATTTAAAAAGTAAAGCCCCATAAAGAGGAGTAACGATTTCGTAAATTTTTCCATTCTTATATTTCATAATTTATTCCTCTCACAGAGCCCCATCCTACGGGGCTGCCTCCTGCCCGTCAATAGCCTTCGCAGCTGTCGGAGCTCCACCAGCCTTCTTCCGTTTGGCATAATTATCCATCATGGAATCCCCTTTCTTTTTAAGCATCGGCAATAGATCCCGGATTATATCGCAATATTTTTTGTTCTCCTCGGTCATCGAAAATTTTTGTGCTCCAACGACATTTTTAAGAATAAAGTAAGCCTGGGGAAATTCTCCTGCCTGTATCATACATTTGCCCGCATGAAGTGCTAATTCCAAGTCTTCCGGATGAAAAAAATAAGCCATAAGAAATTGCGTTGCGGCATCATAGGGATTTCCACTCATTTGAAGCGTAGCAGCCTGGGCCTTTGCAAAATCTTTGTTGAGCGGATCAAGCATGTGAAGGGCATCAAAAATAATAAGCGCCTTGTCATATTTTTGCTGCTGATAGAATTGATAGCCGAGGGTATAGGCACTTTGCTTCTCCTCCGTTGCGATTTCGACGGCCTGAGCCAGCGTACCCTTTTTTTCGAGGTCCTTTTTAATTTTTTCCACACGCTCCATAAGCGCCTCAAGGTTTTTGCGGTACACCGCATCCATTTTGGGATCCATACCCACTGCCATTTCCTCCCAATTCAGCGTAGATTCCCGATCGTTTCCAGGCGTGCCCGCGCCATAGACTTCGACAAATTGGTTCCCATGTTAAGACTCTGCTGTGCCGATTGGAGCGCCATTTGCATGCTGGATAACCGCTCTGATGACAGGGAACTGATTTGGCTTGTATAAATGCTGAGCGAATCATCCCAAAACACGCAGTCTTCCCCGGTGAGGGTTATGTTGCCACCAATTGTATTAATTGATGCGACAAGCAGATCCGCATAGGCGTCCATCCCTCCAATGGGCCAGCCGCTCTTTGCATTGCGGCTGGAGGAAACGGTTCCATCAGCAATCTTATTCGGGGGTGAAAGATTTTCGAAATCGACGTAAAAATATTTTTTTGCCGTTGGATACGAAGTATCGGACACTGCGACTACGGCGAAGCTGGTTTCAGGAGTTTGTATTTTTGTTTTAAATTCTTCAGTGAATACCTTTTTGCCGGAATAATTCGTTCTGAAGTACTTTGGATCTATAAAATGTGTCCCACCGTGCTTCCGAGCCAGTGCGCCCGCAATACCCTCCTCGAAATCTTCGGCCCCAGCTGGCGGCCTGCTACCAAACCAGCGTACAGACCGATCCCCCAGGTATATCCAATGATCGCCAACGCCAGCCATCCCCTTGCGCGCATTCTCCGCATCCTCAGAAGCCTTTTTCCAGTATCGTGGATCATAAACGTCGCAGTTTGGCGTACCGTCGATCGTCGCGCGCTTGTCATTAAAAAATGTTCCATAATGTTTCAACAACACATACAAATAAACCCATGCCTTAAAAGAGTCAATAAGATTTAGGGTAAAATCCCCTGTTGCGTCCACAGCCTCAGTCGCATAGCCAACGTCGTAATATAATGATAATACATAGCGGAGCCATTCTATATCTATTTGGCTTGCTATTTCCGAAAAATCATTATTTTCATCTGAGTTTTCTTCCGATTCTTGAAATTTTTTCGTTGCCTCACTAAGAAGTCTTAAGGTATTGCGAATGTTGACATTGCGCAAATCGTCAATAGATAGCGTAGCAATACTATCAGCGGTAAAGTCCTTATAGTACGCGACATTCTGCGTTCCATACCACTCCAGTGAGTTTTTTAATGCGAGCAAAAATTTCCTTATTTCATCATAGTCATCATCACTATAGTCTTGCTGGCCGAAGAGACTCAGTGGAAGGCTCGCCTCTGGCGAAAGACGCAGGCTCCACCCATCAGTGGATTGCAGTTCATCAGCAACTTTTTTCGTGCGAAAGATGGTCTGCAATGCGTTTAACGCATCTTTCGGAATAAATTCATTGCGCGATTGATCCAGCCAGGGGCTACTACTTAGCTTTTTTAATGGTGAATTGTTGCCAAGAAAATAGTCAAAGGCCGCATACAATTCTTCGGGGGACGTCGGTGTGTCCCAAATTCTCGCATCGTTTTCATGATCCCGGATAAACGCCGCAACGCTATCGAGATCATTTGGCTTACCGGATGTACCGCTTGTATCTTCTCCCACCAATATTCTTCGAAGCGCGAGTATTATGCTGTTCGTAATCCCCCGCCCCTGCGTTGCGAGATTATCCAAAAGTCCACGTATGGAAAAAAATGCCAAAATGTCCGGGTCTACCGCCATCGTATTTCGATCCGCAATTGCGGTAACTCCAACATCCTTCTGTGTCAGATCATTCTTCATGCTTGTGAGTAAAGACAGGATCCGATTAACTTCCATTTGCTCTATGTTTACGGCCTCGATGTCATGTATGTGAAGTTCCATTAGTTTTTTCTGATAACAGCTAAGAGCGTACAATGCGCCGGCGATGCGAGTGGTTATATCGGCGTAATAGGATCGATATTGGTCTGTTCCAGTAATTAAAAAATTGTTCAAATCCAACTGCCGAAGAGCGTAAACCTGCACGTACCCTTCTGCCGTACCGAAACCTTTCCTTTTTAAGTAAAGTTCAACACTCGAGGGAATGCGCGCATCAGGATTTATCACCTGGGACCACACATCCATACCTCCAGAGCCCGTGGTGCGTGAATAGAGAACGAAGCCGGAAAATTCTCCCGCGTCGTTCAATGTATGTTCATAATTATCAATTGCGGCTTCTTGCGTGCGGAAAGAAGCATCCGTGGCATAGGCGTCTTTGTTGAATGAATCATTGATAGCCATCATTTGGCAAAGGGTACCGTAATCAACTATATTTTTACCGTCAAAAAGTCCGCCAAAGGCCTTCCGTAGTGTGATAACTTGAATTGCCATGGTTTATTCCTTCCACATTAGAGCCGTATATTTCCGACGACTTCCGTGTAGGTTCGGAAAATCGCCTTCATTAAATTCGATGCCGTACTCAGATCCTGCTGTGACAGTTGCAAAACCATTTGCATATTCGTGCTGCGCCCGGTCGTGTCATTATTGACCTGATCCGTATAAACTCGAAGAGTATCCGCCCACATGCCGCAGTGTTCCGCATTTAATTTTACACCATCCGTAGCATTCTCAATCGCCCATTTTAGGTCTGCATACGCGCCAGAACCACCTGGCATGGGCCAATAATCCTTCGATGGGCTCAACCCCTTACAGGCACCTATTGTCGAGCTAATATTTTCCGACGTCCCCCCGGGTAGGTCGCTATTTGGAATTGTTTCTCCGGCAAAATTATTGATATAGAAATAATATGGTCTTGAGTCCTTCTTGCAGAAACGAATAGTAAGCGATGTGTCGCCATTCGTTATGGCGTTCTTGAATTCGTCAGTAAATTTCTTGCGCCCGTCGGGACCGTCCTCGAAAAATTTTGATGTCGGGATAAAATAAGCTTTGCCATATGGACGTGACAAGATGCCCGCAATGCCACTTTCAAAGTCGGCTGCCGATGTCGGAGGATTTTTACCAAACCAACTCACGGAATATTCCGGAGAAATAATGTCCGTAGTTGGCGCAGTACCTCCCACATCATTGCCATCCGCATCGTACATGCGCGCGTAATTTTCACAATTTTTCCCCGTGTTCACCGCGGAGAACCCCTTGAAATAGACCTGGCCGCCTGCCTGCGTTAGAAGTGTGCCATCTTTTTTGCGAATCCTTGGATCAAAAACCCAATGATCGCCAAAAGCGACGACACCTTTGAAGGTATTGTTTTCCGAATCGGAAGCCCTAACCCAATAATCACTCGAGTATGGATCAAGATTGAGATCGCCCGAATCTGTCACACCACTTGGAAGAAAACGATTTTCTCCAGTACCCCAAAATGTATCGTAGTGCCTAACAAGCGTCTGAAGCTGCATCCATGCACAAACGGAATCTGGGAGACTAATGGAACGGCTGTCATTCGTCTCAATGCCAAGGAGAATGTTTTTTAGCGTAGTAGTAGTAGTGCTATTAATTACTGACCCATTTGATGCTGTATCCAATAATCCGCGCTGAACAAAGAACGCCATGATGTCGGCGTATATGGTGGAAGCGTGTCGTGAGGCCACATCCTCTACGCCCGTATCCTTTTCGCGCAAATCGTTTTGAAGGACGGAAAGGAGCGAAGAAATCCGATTGAGTGCTTTTTGCTCCCGATTAACAGCCTCAATGTCATTAATGTAGCGCTGCATCAGTAGTTTTTGCAAGCAACATAGCGCATATAGCATGGCTGCAACACGAGCGGCCGTGTCGCGGTAGCGGGACAGATACCCCTCTCCGCTGCGGAATTTGGTGACATCAAGTTTTTTCAGCGTGTAAATTTGTACATAATTACTCGGATCCGTCCCAGAAGCATTTTTCACCTTAAGGTAGAGATCTACACTAGATGGGATGAACGTGTCCGGCGTTGCAATGGCCGTAAATACTTCGTTCCCATCAGAGTCCGTTGACTTGCTGTAAAGGACAAAATATTTTCCATCAGAAGTTGTCTCATAAATGTCCGTCTCGCTTAAAGAGTACGCATCATCGTTGAAACTGTCCGCTCTTTCGATCATAGCAAGTAACGCGTCGAGATCAACGGCATTTTTCCCAGTGAAAGTCTCGCCAAAACATTGTCTCAATGTAAGAAAATTGATTGTCATATAATTTCTCCTCCAATTACCTTATGCGCATTTTTTTTACACGCCTCTTCTCCACCTGTGATGCTTTCGCAAAACTTGGTTTTGTCGGGCCGTTTTTCATCTTCATCACCTCTTGGAATGTCTCCGGGACGGGCTCGTCCACGGTCAACCGCGGGTTGGCCGCACGATACTGTTGGTAGCGTGCCTCATACTGTTTTTCCATTTTAGAAATAACTTCCATCACTTGCCGCCGGCCTTCTGGCGTAATATGTGGCGAGTTTAAAAAAATATTTTCGCCGGAGTCCAAATCCGCGCCCAATGATTTCCAAAAATCACGCATTTTTTGAATGGTCTCCTTGGCTTCGGCGATAAGCTGCTCATTCTTTTCGACCTGTTTTTTTATCTGTTCCGAAAATGTGTCCATAAACCTCTCCTCATGTGCGTATGAATTTTGTCGTTTGAGTTAACTGCTGTCCAACGCTGCTGAGTACATTAGTTGCGGTTGAAAAATTTGCCTGAATATCCTGATTGATCATATTCATATAGGTATTTGCCGTTTGCAACTGATTATTAACGCACTCAATCCTTTGGCGTACGTCGTCAATATACTTGCGTACATCCCATAGACGGACGAGGCTTTTTAGCTTACCATCGACAATTTGCCTAACCGTTTTTCCCTCATTGTCCATGTGATAGCGAGATAAGCCTATTTGAAAATCATTCCGAGGATCTGCGTTGTAGCCCGAATCGTAATATCCACCAAATTGTTCATCATGTTTTTGGATAAGACTGCCTTTAAACCACTTCGCCGCGGAACCCCATGTATCGTAACATTCTACAGCCTCGGAGCCCAGAAACAAGCGACCAGCGCTATTAATCTCGAAATGAACCGTCGCATTCTCCAAAGTAATGATCGCAGCAACAGTTTCTGCATCCGTGTACTTCGGCTGCGCGTTTTCGCCAATTTGCTCTAGCGCTTCATCGAGCGTATTTACCACCCAATCCTCTAGCGTGCCCGATTGTTGTAGTCTCGGATATTGTTTCGAAGTAATTTTATTGCCAACAGCATCATATGTCAATGCGAATACAAGCCAATCCTTCCCATCTGTTAAATCAATTTGCAATAAAACTGGCCGAAACTGTATGCCCATTTTTATCATGTGATCTAACTCAACGAATCCATTATTAGCTAGCCGTCGCCATAGATTATTTTCGGGATATACAACAACGGCTGCGTATCTATTTCCCAGGTTAGTAAAAGTTGAGAGCAGGAGATTAAGGTCCGAATAAAGGCCGTTTAAGTCGGCAATTTTGGCGTTTATCATCTCCGCTTCGCGGATATAGTCGGCCATTTGCGACATTTGAATTTGAGTATTCTGGAACGCGACGGCCATTGCTAGCGCGATAACGCCCATTCCCTTTAGGGCGTACGACACCGGCTTGAAAAACTGAGACCGATGTATATAGAAAGCTTCGATAATTTGCCCGGCCTCATCCCTCCGATATACCCGAAAAAAATCGCCAGCTGGATCACAAACGTAGTCCCCACCGGACTTGGCGCGATATGCCTGTGGATGCCCATCTGAGGCTTCAATTTCGTATCCCGCGGCCTCGGGATATGCCTCAATGAAAAGATCCTCAAGGAATTCTCCCCGTGTTTTTGCGCCGTTGTGGCATTTGTAGAGACGGTAGTAAAAGTCCTTTTCCGCGGCAAACAAATCCCAACATATGGAATCAGCCCTGAATTCGTCGATCAAAACCGTCACAAATCGGAATTTATCGCTGCGCACGGCAGAGTCAAATTTTTTTTGAAACACCACCAAAATTACCTCATGTTCGAGAGGCCCCGTCGCCTGCTTTCACCGGAGGCCTCGATGATTGCCGTCGCTATGGCAAATCCCTGCTCCATCTCGTTATTCATGGCCGCGACCTGCGTGACGATTCCCTGGAGGCGGTTACTGCTGTAATCGATACCCGCCTGCACCGCCCCTAAGACCTCCTGAGTCTCTACTCCAGTGATATAACCACCCTCGCCAGTTTCTCGGATGTTTTCCAGGGTTTTCCGCGCGGTTCCAACGAAGTATGGGCGGACGCTTTTTTGACATTCGCCAACTTCATTTTGAAATAATTCGTACACCTTATCGACAGTACCGTTGTCCTGCCCGCCGCAAACGTGCTCGTAAGTAATCTTGCCGTCATCCTTAAAAACGCACCGATAATAAGCTGCCGGAATAAATCCGCCGACTAACCAGCGCTTTTCGTGCTGGGTCTTGAGCGCATGCGAACTTTCCACGGCCTTGTTCCAGGCGTCGCCGTCAAACGTCTTCCCCATGGCTTCCATATCGCCCGAATACGCCTCCAAATCGTAATCTGGAGGATCTTTGGGTTTTTCAAATCGTCCGTAGCAGACCCGATCCTCGTGGACCACATTTTCAAAAGATCTCCCATCCGCATCTACGTCGATGAAGAAGAACTCCCACTTGTAACCATCCCACCACAGATCCGGCCGTACCACGCGGGCATAGAGCTGGGGAAGGCCACGTGTGGCGAGTGTTCCAACGGGGGAAGTTATTCCCAGACTTTCTAGAGTCGTCAACTGCTCTTGGACAAACGGCAACACCATATGTGGAGCAGCAAGGTCACAACCGGAAGCCATAGCCGACAGATCGTTGAAAAAGCTCCGAAACCGTTCGATGCGCGCATTAACCATCTCCGCTTCGCGAATGAACTCGCTTAACGTCGCCATTTGGCGATTAGCATTTTGGTAGGCGATTGCCAGTACCTGCGCTGTTATTCCAAGTTGCTGGTGCGCCGCCCGCGTCGGCTGAAAAACTTGGGAATAGTGAAAAAATATCTCGCTGCCATCGGGTCTGGTAGCCTTGACGAAATCACCCATGCCATATGTCGCGCGGACATAAGATCCGTCGATCGTTACTTTGTAGTAATGGATCGTACCGTCCGGATCGGTATCAAAAGAGGATTCTTCGTATACTGGACGCAACCGCGACGTATCCATATCGAGCGCCTGAAAGTACACACTTGCCGCTGCAAGTTCACCGAACTTTCGCGGCAAAATCGTCGTACCTTTCATATCCTTAATTGCGTAAAGAAACGGGATGCTCGGATATGGATCGGGAAAGGTCAAAAATTTGAATGTCGAATTTTTGTAAAAATAACTATTCATAAAATCATAACTCTCACAAATTTACGGGACCCAACATTTCGAATGGAAAAGGGCAATTGGTTGCGGAAAGGGCTTGTACCCTGCCCAGCAGGGGACAACATACGATGCATGCACCTTGCCGCCTATTTTGCCCGCAAGCGTTTAATCAACCTCCGCAGCCAGACCCTGGAAGGTGCCCTTAGCGAGCTTCTAAGACGCTTCGTTCCGACGGTGAAGATTGACCGCGAGGCCATGCTGGAGGAATTGATCACCCAGGAAAAACGGGCGTCAACGTGTCTTGGAAATGGCATTGCTATTCCTCACCTTAAAGTTCCCATCCCGCGTCCGTGCCTTTTCGCCGTTGGCCGCTGTCCCAATGGGATCAAATTTAGCGAAAACCCCGAATATGAAGATGTGCGACTCGTTTTCTTGATCCTTTTCAATGATAGCTGGGACGGACAGTTGCAGGTCCTGGCCCAATTGGCACGGGAGCTCCACGATTCGCACAAAGTGCTGTCGCTTATTCACCCGCAATCGCTGTCGGCTTTTTACAAAAAATGGCAACAGGTCTTCGGCGAAAAAAAGCTGGCAAGTACAAGCATTTATCGCTCGTCCAAGGGGCAGCGGACTTTTTTGAAGGAATCCTTTCGCCTTGCCCACAGTTCCGGTTGCCAATCCGTTTTTCTTTTTCCCGACGCACTGGGCGAGTGGTTTGTCTTCGGGAAGTATTTCCCGGGAATGAAGCGCATCCTTGTCACTGAACGCTTTCAGGAGGATCTTTCTTCCCAATATGGCATGGATCAATTTCTGAATGTGGCCAACTACTCGCGTGTGCGCCTGGTCCAGATGCACGGAGCCATCCTCATTGCGCTCAGTCGGGGCTTTGTCAGCTGCGATGAAAAAATTTGCTGCATCGGAAGCGGAAGCGAAAGTGGCCACTTTGATTGCTTGGTTTTTGTGGACGTGGCGGTTAGATATAAGTCCCTTTTCGACACGCGCCGAGGCCTGATCCCCAAGGACGTTGCTCCGGAAGTCTTCGAGCGCGTTCTTGCCATTGCCCACCAGATTGCGGCGGAAGGACGGGAGGGCAGACCGCTTGGAGCAATGTTCATTCTTGGAAATCATGCCAAAATCAAGCGTTATTATAAATCTCTCATTCTCAATCCATTCCAAGGGTACCCGCGTCAGGAGCGAAATGTACTTAACCCGTTTATCGATGAAACGATTAAGGAATTTGCCTCCATCGACGGCGCCTTTATCGTGGGAAGTGATGGCGTGTTCGAGGCAGCGGGAACGATGATCAATGCGCCGAGTCGGGGAATTGTCCTTCCCGGCGGATTGGGTACCCGGCACACGTCCGCCGCCGCAATATCTAAAGCGGCCGATAGCCTGGCGATCGTAGTCTCTCAGAGCACCAGTCAGGTTACGCTTTTTCGCAATGGGCGGATGTTGCCTCTGTCGGAAAAAGTCATCGGCTGAACGGACCTGAAATACTGGATCGCTATCGAAATGTGGTCTTTTTAGGGACGTGAAATTTGTCATTAACATATGGTTGTACTCCGTGAATATTGGTATGGGTGTGGACGACACCCGAAAAGTCCGCGGGGGCTTTCCGGACGCGGGATCATGACTTAGAAGATTCAATTTGTTATCCTCGGCTCATTCGCCGAGGTAGTGACTCGCCTTTTTTGTCAGTTGGTTTCCATGGATTTTCCGATCGAATGAGGTGGTTTGTTTTTTTTATTTAGGGAGATGTTCCCCGGGTGGCGTTTGCGGCTGGCAGCGGGCTAGCCCGTCCTAAAAACGCAGGAAATTTCCGTAAAAACGGGAATTCCAGTTTAAAGCCAGGTGCCGGCCTTGGGATTGAGGACATTTGCAGTCCCCAATTGCTGGTAAAAATATCTGCCGTGTTGGCAGTGGTATCAGTGCTACTTCTCATATTGAATCTTCTCCTTTGAACTCGAATTCACGCCCTATATTGCTGGGCGGCAGACATTTGTCAATTTTTTTTTACTTCGGCGAGTTTTTGGTCAATGCGGAGTAAGACCGCTGGGCTGTTTGGGGACGGCGGAATGAATTTTTCGCAGCTGGCGAAAACGATAACATTTTTCATATTGAGCCATCCTGCGGATAAGCAGGCGTTTGTCAAGCTTCCCCGTTGAAGGCGCAAAAATTTGGTAAATATTTTTTGAGGATTTTTTTGCCTGCACCGCGATAGATTGGTCGGAGACTTTGGAATCAAAAAGATTCCACCATTATTTCTTGCTCTGACGCCTGGCCTTCTCTCTGGGCTTCGGAGGAAGCGGCGGCGATTTCATCGACAAATTTGAGGATTTTTTCGCATTCGCCTTCCAGAGAAAATTTGTCGCAAAACCTTTGGTGGGACTTCCGCGCCATTTCGATGGCTTCCTCCGGGTGCGCGTGGATCCATTTCACGTGGGCATCGATTTGCGCAAAAATTTCTTCAACGGGTTTGTCGGCGTCGATGAACAGGACGCAATCGCCGAAGTTATCCACCATGAAGGCGGTTTTTTCCGTGATGATTGCGCATGATGAGGACAGCGCCTCGAAGTCGCGATATACGGGCGACCCGGATTCAAAATGGTGTTTGGAATGTAAAAGGAGTGCGATTCCAGCCGGCTCCATTACGTCTTGTACGTCAGTAGGGCCGCGGGCCGGAATTTCACCCTTCCATGAGCGTAAATTTTTTTTCTGCCAAACGCGAGCCGGTCCGTAGAAATCGCAATAGCCTGTTTCGTCGAGCAACTGAAAAAGTTTTGCCAATTCGTCCCTGAGGCGGGAATCATGCAAGTAGCCGACGAAGGCAATTCGCTTCTTGGGCTGATCACAGAAATCCGTTTTCGCTAGGGTTAGGTAGGTTTTTAGTTGTCGAAAATTTTTTCCGTTTTTTCGAAAGTACTCCTCCAATTTATCCGTACCCGATCGGACAAAAAGAAAATTATCATAGGCATCAATTTTCTGATAGTTCTTTGGGGCAGCGCTATAAACGGTATGGACATAAAGCAGGGATATAACTCCTGATTCAGAACCAGGAGGACGGATTCTCATCCAGGAGGCGGATGAAATAAAAAGGTTCGAATTCATTTTTTTTGCCATATGGGCTACTATCTCGGAACATACGCACCACTCGCAGCCAAATTGGGTGAGCGCATCGCCGAGTTGCATGCAAAAACGTCGTTCCCCAGTAGATTCTGGAGCCGCAATGATAACCCGGCGTGTCCCTGGTGGCGGCTTGGGAATTTCATCTATTTGTCCGGAAACGAGCTCCCACACCTGCCGCTCCAACTCGGGAGACGAGGCCCGAATAAAATGCGCTGGCGCCCGCCGTCTCCGCGGTGTACCTATTCGCCGATTTCGAATTCGAGGCTGTGTGACAGTGGGCAATTTTGCAGGTATTCCAACCGGCTCACGCGCCGCAGGATTTTCAACCGCCTCCAACCCAACGGGAAATAGCGCCATCAAATTCGGATCCGCTACTTTAATCGCGTTTACCATAGGCGGGAAGTTTGCCCACCAAACACGCCGATGTCAATCAGACGTAAATTGCTTTGCCATATCCTGCGCTGCAAACTCCCCATCACTTTGGTTGCCATGGGAAGCGGCGGCGATTTCATCGGCGAATTTGAGGATTTTTTCGCATTCGCCTTCCAGAGAAAATTCATCGCAAAATCTTTGGTGGGACTTCCGCGCCATTTCGATGGCCTCCTCCGGGTGCGCGTGGATCCATTTCACGTGGGCATCGATTTGCGCAAAAATTTCTTCAACGGGCTTGTCGGCGTCGATGAACAGGACGCAATCGCCGAAGTTATCCACCATGAAGGCGGTTTTTTC
>JAITCU010000026.1 GCA_031282835.1 Puniceicoccales bacterium
AGTTTCTCCCATTTTCGCTCATGGCAAGGGGCGAAAGCAGCTATAGTTATCGCAATGGCAACAATAAACCTGGGGTTTCAGCCTGTAAATGCGTTATAAATTAACTCGATGTTAGGGTTCATGGTAAGCCAATTAAAAGTTCGTTCACGCTGGAATCGATGTTGGGGTAAGGTCTGGTCGGTGAGGATTTTTTCAAATTTCGCGTCCGTCCGCTGTCAAAGCAGTAATTGTGGCGGGTACCACGCCCATAAATCCAGAGCGTTAAACTTTTTCACTGAAATGTGAGATTTTTTCGTGAAATCGGCTTGACTTGCTCTATAAAAACCTTAGAAAGTTTCGCGAGATGTGTCTTATAAGTCCCGAGTTCGGGAAGGTTTTTGCTGGAGTCCCCTCCGGGGGCCTTGGGCGGCCTTAGATATATATTGTGAACACCTCGGGCGTAGCGGTGTTACTCCCGGGGAAGGAGCAGCGTGACGGAGATGATAAGGACGTACGCTGTGTTCCTTAGTTCGAGCATATATTTAACGGTGCCACGGCGAAAACCTTTGCCGCTTTTGCCATTTAATCAAGTGGTGAAAAGTGGCATTTGATCTTTGACAGAAATATTAACATGCGAATTTTGGAGCTTTGCCCCGAAAAGGGCTTTGCAGTGGCTAGTCGTGTGCAATCGTACCGCACAGATTAACCACAGAGGGCTTATACATAGCCATTGGTTGCTATTGTAACGGAAGGCTGCTGCTAGAGTCAAATTGGAGAGCCCCGTCAAACGGGCTGGGTTGCGGGTCGTTGTGTTTATACGTATAAACACGAAATGGCCCAGACAACTGTCACAACGGGGATGCCGATGCTGAAATCTAGGAATTTGGGTTTTGCAAGTCGCGGAAAAATTGTTTTTCATTTATGAATGAGATGAATTCTATTGGAAGCTGTATGGAGGGCGGCGTTATTTCGTTAAGCGGAGGACTAATCCGCTTTTTGGGAGACACGGCGCCGACGAAGCTTTGTGTGGCGTGTTCCGGCGGAAGCGATTCCGTAGCACTTTTGGCATTGCTATGTCGGGAAAAATCCCTGCATCATAGGTTGGTTGTCCTGCATTTCAACCATGGCACACGCGGTGGCGCCTCCGATGGTGATGCTGATTTTGTCCAGAACTTGGCAAAAGAGGCACGAATTCCTGCCATCATTGGCCATCGAGATGATGTCGCCTTACCACATTTCAACGAGGATTTGCTACGGCGCTGCCGATTTCGGTTTTTTCACCGAGAAATGGCTCGCTTGTCCACGCCATACCTGCTCACCGCACACAATAGGGACGATGTGATTGAAACCTTTCTCATGCGCCTGGCACGGGGCTCATCCATCGACGGGCTAGCCGCGCTACGGCCCGTGGAACATCGCCGCGACGGCCGTATTTACGTGCGCCCTCTCCTCTCCCTGTCCAAGGATGTTTTGCGCAACTATCTTCTGGTGGAGCGTATCCCCTGGCGTGAGGATGAGAGCAATGCGTCAGAGCTTTACTTACGCAATCGCGTGCGGCATCAGCTTATTCCCCTTTGGGAAACCCTCGAACCCGAACGGCCTTTAAAATCCTGCCTGCTGCTAACGCGTACTCTGCTAGTAGAAGATGCGGACGCGCTTGTGGAACTGAGCAACCGCTGCTTTCAAATGGCCTTTCACGAAAACCGCCTAAACCTGGAAGCTTTAGCGGGTCAGCCGTTGGCCATTCTGCGTCGGGTACTGCATCTATTTTTTCTGGAAAACGGCCATATCCTTGAACGAGCCCGAGCCGACCACTTGCTCAACATGTTGCGGCGTGGAAAACCTTTCAAAGTTTCGGTCGCATCGAATGTGACATGCATTTCCACGGGGTTGCAGATTTATCTGCAGCAAACGCACCATCCGAAAACGCCGTAACCCAGGGAACCCGTAGGTATTCAAAATGCGGATCGGCATTCGCTTCGTATTTTTTGCGGTAAACTGGTGGCGATTATCTTGGTGGCAGATTCAGCGTTTCCATCTCCAACTGGAGTACCATTAATCTTCACAACGGGAACAACTTTCCCACACGGGCGGACAAGGAAGCACTCAGTGGCCGTTGACAAGTCCTGGAGGCGTAGCTGTTTTGCGGAGACCTTCATCTCATCAACACCGGGCAAGATAGGATGCAAAAATTTCCCCAGGAACCAGGGCCGATCCAGGGCAGGAGTGAAGATATCTTTCCCGGATATGGCGAAAAGGTCCCCCTGGGTGCAGCCGCATATCACGCCGTTGGCGTCCGCCAAAATCGCGCCGTCGGCCGCTTTTTGCTTGGCTTCCGCCTGCGCCAGGAAGGTTCCCAGTTTTCCAAGTGTATACCGCTCCCATTGTAAAATCTTATCCCCGAGGGGAAAGTTCTCCAGTGACGCGAGCGAGATGCCAGCTGGTTCCTCCCGGGAAAGGGCTTTGGCGAGGATGACCAGCGCCGGTGCAGGACCGCATTCAACTTTTGCCGTTTTTTCAGCCGATTTTACCTCCACGTCTGTCTTTTCGGATGTCGCTTTTTGCCCTTTTTCGCCGTTTTCCGCGCTGGCGCAAGCGCAGCAGCACGGACTGGATCCGGCACTGAGAATGAGGGTCAGGAGAGCGTCGCCCCCGTTGAACCCGTTCATATCGTAGGTATTTGCCAACGCGTCCTTGATATCACCTAGCTGCCACGGAAAATCCATTTTCAGTTCGGCGGCAAACGTTTGGAGATATTCCAGCCGCTCATCCAAGTGGAAGAACATTCCCTCGCGGCAAACGAAATGCTCTCGGATGCCCCTTCCGGACAAGAAACTGTCATCCAGGGTAGAAATTTTTGCGTCCCGTTCCGCGTATAGCGCACCGTCAATGTAGATTTTCATCGCCCAGGCTATGTTAGCCCAGGAGCGGAAAATGAAAACACTTTTCCTATTTTCCCACGAACATAGACCGAATAAGGTCATCGGCAGTGGTTCCCGCTGGCTTTTGGGCGCGCAACCCAGCGGTCATAAATGCGACGATTTTTTCAAACTCATTAGCGAAATCAATGTCGTGTTCCTTTTGAAATTTTTCTACGACACTGCCGAGTTCCTCAAGCGTTAGGTCAGAAACCTGGTTCATTGCCTGGGTAAAGGATTCCTGAATTTTGCCTTCGCGGGCCAGGCGTGCGAATACCTTCAATATCATGTACGCCTTTCGTGCGTCCGGGTCACCGGCGTATCCCTCTTCGGAAATCTTTTCCGCTTCCGAATCCCATGAGTCCGCCACCTTCCGCACGATGTCGTCCACGCCCTCATCCATTATTTCCATTTAGCGGAATAAACTTGATGCGCAAATTAAAAATTTTAACCCGTGCCCCCTTCGGACGCTGACACAGCGTCATCGCACAGGTAAGGCAGCAATATCGAAATCGCCACGGTTTCGGACATGACCAATTTTTCAATAAGCTCACGAAATTCGGCCTTGGGCAACGTGCCCTTTATCTCTTCCAAGTAAGCCCGACGCATATCATATGACCCCGGTTTGGAGAGCGCCGGCACGAAACAATCAATCAAATCGCCGCTGTTTCCGGTTTCCTCCACTAGCCACAGGAGAAAACGCAATGAGAAACCAATGTCGAAGTTAGATTGTATCGCCTGTTTTAGAGCGTCCTCCGGGAGCGCTTTTCCAGCAGCCAACAAATCATTCTCCCACGGCTCGCGTTGTACGGTGCTACTTTCCAAGAGAAGACCTATGTCATTTTGCTCCCAAGTCATATGCCCGCAAATATCCGCTAAGTCCGCTGGTGACATGCGGCCCTGTCTGCACATGTCGTCCATAAATTTGCACAATGCATTCCGCAGCTCAGCGGATGGATATTTCGCTGCCACGGGCAACGCATCATCGCCATAGGCACCGTGTAACGCTCTAATTACCCTATCGTTATCAACACCAATAAACATGCGCACAAAATCAATTGCCTCATATCTCTTTGTCGCCGCCTCCATAACGCTATCGAAGGCCCCTGGCGATATGCTGTTCTGTACCCGGGATACGATCTCTCGCGCGACCACTATTCCGATGCCGTCATCCATACTCGCTAGCGTACCTAGTATTTGGGTTACCATATCGGCGGCATCAGGGGCTCTTTGGGTCAACACAGCGCATAAAAGCATCGCAATTCCAGGCGCATCACCAGGATAAAGCTTTACGGAAGTCGCTAAAATCACCTGCCACACGCCACTAGCGTACATTTTGTATGTACTGGCGCGAGCGAGAAATTCACTAACCCCGTCAAATTCCCTCTGAGCTCCAAGTTCTTTAAGAATCGCCCGTGCCGCCCATTCACTGGCATCATCCCCCATGGACAATAGCAATTCTACCTCCTCTCCCCCTTGTGCGCTACAAAGCAGTTGCCATATAAGCCTGTACCCCCATTCCGTTGGGTTCTCCATAATGGCTCGGATAACAGCACCGGACGCATCCAAATACCCTATCATTTGTACGCATGCGCCCATGTCCAATGCCCCGAAGTCATGGGTGTCAAAGACGCGCCCACTAAGGTTCCTCCCGTCGGGGGATAGTATTCGTTCAAATTCGCCCATATCCGTGACAGCGGTTCGGCCAGAGCCATGGCTAAACAACTCACCCGTTGAATGTTGATGTACAGCTTTCGTTACTTGTTGGGCCAAACCTGCATCCATTGTTGAATGTTGATGTACAGCTTTCGTTACTTGTTGGGCCAAACCTGCATCCATTTTCGCCAGCAAATCGCCAAACTCCTCTCGGAGCTGTGGGTCCAGTTGACCCAGTACGGAAACAACAAATTCTATGGAGTCACGCTCCCTCACAATCTCGATTGCGAGTTCACGCGCGTGCTTCATTGCAATCGGAGAATTCTCCGTCAAAAACAGGAATACAATGTCCGTTGCCGTTGCCCCTTGCACCATCCTTTTTCCATATTCAGTGGATGTTAGCGCGTCCAAAAGTGCGACCCCATCGCATGACCGGGAAAGTACGCTCCTCATTGCCGCTTCTGGGGGGACGGCCTTTTCCATAAAATCTACCAACTTTTTTGTTTCCGTTGTCGCCAAAAGAAGGTCCACAAGTTCTACAGCTAATTTCTTATTCTTCTGGATAAGAGGAAGAATCTGATCGTCACAGGCGCATTCGGGCGTTATCGCAAGTAATGCCAAAGCTCCTTCATTATCGCCAGAGATGATGCAATTGGCAATGGCATCTCTTATTGCTTGCTGAGGTGTGTCTTTTACCAGCTTAGACGCCTCCCCAAGTATATGTAAGATATCAGCCATATTCTCCTTGGAGTTTTCTAGTCTTTTCCTAATAGCATCAATTTTAGACGCAAACTCCTCCGCAGGGGTTGGTTTCTTGGGGCCCGGATCGCCATCCTCAGTTGACTTCGGCTGCTCCGGATGATCGTCTTTTGCTG
Source organism: Puniceicoccales bacterium (assembly GCA_031282835.1). Taxonomy (GTDB): domain Bacteria; phylum Verrucomicrobiota; class Verrucomicrobiia; order Opitutales; family JAIRLM01; genus JAIRLM01. Next base: position 5,429 of record JAITCU010000026.1, read on the forward strand.
GGGGAATCCATCTCGGCGTGGGATCGTCTCGTGCCGGAGGAGTCTCTTCCTTCGGGGCAGCGCTTTCTACCACAGGACTCTCATTCTCAACTGTGGCCGTCTCCCCCGGCGCGGAAGCGCTTTTCACGGGCACGGGGTTTCCGATGGCAGTTTCCGTAGCACTACCCGTCGCGTCCTGACTCAACGGTGGCTGTACCAGCGTAATATTTTTAGCATGAACCAGGATCTCATTCACACGCTTTTTCGCTTCCGCAACCAGTTTGACTTCTTTCGCGTCCCTCCGGGGAAGCCAATAGTCGAGGGCAATGAGAGATGTGGTGAAAGTGAGACCCTTTGCCGGCGTCTGGGCAATGGATCGCTTGATGATCCACAAAATGAGTGTCCCGATCCCAGGGAGAACACACTGGAACACGTAAAACAGCACGCGGCCCAAACGGAAGGCGCGCGCATTGAAAGTGCATACGCACCTAACCCGTGACTTCCCACCGGCAAAGCTCACACCCCCGCTGGTTGGTGTGGGCTCAGAAAAAGATGTTAAAAACCCTGCTCCGAACCCGATTCCAGACGCGTCCCGAGAGGTCGATACACACATACGGCACTAAGTAGGTATAAAGATTGCCAACATAGTCAAGCCTGTTTGCTAAGCATTGCACGCGCCTCGGGTGGCCATGCGGTTTTTTTGCCGTGCCCCATCGAAAATTTGACAAAAGTTAGCCAAAATCACAACTGGGTTGACAAATCTCTATTCCCCAGCAATATGGTCCCAGAATCAGGATTCTAAAAAAGGAGATTCAATATGAAAAATACCACCGCATTCACGACAAATACTTTTGATGGTGATTGGGAACTGCAAATGTCCCCAGTCCTAGAACTGCCACCCGGCCTCAAGCCGGAACCCCCATTTTTACGGGAATTCCCCGCGTTTTTAGGCCGGGCCAGCTCGCTGTCAGCGGCAAAAGCCATTTGGGAAATATCTTCTTAAATAAAAAACCAAGCCACCTCATCCGATTGGAGAACCTATGAAAATCAACAAAAAACTAAGGACGAATTATTGCCCTAACAAACAAGTCGAGGACAACAACAGTGTTGGACCCGCTAACTGTAACATCGCATCCCGAGAGCGTTCTGTGGATATTTCGACACCGTTCCCCGGGATTAATTATAAATTTCCCACAAGTATGACCACACTTGAAAAGATTTCCCCCGGGCGCAGTGGAAATGTTAGACGTGCCAACGTCTTTCGTAATTTTTCCGCGCCCCGGCACGGAGGAAAGAGGGGCAGATTGGCCAAAATTTTTGGCAAGCATATCTTGACATGGGCAACTTTTGGGACGGATATGCGCCCATTGGTTTGGTTTTGAACGTTATGATTTGCCGTTGAATTGGTTTTTTATGAGTACGACATTGGCAAAAAAGGAGCAGCACGGTTCCGGGCAGAAGCGGTGGGTTTTGCTCGATGCGGCGGGTATGAGTTTGGGCAGGTTAGCCGTGCGCGTTGCGAACATACTGCGCGGTAGGCACCGGCCAATTTATACGCCCCACGTGGATACGGGCGATTTTGTTATCGTCATCAACGCCGACAAGGTACGGCTAACCGGTGCCAAAGACGCTAAGAAGGAGTATATGTTCTATACTGGGTTCATAGGCAATGAGCGGTATCGTAGCGCGACTGAAATGAAGGGCCGGGATTCGCGGTTCCTCGTCGAACACGCGGTCAAGGGCATGCTCCCCAAAAACCGCTTGGCCGATCAGATGATTCGCAAGTTGAAGGTTTACGGCGGCGCGGAGCACCGCAACGGGGCGCAGATGCCCGTCAAATTATAAGGGTTTGTTCCATGGCAACGGATGAAGGTGGAGAATTTTTAGGAACCGGTCGGCGGAAGACGGCGGTAGCGCGGGTGCGTCTCTCCCGCGGATCGGGTAAGGTCTCGATCAACGGGAAGTCTGTCACGGATTATTGTCGGGATACGGAGTTCTCCCGCGTGGCCCTTGCCCCCGTCGCCCTTGCGGAGATGGAAGGGATGCTCAACATCGGCGTGCGTGTTGGTGGTGGTGGCGTTATAGGCCAGGCCGGCGCGATTTCCCATGCCATTTCCCGAGCGCTCGTCGCCATGCAACCTGAAGTACGATCCGGACTCAAGCGCGCGATGATGCTCCGTCGGGACCCGCGCATGAAAGAGCGCAAGAAGGCCGGACAGCCTGGTGCGCGCAAGAGGTTTCAATTCTCCAAGCGTTGATGAGGACAGAGATCGCAGCCCATGGGTTTCCTTCCCGTGTCTCATTTTCGACACGCGAGCGCAGGGAGTTGGCCCTGGTGGTGGTGCAGCTGATTTCGGCGGTTGTGTGATTTAGCAATTTTTTATTGAACATAAGGTCCGGGGCCGCCATAATGGTCCCATGTCCGTTAACATGCCTCCAGGAGCGTCTCGTCCACTGGGATCGCGGGCTGTTGCCACCCCTCCGGATGAAAAATTTGATTCCAAAGGTGGTGCCAGCGCGCCGAAACCACTGCCGAGTGGGACATCCAGCGGCAGTGGATCAGCTTCCACTTCTGCCTCCGATGACGAAGCGGGAAGTACATCCGTCTCCGAAGCCGCCGCTGAAGAAGGAGGCACAGAGGCGCTGGATGGCGAGGATATGGGCGCCGTGGTTACTGCGGGCGAGTCCCACGTTGATACTTCTGTTGCAGAAGAGGCAGAAGCTGTAGGCGCTGGTTTTAAAAAAGAAGAGGGTATTGAGGAAGACGACGAAGGAGATGACGAAGAGGACGATGAAAGTGGAGCTGGCAAAAACGCAGACACCGAAAATGTGCACGTGGAAGAAAATTGCTGCTCGCCGGAGGAAATTCCACAGGAACTGGTCTCGGAATTCAACCTAGGACATCTTATCATCAAGGCTTAAGGGGGAAAAATGACAACAAAAAGTTTAGCATCGGTTCGCACAACGCAGTGCAAAAATCCGCTCATTCCTGGGCATCTTTCCTGGAAGGTCGACCAGGCGAAGGAGCGCATTGTTAAGCACTTGGAAAGTAGACTCGCCCGGGAACCACAAAGTGCCACGGTCCATGACTGGTTCCTTGCGGACGCCTATGCCCTGCGGGATCGCATTTTGGAGCGATTCATCAAAACGCAGGCGGCACAGCACACGGCCAACTGCCGTCGCGTCTATTACATGTCCATGGAATATTTGATGGGTCGGCTCCTGAGGGACAGTCTCAATAACTGCCAAATGTTTGATCTCAACGAAAAGGCAATTCGCGAGTTGGGCCTTAAGTTTGATACCATCGAGGAGCAGGAGTCAGACATGGGCCTGGGCAACGGGGGCCTGGGGCGACTGGCTGCGTGCATCATGGATTCACTGTCAACGCTCAACTATCCAGCAGTGGGCTATGGCATTCACTACGAATTTGGCATGTTTCGCCAGGAATTTGATCATTTTCAGCAAAAGGAACTGGCTGACAATTGGCTACTTCACGGAAATCCGTGGCAGATCAGCCGGCCCGAAAACATGCAAACCATTCCCATCTATGGGCATTTGGAGGATGGCGTGGATACCGCGGGAAACCGCGTGGAAAAATGGGTTGGCTATTCCACGTTACGCGGCATCCCCTGGGATATCCCCGTCGTCGGCTATGGGGCACAGACGGTTAACTTCCTGCGCCTGTGGGAAGCAAAGGCATCCGACGAATTCGACCTTAATCAGTTTAATGCGGGTAATTTTCTAGAGGCGGTGGAAAAAAAGGCGGAAAGCGAAACCGTCTCCCGCGTCCTCTACCCCAATGACTCCAGCGATTCTGGAAAAAAATTGCGCTTGATACAGCAATACTTTTTTGCCGCCTGTTCCCTGCGAGATATTATTCGTCGCCACTTCAATGGCAATAATACCTGGGATAACTTTAGCGAAAAAGTATGCGTCCAGCTTAATGATACCCATCCCACCATCGCCGTTGCCGAATTGATGCGCATCCTCTTGGATGACAACGGCTTTTCCTGGGAAAGGGCATGGCACATCACATCCCATGTTTTCAACTACACGAATCATACTCTTTTACCCGAAGCACTTGAAAAATGGAGCGTGCCCCTCTTCGAATTCGTTCTTCCCCGCCACTTGCGCATTATCTATGAAATCAATGAACATTTCCTGAGAACGATAGTTCAGGAGCGCCATCCGAATGACACGGAGAAACTTAAGGCGCTTTCCGTCATCGAGGAGGGACCCACAAAATTCGTGCGCATGGCAAATTTAGCCGTTATTGGCAGCGAATCGGTCAATGGAGTCGCTGAAATGCACTCCCAGCTGGTGAAGGATTCGCTATTTCCCGATTTTGCTCAACTTTTTCCCAAAAAATTCAAGAACGTGACCAATGGCGTTACCCCACGCCGTTGGATCAATTCCGCTAATCCCCGTCTGGCCGAATTATTTAACAAAACCATTGGCCCCGAATGGATCATCGATCTTGGCCGTTTGCGCGAATTGGAACCGTATGCCAACGATCTTGCCTTCCGTAACGAATTTGCCCGCATCAAGCTTCAGAACAAAAATGCCCTCGCCACATATATCAAACTCCGCTGTGGCATTGAGGTTGGCTCGGAGGCTATCTTCGACTCACAGGTTAAGCGTATTCATGAGTACAAGCGCCAACATCTCAAGTTGTTACATATTTTATCCCTCTACCATCGGCTGATAGATGATCCCAAGCTGGAATTCCCTCCGCGCGTATTTATTTTCGCTGGCAAGGCAGCGCCCGGCTATTTCATGGCCAAGACCATTATCCACGCCATTAACCTGGTGGCTAACCATATCAATAATGACCCGCGTGTCGGAAATCGCATCAAGGTTGTTTTTATCCCAAATTACGGTGTCAGCTCGGCCATGAAAATTATCCCCGCGACGGATCTTTCGGAGCAAATTTCAACGGCCGGAACGGAGGCTTCTGGTACGGGCAATATGAAATTTGCCATGAACGGCGCATTGACCGTGGGCACATTGGACGGCGCTAATGTCGAAATTCGCGAAGAAGTTGGAGATGGTAACATATTTATCTTCGGACACACCGCTTCCCAGTTGGATCAGCTCCGCCCCTCCTACGATCCCCATGAATTTTACCGAAAAGATGCAGAGTTGAAGTATATTTTGGATTGGATGCAATCGGATTTATTTGAGCGGAATGATGGCTCCAATCCCGTACGGAGAGTTGCCGAAGCTCTTCTAAATGAGGGGGATCGCTTTTTTGTCCTAGCGGACTACCGCAAATACATGGCCGCGCAAGATTTGGTTTCCGAGGCATACCTCAACCAGGAACTCTGGTACTCCATGGCTATCCTCAACGTGGCACGCATGGGTAAATTCTCCAGCGACCGCACAGTCCAGGACTACGCCACAAATATATGGCAGCTGAAGAGGATAAAAATTGATTAGTTCGCTGATAATTTCATATTGACAACTGGGCGTTTTCTGTCATACAGGCGTTCTATGTGTATTTCGTTGGCGACGCAGTCGCTGTTGTTGCCCACCGAACTCTCCGCGGGCGACGTTCCGCCTCGGAGCCCAGTGTGTGGCACAATGACCCGAATCTTGAGGTGTTCGATAGCTGGGTTTTGGCTTGTCGTATTCAAAGTTGCTGGATGCGTAACAGGGCCCGTCAATACAAATTGGGGTAGATTTTTTTTTGATCGCGCAGAAACGGAAAGGCTTCTATTTTTATCGTCGTGGGGTGGTTTGACTCCTCAAGGCCCAGCGGCACCACAAAATCGCACGTTCGAGGAAGGGAAGGGTAAGGAATCTGGTCCTGTTGCCCCAATGACTGAGGCCCCTGGCACACCGGGAGTGCTACAACTGGCAACGAGTGTCCAAAAAAAGTTTTTGCCCCCGGGAATCCCCTGCGAAACACCGGAGTCATGGCAAGTACAAGCCTCAAAGGAGCTTCTAGACGCCTGTCGAAGATTTTTACGGTGGGATTGTCTGTCAACCCATAACACGAATTTTTCCAGTTCCATTCCTGATTCGGTATGGCAGGCGGTGTGTTCTTGCCTGGGAAATAAACAAGCGCCGAAATACGCATGTCCAACGAGAGTAGGCGCGCTTGACCCTCCGCCCCTGCACGTGCTTTATCCTACTACGGAGGAAAATGCGGAAGAATGGCGTGTCTGGGCGGCCCAAGTGAATGCTTTGAGTGCATGCCTAGAAGTGCGTGCCAGTGGCAAAATTGCTCTAGAGCAAGAATTGCGCATTTTCCAGGACCTTGAGCAAAAGATAAGGAACTCCAGGAGGCTTTTTGAACAATACGGCGAACCACCCCTTGCCCCCCCGATTTGCCCCGAGGTAGATCAAGCTAAGGCGGTCTTGGCACGCAATCAGTCCACCCGCGATGAACTTGAAGCCCTTTGCCGAAAAATACGAGCTTTCAATGAGGAGAATCTCCCAATCGTCTGGGAAGCCCTCAGTCGCCACGATGCGCTATACGAATGGGATCATCGGCTAACAATGGCACGTTGCCGCTACAAAATGTGGAGGGAAATCTGCACTCGATGCCCAAAGTTACCCGGTGGATATACGCCTACCGTTAATCTTCCAGCCCTGGACACCTGGGCCGCAGTTTCAGACCCCAAAACGTTTAAGCAATTGCAGCAGCAAACGACCGCGGGCGAAAAGCTTTTGTCTCAGTGCGCCCCGGAAATCGAGCCTTTGGCTAACTGGCTTATTCAGCGAGCGCGGGAACTTCCAACACCCGAGAGCCTTTTGCAGCAGTTGCCTGAGCAATCGCGTGACGAAGACAGTGACATGCGTTTTGCTCGGACGTGGCTGTGTACTACTGCAACAAATAAGTATCGCAAGTTCTCTCCATTGTTAGCGAGAAAGGTTCCCTGGGACACCTGGCGTCGGCCAGCTCAAGATGGCACGTTAAAAATTTACGAAATCTTCGAGTACGTGTGTGGTATGTGGAAATTGCAAAAAAAGGTTATTTCCGCTGCAAAAATGTGATGATGCCACCCAAAAGTTATGGGCCCCGTCCCCATGTGCTGCGTCCGGCAAACGCGTATTGGTCGGCAGGCGGCCCTCGCGCGTGTGCCGGTTGGTGAATGGTTGGGCTTGGCCCATGAAAGGTGTGGATTTTTGAAAGATTCTCGCCGTCGGGCATTTTTCGCCTTGACTTTCTGGCGGGAATCCCCATAAAGGAACGCAGTTCTTTGACAGACTTTTAAAGCTTGTGAATTTTGCTGGGCCTCTTGCGTTAGACGGTAAGCGCCTTTCAGCTTGTGGTGCCGTCGATTTTTACGAAATGGCAACGAATGCGTGGGTTGTCGCCATTGCTGTTAAATACTTCTTTATCAGCAGTTCCGTTATCGTAGGTAATGGTCAGCTGAGAAGAGCTTAGAAGTGGTTCACCGTAGTCGCCCAGCTGAAGATGTTCACAGCCAATAATGGCAATGCTCCTCAAGTTGCCCATGCTTTCGCTACCGATTTTCAACGAGGAAACGGTGGAATGGGACAGGAACAAATGTTCGAGGGAAAGTAACCCGCTGATGCGCACCTCGTGGAAGGAGCTGCCACTCAGGTCTATGGCCTTTAATCCGCCCAATTCGGGACCAAATCGGATAATTCCATCGGCTGCGATGTTTTGGCCATCGACGCGGATTCGTGTCAGGCTTCCGCACGAAAGGGAGCGCAGGGCATGGGAAATTTCCGAAGTAATGGCCATTTCCCGAACATGGCCAGGAAGTGACAGATTTTTTTCAATTTCATAGTTCCCCAAATAACTGATTTTTGAGACGGTTCCTGGCATGTGCGTGTGGCAGTTGCCACCGTCGAATACAACGTGTTCCAATCGAGGAAATTCCGAATGGCCAAGGACGCACGACTCGGCCTGGAAGATATTCTTCAGGACGATCGTGGTGATTAGGTCAGCCGTGAAGAAGGTGCGTAACAGGCTTTTCTCAAAAATCCCGCTGAAAATAAGCCGCGTTGGCTTTCCATGGTTGTTGGGGGAGAAAAAAATAGAGACGCCGTTATTTTCGCCTTTTTCCACCGTGATCGACGGTTCTTCCAATTCTGTCGGGGAAGGTATCGGCTGAATCGGTTCTCCGTCTGAAAAAACAGCCGACGTATTAGCGTCATCTCCGCCGTTTTTTAGGGATGCTTTTTTTTGCAACACGCCTCTATCCTCTGACCATCGCGGAGGAAAAATGCCAGAAAAATCCGTGGAGCCGTACGGGATGCATATTCCCAGAGATGATTTCCCATTGACTCGCCCACTCAAAATTTCACACAATCAAAACGGAGATCTGTTATGAGAAAACTTCTTTTGGTACTCACGTTGAGCGGATTATTTGTCGGCGCCCTGCCCGCCGAGCAGTGCCGCCGCGAGAATAAACAGTGCGATTGCGAGAACAAGCAGTCCAGCTGTTGCTGTAATATCCTCACGGTGGACATGCCTAAGATTTATAACGGCTATGGCAAAGCGGAGCGGTCCAAGGAGAAGTTCCAAAAGGCAGTGGAAAAGGCCCAGGGTGAGCTTCGAACCATGCTAGAGGACGGAATCAAGTTGGCCAAAGAGTTGCGGGATCTCCAGGAAAAAGCGGATAGCCCCGCGCTCAGTGAGTCCGCGCGAGAAAAACATCGCAAACAAATCGAAGAATTAACAGAAAAGATCCACAAAAAAGAGGTGGAAGTGAACGAGTTTCGACAGGAAAGCGATCGGCAACTTTCCGAGAAACGCGAGGAATTTGTGGTGCGCCACGTGAACGAAATCAAAGATGTTATCAGAAAGGTTGCTAAAGAGCGTGGTGCCGTTGTTGTCCTCAATTCAGCCGGCCTTGAAGTGCTTTACTCCGTCCCGGATTTGGATATTACTCAGGAGGTAAGTGTACGCCTCAATGCTGAAAAGTGATACCAGTACGGGCAAATGTGTCGACAATCTGAGCCGGGCACTGCGCGCAATGGCGCGAATAAGATTGTGCGTGAGGTAGCAATTTTGTTGACTTATTTTCTTTTGCTATTGTGATGAGAGCATGCCTCTTTTAGACTATCTAATCGGTGGAAGCCTTTGCACAAGCTACGCCGTCGATGCCGTAGAATTTTTATCAGAGCCCGACGCACCTTCCCCGGGTATCGTGGTAACTGATCCCGCGAAGCTTGAGCGTGTTTACCCCAATCCGCTTCTCCAGAAAATATTAGAGCGGAAAGGTGTTCAACTCCGAGGATCCCCCGGATTTTTTTTCCGGATGCGTGTTCTTTTCCGTGAAATTGGCCTGGGCCTCGTTACACTAGTCGCGAGTCCGTTGTCTATTGTTGTTGGAATTTGGGCTCACTTTAAGCTCAATGAGATTCATTATGCTTTGGCGGACATAAGCAACCCCAAACCCCAAGAAGGCAATAAAACAGTTTATGAGGTAATGCAAAATGCAAATTCGACACTGGGCCAAGTTGCCATAAGGGCCGGGAAACCCGTTCGCATTATCAAAGGGGCCACAAATGATCTGTCGGCATGTTACTATGACCCGATCGAGCATGTTGTTTCCATTCCACCATGTATCGGGAAAACAATTACACGAAGTGGCGGCAACCATTGCCAAACGGATCCGGATAGAAGTTATGGCCCACCAGCGGCTCTTGCTATTTCTGCGCATGAAATGGGACATGCGGAACAGCATAAATTTTTAAAATTTATCCATTACGGCTCAGTCGTGATAACGGCTTTGGTGCTTTGCTTTTGCATCATCGCGCATGTTTTTCTGGTGTCTCCAGGTTTGTTCATATGCATAGCCACCTTGGCGTTTGTTATCAGACCCATTATTCAATTCTTCTACGAACGTGATGCGTCCATTCGCGCCATAGCAAATTTGATCGCCAATGAAAATATTACAACACGACAGGAAGCCATTGAAGCGGTTGAAACATTACAAATTGCTGCTAGTACCTACCTTGCAAATACTGCAATAAACTTGTTAAAATCGTTTTGGAAATTGCTTAAGCTGTACCTCCAACGCCATGAAGATACGGCCTATAAACCAAGCTAGCTGAGAAAAAAGCAGAAGAATCTAGGCCCTTGAATCCCGTTTTAAAAGGCCACCTTTTTAGTCAGAAGGCGCGCATGTAATCATTCGCCTATTTTATCCCGATGGCAGCGATGTCCGCTTGCAATTTCGGCATCATCTCTATAAACGCGACACCGCCGTGAAGCGGCAGCAGAAACTTAGCAAATAAAGTACCAAATTTAAGTGGCTCCCCCTGAAAAGAATCATAGAATGCCTTTGCGCTTTTCAGCTGTTTTCGCAGCTCAGCGTACGTATCGGCACCTCCACCGGTGGGCGGTGGTGGTAATTGCTTCGAGAGTTCCTCTGGAGGGGGAAATTCCTCTATCTTTTGCTTTAGACCAGGGGTCAATTGTTTCAGTACCGATTTATATTCCTTTATACGGGCTCTGCATTCCTCAATCTGTCGTTCCAACTCTTCGAGCGTTTTCGCCTTTTCCTTCGGGGGAATATCGATACACGGCTTAAGGCCGAGTATCTTCACGATTTTAGAATGTATTTCATAATTGGCGCCGATAGGCGCCACGCCAGCCCACACACGATAATTTGCACCCTATACGCTAAACTCTTAGCGTATGATCCCAGACGGAACAGAATACCTGGCCTGCCCGCCACCTTTGTAGATGTGGCCGTCGGAACGACCGGAGATTCCGGAGATGTTGTTCGGCTTGATCCTAAAATTCCACTGGCACGCATGTCCGGCAACCTAAGAAAATGATGCTGTTTGTCAATGCTGTAAAATTCACCTAGATGAACAAATCCTCATGGGTAATTAATTTTAAAAGTCACCCCGCGAAATATTCTTCCCGTATTGGCCACACGTGGCGCGAGGTTGTCTACGCGACCGGCGATTAAAAAAACAAACGAAATACCCCAGGCGCCACGGGCTGGATTCAAGCAGTGTCTCCATTTTCTTTGGACAACAACGCTGCATAAATTTTCCGGCAACCTTCCGCCGTCGCTACGAGGTCACCACACGGACCCTTCACTTTGTCCCTATAAAACTTGAGTTTCTGCGCGTGCTCCACACGGGCGTACACATCTTGTTTGTATTGTGGAAAACATTCGGAAATGAACTTTTCTAAGTTATTTATCAACTTTTCCAGAAAGAGACCCTTCGCATCGTAATCCTCATCTTCAAGTGCAGAAAAGGTCGCTACGCAATCATCCACTTCATCGCACACGGCCATAAGCCCCAACTCGGCCTTTTGGCGTGCTACAAAACCCGGAAAATCTTGACGATCCGCTTCAATCGCATGGAAGCGCGCAGCAACATTATACAATTCTCGTTCCAGTTTCAAGCGCTCTATTCCAGTTGAAGATTTGGGCGAGGCCTTGTCAGCCTCGAGGATTCTCTTGTCAAGAGCTTTCGTATACTCAACAAGACCATTCTGCCGGGAGCGTCTTTGCCAGGCGGCCCACCCTCCAGTGCCGCCAGCAACCAAGGCCACGGCTGTGCCACAAATTACCAGCAAAATTGCAATCCGAAGAAGGGACGTGAAAAGCAAAATCACCACGCCCACGCATAAGACGGATACTCCCGAACCTGTGCACATCTTCCAAAAGGCGTGAAGGATAGGATGAGTAAGAATTTGTTGCAAAAATGATTCCTCAGCACGCACGGACAATCCCGCAAAATTAGGCGACATGGAGTATTGAGAGCTCTGAACTTGTAATTCACCTGACATAGCGAGCTTGTGTCTCGCCCGTAAGTGTGGGGATGTCAAGTCAGCAATTTCGTTTCCACTAAAGTTGCAAAAAGAACGCCAACAACAGATTTGTTTGGGAAATGGCCGCACGTGCGGTTGGCAAGCTCGCCCGATTAATAGAGGTCTTGCAGAAGTCGCTTTTGGCCATTTTGCCCCGCATGAAATGCGGGTTTTAAGACAGTGTTTCCAACTTTTGAGGGATCTCCAATAGGTCCGACGCGGTGAAGTGCACTAAAATTCATGGGCCAATTTTGCGGTCAGGCCTGTGAAAAATTTGCCACAATCTCTCCGAGTGACCCTGCGATTTTTCGCCGTAGCTTTCTGGAAAATTCACAAAAATTAGCCAAAATCATAAACGGGCTGATAAATGTCTACCTCGATGGAAAGTTTAGTCGGTGAGGATTTTTCCAGATTTCGTACCTGGGCCGCTGCCAAAGCGGTAATCGGGGTAGCCGTGGTGGCTATAAATTTGGGTTTTTAGACTTTTTCCATCGGGGTTCGATATTAAGGTCCAGCGGGGTAAATTTAACGCTTGACAAGCAATAGTTCGGCGACAGACTGCGCGGCATGTCGAAGATTATATCTCAAACCTTTTCGGGTTCAGTTGGCGGGTCCCGCTTGGATATACCCCATCCTTCGGAGCCCACGAAAGTTGTTGAAACAGTTTCTTTGTCCATGCCTATAGATGTTTGGCGCCAAATTCAATGTTTCTTATGCCTTATTCTCCCGCGCGACTTTTGCGTATGGTTGATGTCCAAAATACGTAACAACTACAGCGGGCAAGACTTTCACCGGCCGCCAAGTGGGGATCGTACAACGGAGATTGAGGCGCTTCCCGCGGGAACTTTGGTTGCGCATCCGTCGCAGGAGACCCCGCAAGGAGAGTGCGACGTCACGGATATTGCGGTGGCGGCAACCCCCGGGGAGGGCCCTCCCGAAAACCATGAGTTTCACATCGAATTGCAGTACCCGCAAAAATGTGTTTCCCATGCGCCGACTACTCGCGGCGAGTGTTGCGTCGTTCCGTACTTCAGACTCGGAGATTATATGAGTCTTGGACTGGTGTCGTGTATTATGCCGAGGGGTGATGGTACCATAATGGTGACGCATGAAGGTTGCATGCTTCTGCATGAATTTGTGGAGAGTCTTTACGGTACTACTCGGTTGGTGGTAGCTAAGGCATACGAGGGTGTCACACAAATGGTGGTTGGCATGGGTGATCTTGCGAAGCGGCAATGGATTATGTTGCTCACGGTGGCTTTGTGTAAGGCAAATGGTAAACACGAAAATGACATGGCGAAAGATCGGCAACTCCAGGAGGAGATTGGCATCCTGCTTGACTTGTCGCGGCGGTACAAAACCCCAACAGAGGTAAGAAATGATGCTGAGATTGCAAGAGCGTTGGCGGAGGTCGAGGAAGCAAATGCTAGGTATGCGGCGGCACATAAGCTGGTCGTCGATGCGACAACTAGTTGCGAGGCTGATATGGCCCGCACACGGAGGGAGCGGGAAGCGGCCGATGTGGAACTGAAGTTAAGACTCGAAAAGATGCATGACGGTTTCTTTGTCATGCTTGGGAAACGCCTCTTTAGAAGCGGTTGAAGTGGCCAACCTTTGATTGATGCCCCTCTTTTGTGCTTGGAGGAGAATTTTCCGTCGAGCATCAAGCGTTACGCCTGTGGTTAGTGTAGTTGGGCTACGGACAATTTGTCGCAGCCCACCTGGGCGGCCGCGCGAGGTATAGCTGCGACCCATCACGAATTTAACAAAAATTAGCCAAAATCATAAACGGGTTGACAAATGTCTGTTCCACAGCAATATGGTCCCAGAATCAGGATTCTAAAAAGGAAAGTTCAATATGAAAAGTACAACCGCATTCACGACAGATATTTTTGATGACAATTGGGAACGGCAGACGTTCCTAGTCCCAGGATTGACACCTGGCTTCAAACTGGAACCCCTATTCCCATGGGAGTTTCCTGCGTCTTCAGGACGGGCCAGCCAGCTGCCAGCTGCGAAAGCCATCCCCAAAATATCACCAACACATAAAAAACTGAGCCAGCTTATCCGATCGGAGAACCTATGAAAACTAACAAAAAACCAATGGCAAATTATCACTTCGGCCACCGGGCCGCGGGCAATCATGCGTGCGGCGTTGACAGCCGGACGATTGGCAACAGCATATGAACGGAAATTGATGGATACGGCAAACGAGATCATAGAGAGAATTCGGAAAGAAATCGCGGCCCTGCAGCCGTCCACCGTCCACGAAAATTTTGGACACGTGCTTTCCATCGGTGATGGCGTCGCGTTTGCCAGTGGACTTTCACAGGTAAAACTCAACGAAAAGGTACAGTTTGCCGATGGCTCATTGGGCCTGGCGCTTAACTTGGCCGAGGACTGCGTTGGCATCGTGGTGCTTTCCGATGGGGCAAAGATTAACGCCGGGGATGAGGTAAAGACCACCGGCGAACTCCTTTCCGTTCCCGTCGGCAAGGAGCTCCTGGGCCGGGTGGTTAATGGACTGGGCGAGCCCATCGACGGCCACGGACCCGTGGGGACTACGGCCCACTATCCCGTGGAAAAAATTGCTCCGGGAATTCTCCCCCGCCAATCGGTGAGCCAGCCGCTGCAAACGGGAGTCATTGCCATCGACTCCATGATCCCCATCGGCCGTGGGCAACGGGAACTCATCATCGGCGACCGGGCCACGGGAAAAACTTCCATCGCCATCGACGCAATTTTGAACCAGGCGAAAATCAACCACCAGGGGGAAGCGTCCGGGGATCCAAATTTTCGCCCCGTCTATTCCATCTACGTTGCCATTGGCCAGCGCCGATCCGCCGTCGCCCGGACCATCCAACTGCTCGAATCCCACGGGGCGCTTTCCTACACCATCGTCCTAGCCGAAGGGGCATCCAATAATCCCGTGGGCCAGTACATCGCCCCCTATGCGGGAGCGGCCATGGGCGAGTGGTTCATGGATAACGGCATGGATGCGCTCATCGTCTACGACGATTTATCCAAACATGCCGTCGCCTACCGGCAAATTTCACTCGTCCTCAAACGCCCAGCCGGCAGGCAGGCCTACCCCGGAGATATCTTTTACCTGCACTCCCGCCTTTTGGAGCGGGCGGCGCGGCTCACCAAGGAAAACGGTGGCGGATCCCTAACAGCTCTCCCCATCGTTGAAACGCAGGAGGGGGACGTCTCCGCATACATTCCCACCAACATCATATCCATCACCGATGGACAAATTTATCTGGACACGGACCTCTTCAATCGCGGCGTCCGCCCCGCCGTCGCCACCGGCATTTCCGTTTCCCGCGTGGGATCGGCCGCCCAGGTGAAGGCCTTTAAGCAAGTGGCCGGGAAAGTGAAGTTGGACCTGGGTCAGTATTATGAATTGATGGCATTTGCGCAATTTGGTTCCGAGTTGGACGAGCGCACGCAGCAGCAATTAGACCGCGGTGCCCGCATCGTGGAACTTTTTAAGCAGCCGCGGCTCGCTCCGAAACCCATGGAAATGCAGGTTTTTCTCCTTTGGGCAGTGCAAAACGGATTTTTGGACAAAATTCCAGTCAACAAAACAAAAGCGGCAGTAGACGACCTGGAACAATGGGCTCAATCGGCACAATTGCATCTCTTGGAAGACATTGCCACTAAAAAGGAAATCGACGGCGATATCTGTGAACGGCTCCATCGGGCATTAGAATCCTGGCAGGCGGCACAAGCCGAGGACGTGCAGGCAAGCGCGTGAGGAACAATGAAAAGCTTTAAGGAAATTAAACAGCGGTTGCGGGCCGTACGGAACACTGCGAAAATCACCCGCGCCATGCAGCTGGTCGCATCCTCGAAGATGCACCGGGCGCAGCAATTGGCCATTGGTGGACGTTCCTATTCGTTGCGCCTGGCCGAACTTGCCAACCGGCTTTTGGCGGAATTCGCCCAAAATCGCCGGAAGAAATTTTCCCATCCGCTTTTGGAAGAACGCGAAATCCACTTCCGGGGCGTTATTCTGGTAAGTACCAACAAGGGCCTTTGTGGATCGTTGAATCAAAACCTCTTTCGCACGCTACCGCCAGCAGGTGACGCCGTAAAGTACATTGCCGTGGGAAAGAAAGGAAAGCAGTTCCTGGCATCGCGGCAACTGCCCCTACTTGCGGAATTTTCGCTCACCGACAACGTCCCCTTCCATGAAGTCCGCAATATCGCCAACTTTGCCCAAAATGCCTATTTAAATGGTGAGATCGACAGCATCGAGGTAATCTCCACCGTATATGTCAACACCCTGTGCCAAAAGCCAATATTGCAAGCGCTTTTACCATTGAAGTTGTCGCCGGATGGCGCGGAACAACAACGAAAAGTCCTTCGCCGGGAACGGGATGTGATGCCGGTGGATCCGCGAGGTTTAATCATCGAACCCTCGCCAGACGCGGTCATGCGGGCATTGGTGGAAAGCTTTTTGCGCGAGACCCTCTACCATCTGTTGCTGGAAGCGAAAGCCGCGGAGCAAAGCGCCCGGGTTGTAGCCATGAAAACGGCAACGGACAACGCCGAATCCATCGCCAAGACTCTCAATTTGGAGTACAACAAAGCCCGGCAAACGTCCATTACCAATGAAATCATCGAAATTTCCAGCGCCTCCGTCGCTGCCCAGTGACCACGGTACATTCCACTTGAGAAAGCAGAGAAATTTTAACCCAATGGATTGAGTATGTTCGAGAAACTTTCAGAAAAGCTGCAGGGGGCCGTGCGTACCTTGCGCGGGCTCAATCATATCACAGAGCGCAATATTAAAGACGTGCTGGCAGAAGTCCGGGACGCACTTCTGGATGCGGACGTCTCTTTTGACGTTATCAAATCGTTTTTGGAGACAATTCGCGAGAAGTCCATGGGGGAAAAGGTCCTCAAGTCCATCGCCCCTGGACAACAACTCATTAAAATCATCAACGACTCTATCACCGAACTCTTCAGTCACACGCAAAAATTTTCCGAGGAAAAGCCTCTGCGCGTGCTCATGGTCGGACTTCACGGATCTGGCAAAACCACATCTACCATTAAGCTCGCTTACCACTTGCGAAATAGGGGCTATCACCCTGCGGTGGCAACCTGTGACGTATATCGGCCAGCGGCCATTGACCAATTGGAGCAGTTGGCAAATGGGGAAGGTATCGCGGTTTACAGCGATCGGAATGAAAAGAAGCCCGTAACCATTGCCAAGGACGTCCTGGAGAAAATGAAAGGGGATGCCTTCATTTTTGACACCGCAGGGCGTTTGCAAATTGCTGAAGATTTAATCGCTGAATTGAAGGAACTTAAAAAGGCGGTGCAGCCACAGGAAATCCTCCTCATCGTTGATAGTGCCCTCGGCCAGGAAGCCGTCTCCGTGGCTAAAACTTTCCACGAAGCGGTCGGACTCACGGGGATTTTTTTAACCAAATTGGATGGCGACACGCGCGGAGGAGCGGCGTTGTCCATGAAATATGCCACTGGTGTACCCATCCAATTCATTGGGACTGGCGAGCACGTGACCGACATGGACGCCTTCCGAGCGGAGGGAATGGCCCAGCGCATCCTGGGCATGGGCGATGTGGTATCCCTGGTGGAGCGGGCCAAAGAGCGCGTGGACAAAGAGGAGGCGGATCGGCTGGCCAAGCGCTTCCGGAAGGCGGAGTTCGACTTTGAGGACTATCTTTCACACATTGAACAAATTGAAAAAATGGGATCCATGGCCTCGCTCATGCAGCTTCTCCCCGGCACCAGCGGCCAAACCATATCCCCACGGGAACTCTCCCAGGTCGAACAAACGAAGGCCATCATTCGCGCCATGACGCTTCAGGAGCGGCGCAAACCGTCCCTCATCTCCGGCGGGCGCAAACTCCGCATTGCTAAGGGCTCTGGGGTGCAACTGAAGGATGTCAACCACCTGTTAAAGCAGTTTGAAATGGTCAAGAAATCGATGAAGAAAATGAAAACCCCGCAGGGGCAGAAGGCAACCCAGCGCATGTCCGGCGCCGGCGCGGTACAACAGATCGCAAAATTATTTGGCGATAAATGAATCTTGCAACAAAAATTTTACACACATGCCCATTGACAATTTGCCTGCGTTTAATGGGATCCTCGACGAACTGTATGTTATCAACTTTGCGTAGCAACGATAAGCTGCCACCGCTGACTCCCAAAATGTCGGTTGCTGCATTGATATCGGATAAATGGACCATTGATGTGTCCCCGACTGATCTGAGCAATACCCAGGGTTGCGTATCTGTTTGTATGATTGGCCTACTAAACAACCGTTCTCTTTGGAATTTTTTTAATGTTATCCGCTGCACCGTTGATAGTTATCCAGATGGTGTGTACCTTATTATTAATCCGCCCCTGCTTGACAGCCTTTTTGCCGGGATTGCTGCACTCAATTGCCTAACTGAAGGTCAGTGTTTTCCGCCGACACAAAGAGGTGGTTTCGGCGATTCACCACTGTGCCATTTTCACCCAACTGATAATCCCAGCATTTTCAAGTATTCCAGGGAAGTTAATGGAGATCTTTGTAAGAAATTTTCTATGCCGGATTGTGGCGATTGCAACGTGATGGGAAAAAGGTGGGATATCTACCGATCGTCTGATGTACTTTTCGTGAGGAGAATCGGCAGCATTGATTATGAATATGCTCAAAAACTTGTTGAAGCCGTGCGATCAGGTCATCCTATTCGCGTGTTTGCGGTGAAAAGCAGAACTCTGGGCGTTGAGGCTTTAGAATGCGCTTTTCGGAGGGCATATGCATATGTAAACGAACGCGCTAATTTGCTTATCCCAAGAAACCAAGAGATGCGCGCTGGTTATTATTTTCTTACACAATGGCTCCACCGTGTTTTGCAATCGGAGCATCGTATGGAAAACAGCTTCCAAGGCAGCAATGAGAAATGCTTTATTTATTGTGGTTTGGATGTCCCGGTTGACATCCCCCCGCCACCAATTGGAACAAAAAGTGATTTGGGTGGTCAATTTGCTACACCTGACGAAAAGGAATTCGGCTTGCCAACATTCGACAGAACCGTCGGCTGCGAATCCGCGGGAGAGTGGGAGTTTTCGTACGATGGTGAAACACTTACGGTAACGGCATTTGGCAATATTCGCTGGGAAAATGTGCAAAGGCTAGCTCTTGAGCTTCAGTTGGTTCAGGGTGAAATTGTGATTAGGATACCAGCCAATATCGAGGCAAGAATTTTGGCTGCGCAATTCCGGGCCGCATATGAATACATGCTCACAGAGTCCGATTTAAGTGTTTCGCGGAATGAACAAATGCTTATTGGCTTTTGCCTGCTAGCCAATTTCTTTGGGCGAGTTGCCGATATTTGTGTTTATGAGGAGGTTACGCAGGGGGACATGGTATGGCATGTCTTCAAGGGAACATTTCCTGAATTTAATGTTCCAGCGGCCAGTCTTGTGGCCACAAGTAGGAGTCAGCGAGTAAACAGCGCGCTTGTGGATGCCTTCATTGAGGCATTTCCCGAGAGTCTTGAGATCACCAATCCAATTCTCCGGGATATGCAAGGCTTCAGGGAACGATTTCGCGTATTTGCAAACAAGCATGGCGATATCCTTCCGCATGAAGTTGTCAGTGAGATCCTAAGGTGCCCATTGGATAGTCATGAGCTTATTGAGTTTTTTGAATGTTGCATATTCCGAGAACTAACCCCCCCTTTAGCGCCGTGGAGTGGCATTGACATTATCGTGTTATATGACAAGTTTCGCACAGTTTTGGGCATTTCCGATGAAACAATGCCCATAACTGGGAGCGTGCACACTCGCGGCTGGACGGCCAGCGATTTTTGGCACACAGTGGCTTGCTGCGCCGTCGAATTGGACCCGAGAATTGTCAACATTATCGCGGTCAGCATTTTTAGACAATGGTGGACCGGCGTCATCTTGCGGAATTTTCTTGGATCATTAAGAATTTTTGCCGATCAGATTTGCACCATGTCCAAGGCCCAGATTGCCAAAGGTGTTTCTTTTAGATCATCAGCACACTGTGACATATTGCCCGTGCTGATCGACACGTTTTTGAAAATCGGTCTGGAAATTGACGAGCCTGAGATCGCTCAGTCTGTTGCGGAAATTTTAAATAGCAACCTTCCGCCTGTGGATTTACACATCGCCATCGCCAGATACACTGCGGAGCAATTATCCAAACTAGCCGTGCCAATCGTTTGCAAGCCTTCGAGCGAACCAGCGATGGAGCCAAAATCATTTGCGCCAGAAACTACTCCAGAGTTGCTGCTCGAAGCGGCTACTACCGGTTCATCGCCTGAGCCAGTTACCAGTGAGCCGTCAACAGATCCTGCAGACAAATTTGGGTCGCCCGAATCGGGTGCTCCAGTTTATTCGGTTGAACTGGATTCGTCTCCCCAAAGGCTTTCACTACTTGTGCCTGATTCCTTGCGTAAATATTTCACGTCGCAGGGGTGGGGGATCGTACATACGCGGGGCGATGGCAACTGTGCATTGAACGCAATTGCAGTTTCGTGTGCACTGAGTCTCTATACCAGCAGGGCCTTTCGGCGGGAATTGTGGTTTATTATTTTGGGGCTTCGCGGCCTCACACGATTTTCATCAATTTCGGATAGTTTGGCCGGCGCTAAGGTGGTGCCGTTTCCCGTCATCAAAATTTCCATTAAGGCTTTGCGCGTAAATGATACGAGAAATAATGAATTCGTTGTCAGAGTACTTATTAGGCACTGCCTTGAAATGATCCCTGAGGATTGGGCACTTTTCGGAGCGGATCGTCAAAGTCTCAAAGCACTCCTGTCAGAACTCCAGCAGATACCTGCACTATCCACGGTATTTACGGAACTCCAACAAAGCGAAGCTTTCACGAACTTCTTCTCGTCAAATCCTACCCACCCAAATAATCCCTTAAAAGCGAGGGAAGATTTTATCCGTGCTCTTTTCGACGAATTGCAATTTTTGGCACAATTTTACCTTCGCGACATATTGAGTACCGCCCCCCTGGGGGACAATGTGCCAGATTGTTTCCACCTGTTCCTTGAGCGAGAAGCCACTATCGCTGCTTATCGACAGAACATCACAGGTGTGACCGGTAGATTTTGCGGGTTTTTGGATATGGGATTTGCGTCTGTTATTCTGCGTATCCCGGTTGTTGTAGTAACGGACAAGTATGCAATTGGTTTTTCAATTGTCGGAGAGGTCTTCACTGTCGACCTTCACAACTTGCCAGCTGGATCAATTGTTTTATGGTACAACGGCCATGAGCACTTTGAGGTTTTCTCCAGAGAACCTCTCATCGACAAAATGTGGCTTGTTAAGGATAGCCCCGATGGAGAAAGTCCTTCATAGGCTTGACTATGAGGGACTTTTTCCATCGGGGTGCTTTTCTCGTGATTTCCGTTGCGCGTGGGCTGGGCTCTGATAAAAAGTTTCAGTGGCATCAAGGACCATTCCGCTGGACCTCAAGCTTGGCAGGTTAGTTTCCCGGCCCAATCGGTTTATATTTGAGGGAATCGCTAATGGCCAGCGGCAGCGGTGGCACTGCCCAGTTACGGGAAAAATTGGCAAAATTGATAACTTTGACGGGATTCCGTGCCTGTTTACTCCGGCAACGCCAGCGGACAAAAGATCGACTCAGGGAACCGTTGAAGCCATCCATCTGCGTGAAAAAACCGGTTGGATTGGCATTAATCAAAATCGCATTAATGGCTGGATTGAGGAATTTTTGCGCAAAAACGCCGTCCCAGATTTGGTTAACACCAGGGGCTGCACCATCCGCCATGAGGTCATGGCTGGGGATTCCCGATTGGATCTGGTCGTTGAAAATGGCAATTCCCGCACGTTCGTAGAACTTAAAACGCCGACCCATGACTTGCTGTTAACCGATGACGCCCGCTTCACTACGCCCAGTTCCGGAGCCTCATTTTTTGAACGGCTCATCCGGCACTACGAAAGTCTTCGCCGTCTGGCAGCAGACGGAAATCGCACAATTTTGGTTCTTTGTTTCATGTACGACGCACCCCCGTTCACGCCACCGCCCATGGACAAATGGAACGAGCCCATCATGCGGGCGGCCAAACACGCCCAGGAATGCGGCGTTGAGAACTGGCAAATGAACCTGCACATCACGCCCAAATCCCTGAAGATTACACGGCACATGCCCGTAAATCGGGCGTATGAATTCTAAGCCGAAAAATGTGTCGTGGAGTTTGGGAAATGGTTCTCCAGGTGCGGCTAATCCGCGAAAAAGACTATTCCCGTGAAAGAGCTTGCAAGCTGGTCGGTTATGTGTTAGAAGGGCACCGTTTATGGTAAGCGGATTTGTTTTTTTAGCCGACGAGATGCAGGTGGCTCCCAGGAGCGGCGGAATATCGCAGTTACTGGTGTTCGCGCTGCTTTTTGTTGGAATGTGGTTCCTGTTCATTGCTCCCCAGCGGAAGCGGCAGAAACAGCACCAGGAGATGCTTAAGTGTCTCCGTCCTGGGAATGGTGTCCTCCTGGCTTCGGGCCTCTTAGGAAAGATCATCAAAATTAAAGAAAATTTGCTCGTTATTGAGATTTCCAAAGGCGTGCAGGTGAAGGCGATGCGAAGTTCTGTGCAGCGAGTGGTGGAAGAACCGGCGGAAAATGGCGAAAGTGAGGGCGAGGTGGCAGCGCTTGAAACGAAGGTTGAATCAAAGATTGAGCCCAAGCGTATGAAATCCAGGAAATAAGCCGTGGCGGTCGTGGCCAGACAAAATCAGCGGGGTATGTGGCTCCGCCTCATTCTTTCGTTTGCGCTTTTCGTTTGGGCGTTGGCCGTGCTTTTTCCTGGGAACTCCGTGGCCATCCGGCGGGGATTGGATCTCTCTGGTGGTACGTCGGTTATTCTGGAGATTTCCCCCGCAGCCCTCGCCAAGACTTCGGAGGGGCGGGCGGAGCAGCTTAAAAAGCTCGAGGAAATCATGCGCCGCAGGGTGGACACCTTCGGCATTTCTGAGCCTGTTCTGCGACGTCGGGGAAATTCCCAGCTGGAGGTTCAGCTACCAGGAATTAGCACAGAAGACCACGGGAATCTGATTGATACCATCAAAAAGCCGGCCAAATTGGAATTTCGGCTACTCCATGAGAACGCTTTTCGGGATATATTTAGCATCTTACCTCCCGCTGGCTATGAGTGGATCGCCCCCGCTCCCATGCCTGGGACGCCCGAATCGACACGCCCCATGGCCGTCCTTGTCCGCGATCGGGCTGAATTGTCAGGAAATGCGGTCAAGTCCGCCCATGCGGTGATCAATTCTGCCGGCGGCTATGAGGTGAGCCTACAATTGACCGCAGAAGGTGCCAGGCTTTTCGAGCGGGTAACCCGGGAAAATCTGGGAAAACCCCTTGGAATCATTTTGGACGGAAAACTCTATTCCGCGCCTGTCATCCGGTCCATCATTGGCGACGGCCGTGCGTCGATTTCCGGAAATTTTACCGCCAGGGAAGCTAGAAATTTGGCGGGCGTACTCAATAACCCACTGGATTTCGAGCTGCTCGTGGGCAAGGTTAGTGAAATCGGTCCCACGCTGGCAAAGGAGATGCAGGCCAAATCCGTGAAAGCTGCAGCCATTGGGTGTGCCCTGGTTACCGCCATCATGATTGGGGTTTATGCACTTGGCGGCGTCATGGCCATGCTGTCCGTGGTTCTCAATGTCCTTACCATATTGGGCGTGCTTGCTACCATTGGTGCTACCATGACCCTCCCGGGAATTGCGGCCCTGGTTCTTACCGTGGGGATGAGTGTTGATGCCAATATTATCATTTTCGCACGCATGCGAGAAGAACTACGTTCAGGAAAATCGCCAGCGGATGCCATAATCGGGGGATTTAACCGGGCATTTCGCACGATCTTCGACGCCAATCTGACCACGCTCCTTGCCACTATCGTTATGGCGATATGCGGCACGGGACCCGTCCGCGGTTTCGGGATCATTTTCGCCGTCGGCGTCGGAAGTACCCTGTTTTCTACGCTAATTTTTTGCCGCGGGCTTATGGAATTTGGGGTCAAAGTTCTGAAAATTCGCCACATCTTTTTCCCACCCTTTCGCCGAAATTTTGAGATAAATTTTATGGCATGGCGGAATGGGGCTTTCCTATTTTCAGGGCTACTTCTCGTTGGTGGATTTGTGACCATGGTCGCTCGTGGGAAAAATTTATACGCCATTGACTTCACCGGCGGGGAAGAAATGACCATCACCTACACCGGAGAATTTGCTTTGGAAGACGTTCATATGGCCGCCGGAGCCGTTGGCATCAAAGAGGTTATCCCATTCGTTCAGAAATCCGGAATGGAGGGAAGGGAGTTGAAAGTGCAAACACCGGCAGGCACGGGCGCCACCCTGTTGGCAAAACTCCAGGAATCGCTACCCCAGTGCGGGTTCCAATTGCAGCGGCAGATTTCCACGGGAAGCAGCATAAGCTCCGCCCTGCGGTGGAATGCGCTTATTTCGGTGACCCTTGCATTGTTTGTAATTTTTGGCTACATGGCCATACGGTTCAATGCGCGTTTTGGGATCTCCGCCGTCACCGCAATTGTCCACGACGTATGGGTTAGCGTTGGTGTCTATGCCCTTCTGGGATACCAATTTAACGCCTCGACCCTGGCTGCCATACTCATGATCATCGGCTATTCCGTCAATGACACCATTATCATTTTCGATCGCATACGCGAGGATGGCGGCTGCTCCTCCCAGGGTGAGCTAACAAACGTTATTAATCGGGCCATTAACAGCACTCTTCCGCGGACCCTACTCACAAGTCTAACAACCCTTGTCGCCGCTGCAGCTCTTTTTATCTGGGGTGCGGGAGCAGCGAAGGATTTTGCCCTTCTGTTCCTCATCGGCGTCTTCGTTGGAACTTTTTCCTCCATTTTCATAGCCAGCGCACTTCTCCCTCTGATGGATCACGGGCGCCGCAGGGAGGCCATGGGGGCATGAAGGTTTCGCTTTCGCGGTCAAAGGATGCGGAGGGTCCGTGCCAATTCCACAACGAGAATCCCCACAAATATTAACCATAGAATGAGATATCCCGCATGAAAACGTGGACGGCGGAGAAACGGCATGACGGGAACGATTCCAGCAATTACGTTCCCGAACACTCCACCGGCAACGCCGAGGATAGTCACAAATAGGTGCGGACAAAGCAGGGCAATGGGTAATGGCACCATGACAAGCAACCCTTTAAATTTTTTTGTATCCCAGCGGATATCCGCCAATGCGCCGTCCATTGCCATGGCAATGCCCAGCAGGGAGGTCCCTATGGCCAGAACGGAGAAACACCTGCCGGCAATAAACACCACTTCGTGGGCATTATGATCAAGAAAGAGCGAAAACATGGGCACCCCTAACTTTGCCGCTTCCACGAGTTCTTCCTGGGAAAAAATACGGAACCCCAAAGTGAGAATAATTAACGTAACGGCCAAGGGAATAAGTGTCCCCAGCACCAGTGCCCGACGGATGGCGGGCCTGTGGTAACCCAACCGGCGGCACACCGTGGGGATAATTTGATGATATCCAAAACTGCATAGGATGATGGGTAGTCCCAATGGGAGGATGCGCCAGTTGGAGATAGAGTGAAGCCCGTGCCCCGGACGGCAAAAGCCAAAGCCAACCATTGCGGCAAAGGAGGCAATCAAAGCAATCGTTGCCCAAGAACTAATCCGCTTTAAAGGTCTGCAACCACGGCACAGACCCATATAAACGCCAGCGCCCAGCAGGCAAATTATCAGCTTGGATCCTCCCAATAAGCCGAGCAGGCCACTCCAGTAGGCAACCAATAGGCAAAAGGCGAGGGTAAAATAACTTATATTAAAAAGCGCAGCCCAATTCGCCCCCAGGCACTTCAAAAAAAGAGACGGTAAATCGTCTTGTCCAGATTCCACAACCAGGCGGACGATGAGCATTCCAGAGGCAAGTGTGCACGTGTACACCAAACAAACTCCAGCAACCGCAGGGTAATAGCCAGCCTGGCCAAGTGACAGCGGAAGTCCCAATTCACCGGCGCCGATGGTAATGCCAGCAATGAGAAGAGCCGCGTCCCATACGGATTTCCCGAAAAAACTTCGTTGCTCATTTTGCGGCATATCTTTTTTGAAGCGTCAGTAGGCTTTTTGAGGGAAGCAAGGGAAAAGCATATGGAACAAGTGGGCACCACAGGCTATCGGAGGATTTAGTCAAAGCGCTTATGGGTTGCCAACGACCGATGGCGCGCCATGAACGGTTCCCATGGATCCAAGGTATGAAAAGTTGGCTGAAAACTTAGCTGGCTATTCGATGGACGTACAGCCAGGTGAGCGGGTCTTGATTGATAATAGCGCGGCACCCGTGGAGATGGTTTTGGCGCTCATGCGTGCCGTGCGCAAACGCGGGGGAAGACCATTTATAAAAAGTTCCGATAGCCGCCTTCGCAGGGAATTTATCGCCCATGGAACCCACGAAGATTTTGAAGCAATGGGCGATGTCGAATTGCGACAAATCCGACAAATGCAGTGCTATGCGGTATTTCGCGGGTCGCATAATACTTTCGAAATGAGCGATGTTCCCGTGGAACAACAGCAGGCCTACACCCAAGCGGTCAAACCCGCCCACGAATACCGCGTTAATAAAACCAAATGGGTTCTTCTGGAATGGCCGACCGGTGCCATGGCGCAGTCGGCACACATGAGCACGGAGGCCTTTGAAGAATTTTTTTTCCGCGTCTGCACCCTGGACTATGGGCGCATGAGACCGGGCATTGAAGCACTCCAATCAGCCATGCTGTCCACGGATCGCGTGGAAATTAAGGGCCCGGGAACGGATTTGCAGTTTTCCATCCGAGGCATCCCGGCCGTTCCCTGCATCGGGGAACGTAACATACCCGACGGCGAAGTCTATACGGCCCCCATCCGTGACAGCGTTGAAGGAACGTTGAGCTACAATACCCGATCCATTTACCACGGAAAATGCTTCGAAAATATTCGATTCACCTTCCAAAAGGGGAAGATCGTAGAGGCGGTGGCCAACGACACGAAAACCATCAACGAAATCCTCAATGGAGACGAGGGGGCCCGGTACATCGGTGAGTTCTCTTTTGGGTTTAATCCCCATATTTTGGAACCGATTTGTGACACACTTTTTGATGAAAAAATTGCCGGGTCATTCCACTTTACGCCAGGAAATGCCTACGAGAACGATGCAGATAACGGCAATCGGTCGCAAATTCACTGGGATCTGGTTTGCATCCAGCGTCCCGAATACGGCGGCGGAGAAATTTACTTCGACGGGAAATTGATCCGCAAGGATGGCCTGTTCGTTGTCCCCGGCTTGGACAGGCTCAACCCAACCCATCTCCTTGGCAATGAGTGATCCCATCGCCTTTACGGTTCCGTCCAGATGTGAGGGCTTGCGTTTGGACGTGGCCCTTGCCCGATGTTTCCCGGAAATGAGTCGCACACGAATCCAACGGGCCTGCGACGGTGGGTTCATCCGTTGCAGCGGCCTTCCCCTGGCGGCAAAAACGAAGGTAAAATCTGGCCAAGACCTTTCCATCCGGTGGGTGGAACGTGAGGAAATCTCCATCCAACCACGGGCAATGAGTTTGGAAATTCTCCACGAAGATGAGGCTATGTTGGCCGTCAACAAGCCAAGCGGGGAAGTGGTCCATCCGGCGCCCCATGTGAAAAACTCCTTCGTAGAGGTCATTCTCGCCCATACCAATGGCCAGTTGGCAAAAGCGGCGGGAGTTGGCCGGCCGGGGGTCGTCCATCGCTTGGACAAGGAAACCTCAGGAGTTCTTATTTTTGCCAAAACGGACTCGGCGTACTACCGCCTGAGTCAGATGTTCATGAATCGTCTCGTGGAAAAATACTACGAGACATTGGTCTTCGGGGTGATGCGCGTGCGAAGCGGATCCATCCATGACCCCATTGGTCGCGACCCGTCCCATCGCACGCGCATGGCCATTCGCCGCAACGGCCGGCCAGCCCATACGGATTGGGAGTGCCATCGGATTTTTTCCCAACCCGGCATCTCTCAGCTCGTCCTGCAGCTACATACGGGCCGTACCCACCAAATCCGCGTTCATCTGGCATCCATGGGCCATCCCATATTGGGCGACGAACTTTATGGATTTCGAGGGGATCGGCTCCCTGGCTGGCAAATTCCACGCATCCTCCTCCATGCCACGCGCATTAAACTGAAACATCCACTAACCGGCTTGGAACTATCCATCCAGGCGCCACTGCCAGCGGACATGGAAAATTTTATCGCGTCATTGGTTGCGCCGGGAAAAAATACCCGCAGGCCACCGGATTTCCAAAAAGCATGGGCAAGCTTGTGAAGGATTCACCACAATCTCCTCGAATGGCCCTGCGGTCCTCCGCCGCGATTTACCAAAAATCCGCCAAAAATCTGCCGAAATCACAAAGTGGTTGACAAATGGCCATTCCCCAGCAATATGGTCACAGAATCAAGATTCTAACATGAGAGGATTAATATGAAAAGCAACACCGATACCACCGCACACGCATCAAATATTTTTGACGGCGATTGGGAACTACAAATGCTCCCAATCCCAGGACTGACACCTGGCTTCACACTGGAACTCCTATTTTTATGGGAATTTCCTGCGTCTTTGGGACGAGCCAGCCCGCTGTCAGTTGCAAAAGCCATTTAAGGAATATCATCAATGAACAAAAAAACTGAGCTAACTTGGCCAATCGGAAAACCCACGAGGATAAAATGAAAAAACTAATGGCGGATTATCACTCCAGTAAAATAACTAGAGACAATGATAGCAGGGAGCCTTTTAATTATGGCATGCATTTAGATAATCTTGCTATGAATATTTTTACATTATTCACCCGGGCATTGACGTTTGCTAGGCGAGCGCCCATGGGGTAAATTTTAAATTTATTTGACGTTTTGTGTAACTTATTTTTGATTAGATATAAGGTGGTGAGCCATGATCGTGGCAATTGAGTCCTGGAAAGCAGGACTGTGGAAGTGGGAAAATATCACTCGTAATTTATTCAGCGGCATCGTGGTGGGCGTAATTTCCCTCCCCCTTTCCATGGCCTTTGCCATCGCTTCGGGTGTCGCACCGGAAGTTGGGATTTACACAGCCGTCGTGGCGTGCCTGTGTGTCTCCCTCCTGGGTGGCAGTCGATACCAAATCGCCGGACCCACCGGTGCATTTGTTCCGCTCCTGCTGGGAATCCTCCGGGAACACGGCCTGAGTGGATTGCAACTGGCGACACTAATGGCGGGTATCATCCTGATCATAATGGGATTTTTGAAATTCGGTCGATTGTTGAAGTACATCCCCACGCAGGTGCTCGTCGGGTTCACTTCCGGAATCGGAACCATGCTTTTCTTGGGGCAAATCCGACAATTTTTTGGGTTGCATGGCGACCACATTGCCATCGATTACCCGACGACATTCATCGGTCTCGGCTGCCTGGCGGTGATCGTCCTATCGCGCTTTGCACCCTATATGTGTCACATTCCGGCACCACTGCTGGCACTGTTTGCAGGTGGGATTCTGCAGGCAATTTTTCGATTTCCATCGGTGGCCACCATCGGATCCGAATTTGGCGGGATCACTTCTTCGTTTCCCAGTCTCTCGTTGCCAACGGGAATAAACTGGGACCACTGCGTCCTGCTTCTGGGTCCCGCCTTTGCTATTGCACTCCTGGGGGCAATTGAATCGCTCCTCTCCGCGGTGGTAGCCGATGGCATGACAGGGAACAAGCACCTGGCCAACCAGGAACTCATCGGCCAGGGTATTGCGAATATTCTCTGTCCGCTGTTTGGCGGGATTGCAGCAACGGGAGCCATTGCGCGGACGGCCGCCAATGTACGCGCTGGCGGAAATTCGCCGCTTTCCGGAATCGTTGCCGTTGGGACGTTGCTGTTTATATTGTTGTTTTGCGCGCCGCTGGCCCAATCCATTCCGCTGGCCGCATTGGCGGCAATTTTGTTTGTAATTTCCTACCACATGTTCGGATTTTCCTACTTCATTCATCTGCTTCGCCATGCACCCGTGAGTGACGTGGTTATTTTGCTCATAACATATGCTTTGACCGTTGCCTGTGGGCTGATGGTCGCGGTTAACGTCGGGATTGTCCTCTCCGCGCTGGCACTCATGCAACGCATGTCGAAAGCCATTCACATCGACCGCAACAAGTCCCACGAATCCGAAGAGAATATGGAGCAACTCGCCCATTTGCCTCCAACGGTTGCCGTTTATACCGTTTCCGGGCCATTGTTTTTTGCCGCAATGGAAGAGCTGGAATTTGCCATTTCTCGGGTAGATCCGGAAGTAACAACCATCATTTTGCGCCTGGGGGAGGTCCCGTTCGTCGATACCACGGCTCTGGCCCATTTGCGGCGGATTATCGAAACCTTTGAAGCCGCTGGTCAAAAATTTATCTTTTGCGAGGCTTCCAAGGATGTTGCCCACAAGCTCCGCCGCGTTGGCATTGAAGATTCCCTGCGGGACAAAAATCCGCAAAAAACACTTAAAGCCGCAATTCGATACCAGGATTAGAAAAATCGGAAGGCCCAGCGCTTTTGGGGTGTGTTTTATAGCTGAGCTTGTGAAAGGTTTATGATTAAGCATTGTAAACATTAATTTCGAAGTAAATAATGCCGCGAAATACATATGGAAAGAGCCTCCGAATGCGATGTGGCGACCAGAATGCTTAATGCCATTGTTGCCAGCGGGCCATTGGGCGAAATAATGATGCGCAACTAATTCCCTATTGATGTCCATTGGTCCTCCGATCTGGCAGGCTAGCTCAGTTTTTTTGTTCATTGGCAACATTCTTTAGATGGCTTGCGCACCCTAAAAACGCAGGAAATCCTCCAAAAATGGAAGCTCCCGCTTGAAGCCAAGCGGTGGGCTTGTGCACGGGAATATTTGTCGCATGGGTGCGGCAATGGTGGTATTTTTTTCATATTAAACCTCACATGTTAGAATTCCGATTCTGGAACCATATTGCTGGGATATAGTCATTTGTCAACCACCTTGTGATTTCGATGGATTTTTGGCGAATTTTTGGTAAATTGCGGCAAAAACCGCAGGGACACTCGAGGAGGTTACGGCAGATCTTTATCGGAGGGCCATATGGCAAGTTTCCCGATGGATTAAAGTCCATTTCCACCATATATAAGCTATAAATTGCATGGACATATCGCCCCGGAAATACATCCGTGCATTCCCGGTCGGATCACATCTAATCGTCACACCAAATGCTAAGCTACCGGTTCGGGTGCACTAGATGCGGATGTGCCAAGCATAGACTCGATGGCTTCATGCGTTTTTTCAACCACAGCAATATATGTATCAAGGGAGCCACCTGCCGCTTTGCGTCCATCTTCATAGTACGAGGCAAGAGCGCCAACGTCCAGTTTAAGGGGTAGTACCGCGACAGCACCCGGCTGTGCATCCGGCTTGAGTACACATGAATCATTCGGTTGGGCAGTGCTATCAACGTTTCCGCCGGGATTCAGTGGAAGAGCGGGGTCGGGGTCGGGGTCGGGGATACGCGCAGTGGCTTGTTGGCAAAGTGCAAGTACGGTAGCACGGTCTGGATTCTTCAGGTTAGCGATCTGCATCTTTATGTGCTCCATTTGGGCCTCGAACCTAAATGGGAATTTCAAAAGTTTATCGAATTCCGAATCTTCGCTCCGAAATATTAACGGAAATCCGGCCAAAAGATACACAAACACCCATGCGAGAATTGCCTTTACCTTTCTCGCAGTTGTCAACGATGCCTTCACTCGGGCAAATGATTCATCATATCCCCTAATCTCCTCCAAAAAAGACGCATACCTCTGGTCGAAAAGTTGTTTGATAACCACATCCACCCATTGTTTGATCTGGGCTAATTGGGCGGGTGAACATTTTTGTTGGACGCTCGCATTAGCCTGCAGCAGGGCGTTGCCTACGGCTTCTTGAAGAGTT
The DNA here is from genome assembly GCA_031282835.1 of Puniceicoccales bacterium. Classification (GTDB taxonomy): domain Bacteria; phylum Verrucomicrobiota; class Verrucomicrobiia; order Opitutales; family JAIRLM01; genus JAIRLM01. The sequence goes on from JAITCU010000026.1 coordinate 37,146, forward strand.
CCCGCAGAACAATTTAGCATGCGGTCCTTGCTCAAATTGTCTCGAAATATAGCGGCCATAGTTCTCTGAAACATATCCTGGGCACACTGCCGATCAGATGGACTCAAATTTATATCATCCGTTTCCCAAAAGCCGAATAAACGTACCGCCTCTGACACAGTATCAGATATCTGCTTACAGAACACCGCTAGAGTAGCTTCCACTCGCCCGTCCGCTGCCGTTTGGAGGGCTTCAAGTGGGCTCGTACCCTCAAAATCCTGTTTGCTGAATGCCAAAAACGCCACCGCGGCTTTCTCTATACATTCACCGAGTCCAGGATGATATTCTTTATCAGTAATGCAGCAAATCATATCATACATAATGAGCCGTTCCGGAGATAATCCAGCCAGGTCAATATGGCTTAGGAACTCCATGCATATTTGCACAAAAAGATCGACCGGCAGATCATTTAATACATTCCCTGTCATTTGTTGAACGACTTCTTCCGTCAGCCCATCCCTTCGTTGTGATAAAAAGAGGGCAACAGCAGAAGAGTTCCACGGCTGCTCCAAAGTCTTAGGTACTAACTGTGACAATGGGAACATCGAGGCCGACACTGTTCCTTTACGACTCCCAGTTCCCCCATTCTTTGTAAAAAGCTTGGCAATGGCAGCTTTCTCGTCCTCGTCCAACGGTAGGAGGCCCGCTTGCCTTCTTCGGTCGCTCTCTGTTTCGCATAAAAGCACGAAAGCTGTTACTGTGGGACCCGTAAATTCGTTTGGATGAGCCGGATCCATAAATCTCCGAAGCCATTCCACTGGTATATCACTATATCTCCCAAGCAACAACAAAGCTTCATAAATTTCTTCCCCATGTTCTGGTAAGGCATCTTTATTCCCGACCAATACGCCTCCATTTGGCGTAAAAAGCACCGGCTTTCCGGGCGCCCAAAGATTCGCATTTGCAATGTATCGGTTCGCCTCGAAACCATCGACAATGAAGGTTTTGCCATGCTGCGGATCTACCATGATGAAGAACTCGCCACCCAACTCGTGAAATGGCCATCCAATCTGCGAATCCTCAGTCAGGCAGGCCAAATTCTTAGTTAGGTACAGTCTTGAAAAAAGCGTACCAGGATTTGGATACTTCTCATCTTGGGTCCGCCATCCGCGGAACATGCTCGCGTCGACTTTAATCGCATATTCAGACGGAACTCCTTCCATCAGGTTCAACTCATCTTTTACGCGCGGGTTACTTGACGGAAAGGTGGTGGTCGTCGTAGTCAAAGTGCATTGAACATTCAACGAGCATTCTTGCTGGTTTTCAAGTTCGAACTGAACAGTTTTTTGTACAATTGTTTCCACCTGCTGCTCGAGCGTTGAACCGCCACTTCCGCCCATGGCCGAGGAACGGTACATGAAACCCTTAAGACGCTTCCCTATATCTTCTAAGAATAAAGGCAATTCGCCTTTGGGCGCGTTTAAGGCAGTAAACGCCCCTCTTATTTTTGCGAAAGCGGGACAGTTTTGGTATTTGTCGAGAACATCTAAAAATTTAGATGTATACATCCTCGCTTGCCTCTGAATAATTTCGACTCCAGGTACCATCGATTGGCGGCGCGCACAGGAGGAAATTACATCAAGATCCACATTTTTCACAAAAAAATCACAAAATGCGCTCAGAACAAGTTTCGCATCCGAAAAGCTAAGATTGGCAATTGCATCTACAAGGATTGATTTAAACATGTAGTGCAGTTCGTTAAGGGCTGCTTGGAGTATCAAGGTTTTATTATTTTCTCCTTCATTTTGCGCTAGTAATGCAAGAAGTTGAACCAGTTGCTCTTGCGTCGGAAGATCTTTTAGCCCCTCAGTCCGTGGGCATTCTGCAACTGCTATACATATTTGCTGCCCAGTAAAATACTGGCGAAGACGCATTATCGCCTGCGCCCACTCTTCTGGTGTGTTTGTATTTGGATTTGCGGTCATAATCCCATAAGCATTGGCCGCAAATTGAGCATCCGTTCCTGTCGCAAGTCGCTCGGAAAAAAATGCCGCACACTCGTCGGGATTGAGGCCCGCCTTTCGTAAATCAGCGGACGTAACGCCAGTGAGATGTTTGTTGTTCTTCCCGTCACCGCGGATGTCATAGGCAATGAAGTTCCCACCCGAATCTTCGCAGACAATCCACTCAACACCAGCATTATTGTCAATTAACTCCTGCCCAAATTGGACCAAAATATCATGGAGACTTTTTACTTTAAATAGCCCACCTCTATCCACGAGAAGACGAACCTGGGAACGTTTGTCCTTTGGGACAGACTGAAAGAGATCCGCAACATTCGGTTCCTGTCCCGAAGGAATGAAGCCAATCTTGCTGGTTCCAGCCTTTAAATCTTTCGATAATTTACTAAAAATAGCCCCCTCAATGCCAGCTTGCGCTTCTACGCCGGTAGTATCGCGAAGCTCTCTCGGAAGCACATCAGAATTTGACAACGTCCCAGTACATCCCATCGTGTTTCCCCTAAACAAACTAGTAATGGTAGTACAGTTATCGGTTTGCATCGATTTGTTGTAGTTGTTACTTTTTGGGCTATAAGCTTCAAACAACGTCAATCTTGCAACAGAATCTTTTTCGAGCCGGCTACATAAATCATTCATGAATTTTTCATATGCATCTTTTTTCACGTCCTTATGTCTTATTATGGCCATAACGTCGCCGAAATGCATACCCATCACGCGCTCAAATAAATCCGTGTTTTCCCGCCCTCCATCTCTGTTGACCGTTTCTTGGGCAATGGGAATTGACATCGAGCTCACAAACGCGTTCACAAGTTCTGGAAGGAGTGTAAAAAAATAAGACCCCAGAGCAATGGCGGCCTGCATATAATAGTAGGTCATTTGTTCTTGTGGGCATGCAAAATCGTTTGGAGATGGGGTCATGGAAGCTACAAACGGGACCATCCGTGCGACGGCCTCACCGGGACGTTGGTGAAGGCCGGCTTTGCGGTTTATTTCAGATTTTCGACATGTCCGAAGTTGGCATATGACCTCCAGCCACGTCATAATGGACTTGAGCATATCACAGTCCGTTTTGTCTCCACTCGCCTGTATCTCTTGGATATGCAGGACATCTGCAGCATCAAGTTTCCCGGTCATAACCGCAATAAAATTTTCGGGATTGATATGATGTCTTCCAAGGAAATCAGACACCTTGCAGCTTGGGGCTGTGTAGCAAGTAAAAAGGTAACGCGCGAACACATCCAACTCACGTTCGAAATCGGCATCCGTCTTTTGGGCTTGTGAATTATTGGCAAGGCCAAAGATCCCCCCCTGGCCATAGTCTGGATGCGTTTGATTGAATTCCGCCATTATCTTGAACAAGTTTGCATAATTCTCGTTCAAATCCTGAGGGATAGATCTACGCACACCACAAGGATAATTAACTTCTTCTTTTGGATTTGCGCTCAAATGGACTTCATCCAGAATGACAAATCCTTTTTCTTTGAAAAATTTCTTCAGTGCAAGCAAGGCGTGAAACCTTTCTTCGCCATCTGTTGCGTCTTGAAGAGCACGGATTCTTTTCTGTATATTTTCGAGTTCTTTAATTTTTTCGGTTAATATTTCGTTCAGCGCCGTTAGGACGCTTGGCTCCACCTTTTGCCCAGACGCAATAGCGTCCTGTAATGTTCTAAAAACAACATCAACTTCCAGCGCAATCGCATTCGCCGCGTCGTAAAGTTCTGCGATTCGTCTGAAGGAACTAAGAGCCTCTACTATCTCGAGCTCAAGTTTCGAGAAAAAACCCGTTTCAAGGCAAACGACCCCAGCCTCCTTGCGACTAGCTTCCAATGCCGCAAGGAGATCTCGTAAATACTTCGGACTCTGGAGCTCCAGTCGCGTCGGATTAATGACCATGGCTTTTTGGCCCATTTTGTCTTGGGATTCGCGCCAAAATGCCGCAGCATTGCCGAACTGAGATTTATGGGCGGCTATAACCGTGAGCCTTGCCTCATCTCCAACAACCGCGGATTCTCCCTCCAAATCCCCAGGAATTGATGCCTGCGCCATTCCCACTAGTGCACTAATCACCGACGACTTTCCACCGCCCATCATCAGTTTTGTGACGGGATATTTTTTCGCCATTAAATCGCGCAATATACTTACCTGTTCAGCCGATGGAATAATACCCTGATATAACCCGAAAGACAGAAGAACGTCTGGGTGGACGTATTGCCCTAATGCCTCGGCGACATTTCCCATGGGCACAAAACTGCAAAGTCCGCGAATCCGTTCCACGAGTTGGAGGAGTTTCTCCCATGTTGCGGCCTTTTCAACGTCACTCAAACTTCCACTGTCTAAACGTTTCATGAGCCCATCGACATCATCACATCCGCGCCGAAACATGGCACAAAGGGCATACGTACGGCAGTGCCCCATTAGTTGCTCGTAAGATTCCCTTGAAACTACAAATTGTGGACAAAAATGCGATGGCCCGACGAGGTATCTGTCGCCATCAAGTGTTGGGACAGTAAGGAGCAGACACCTGATAGCGGCAAAAATATTGATCGGTTCGAAATGAGCTCCGGCAATTAGCTCACCTATCAGCCCCTCAATGATGGGGGCCTGACGCGCCAGTTTAGTTCGCATGTTTTGCACCCCCTCCCCAAAGGCGTAATGTGCCGGCGAAAGCCTAAGGTCCGCGGGAACAGAGTTTCTGCTCTGCGCAGCACAACGTGTTGAGGCCTCAAATTCCTTTCTCAATCGGTCGTAGGCAGCTTGAATTGCCGGGTCGTCGCTGTTCGCGTTGAACTCCACGCACTGCTGCTCTTGATTCGCGCCATAGCCAAACTTCGTAGAAACCGCTGAAAAGATTTCGCTGATCTCAGCTACGATCTCTTTTGCGGCATCCGGCAATTCGAGTCCCTGCAGATCTTTTTTGCCTAACGCCGCCTTGCGTCTTTCATCAGAATCCGGCCAAGGTATGGGCTGAAGCTCATTCTTTACGGACCCCACCGCTTGAGCCCAACTATTTCGCAGAAGCGTTTGCAGTCTCGCCACTCTTTTTTTTATTGTTTCCGTTGCACTACTACCCAGCTGACACTCAGCAAATGTGCTGTAAATACATTTAACGGTATCACATACAGATTCTTTGGAGTAACCAAATTTTCTAGCAAGCCACCCATAAAACGATGGATCGCTGATATTTTTACAAATGAACCGCAAAAATGAATCTATGGCACATTCGTCGGGTGCAGGTTTACCCTCATCGGCCACTGGAGGAAAGCTCATGAATTTTCCATCTCGTAACTGCCCCGTGCAATATTCGACAATAGTCCATGGGTTCGCTTCCAGTCGCTGCCACATATCAATGGCAGCGAATTTTATGGCCATGGCAGGCGGCGAGGTGTCACGGATGCTAAGACACACTTCTGCAAAGGCGCGTCGTACCACATCTCCGCCTTCTCCATTTGGTAAAGAAATTCCCAATCGCAATTTTTTCAGTAAGTTCGTTGCCGCTTCATATTGTCTGCGCAGGAGCAACGTTTGTACGGCTACGAGGATCTGAAGAACCGCGTGCAGGGAATCGACCGTGCCGGTCGGACTTATGTCACCATCTTTTCCACCTATGTACTCGTGAAGTACAATCTGTCCCCTGCTGTTTTTAACAGGCTTAAAACGCCTGCTGTCTTCATCGAATGCCTCCAAGGTTCCTCCAGAATACGCCGGAAGGAACGTGCCTGGGACAGGCTTATTTGGATTGTAGATTTTACTATTGTCTTCTCTTTTGCTTATATCAAGATGGCGAATGAGGGTGCCTTCACCATCCGGACATAGTGTTATGAAAGCCCCCCGCCACAACGGGTACCGTTCGGTTAGAGCATCACCACCTTGCATTAGTCGTTTTTGATCCTCAGGAGTTGCCACGTGGCAATTTGGAATTCCCACGACACCCCATTTATTGCCATTTTTCTGGAATGTCAGTGGTTGACCATTGAAAATAACATTTGGCACCACAACACTATTATTATCCACGAAAATAACATCAACATTCTCCAACGCGGGTATCCCAACGCCCGCCGCACCAAACTTTAAGATGCATGCGTCATGATAGGACCCATCTCCACAGCGATATTCCACTGCGAAATCATCGCGATTTTTACTATACGTCACCATTACATTTGGGGCGTCTAAGCTTTGACCGCCATTGTTGGAAATTTGTCCATTAAAAATTTCATATATGACTGAGTCGGGGGTTTGCGTTACCCAAACATCACCAGATGATAAAATTTTGCAACGCCCTTCCTTTGGAAGACGTCCGATCTTATCCTCGGGGAACAGGCAGAAAACCCTCTCCCCCATTTGAGCGAGAAGACTCTTGTCTACGGCGCTCGTATCCCTTCGGAGTACAATGGGCATTCCGGCGTATGGCCCGTCAGTTAGCTTATATGTTTTTTCGTTGCCATCGTCATAAACCCTGACCGGAGAGTTGTCACTTTGGCCCAGAAAAGCCATGAATCTTCTTCTGTATTCATCGCCCAAAGAACCGAAAGCTTTCACAAAAGACACCGTTTTCACTCCATCGGAAGACGAAACATCAGCATTCACCCCCGCGGAAAAAGAAAAGACCAGCGCTCCGTCCTTATCAAAAATTGCCTGCTCGCCGGGGTCATAGTGGAATGCGCGAGCATGTTGGGATGCTTGGAAATCGGCAGCCATGCTCGGTGGATTTTCCGTCCGCTGCGCTGACCATTCTCGCCACTCACTGGGGTCGATTACGGGCGGGTTCAATGCCTCCTTGCGTACACCCAGCGCTACAGTAGTCACTGCTGATACGAAACCAGATTCAGCCTTATCAAGTGCATTCCGCACCTCTTCACAGGCACGAAGGTCCCTTTCAAGGTCAGCCACACGTGAGTATTGCGTTGGCACTCGCGTTACAGGTATTTCATTACCACATAACATCAACGAAGTTAATACGTTGGCGACCAGTTCAGGTTGCTGCAACAGGCCGCCACTGCGCGCCGCAATGTGTACGCCACTAGCGCTCACTTGTAATACTACACGTGCAATGGCCGTGTTGCCTTCTGTGACATCAGGATCAGTGTTGGATGTGTTGGCATAATAAAGTTTGGTCAGGCTTCCACAAACTTTACAAATTCCTTCCAAAACGACTTTTTCGCATGCGGGATCGTGCAATGTGGTCTGGGCACATATTTCCGCAATAACACCAAACACAGGACCAATGGCCTCAAGAAGCCTCATAACCCCAGCATCATATTTGTCAATAATTGGATTGTCAGCATCGGGTCTGATTAGCATCCGAGTCAACACAGCAACAAGCGCGTCGAGCTCCGCTAGAACGCGCCGTACATCATCGGGGGTCATTCCTTGAACAACGCTCTGTTCCAGCGTAGGAACCCCAAAGAGCGGCAAGATCCCATTTATAACACCGTTTAAATCTACGTTTGGCACACACAGGGTAGCGGCGTTATTACCCAAAGCCGATAATAGGTTTAGCAAACGAGACGCTGTATGCGCATGATCATTTACAAACAGCTTTTCAAGTTGAGTTGGAAAATCATTTGGAAGACGTGATAAACCTATAAGCTTCTCATTGGCGGCGCGCTTGCCTTGGGGGGTACTATCTTGGCAACACGCCGACCCCTGGCGCGATTCCGGGAAGGCCGGAGTAAATTTCAATTTCGTAACCTTGGAAAGCGCGGTAGATGGAGACACACGCGAATAAAACGACGATAATCCCGCCCCCGTTTGCTCAGCGTCAATTTCTGACGGCGGCAGCTTAAGGCGACTATTCGACAAATAACTCAATGCACTCATTTGATCTATAGTGTCGATCTGCGATGAGAGATCCCCAAGCCCGATTGCGCCCCTCGGAGTCGGATGCGACATATACCTGCTCGCATACAAATTTGGATCTTCCTGAAGCAATTTCGTGTCTATGCTACCCGGGTGGGTTGACGATACGCCGATCGCTCGCGCTATATTACGAGCAACGTCATTCCCGTCGGCTCGAACACTGACAATCGCTTCGGCAGCTTCGGCATCCCGCTTCGCACATTCCGTTTGTCCATCGTCGTAGACTCTTTGCAATGCGGCAGTTGCGTCAGGAGGCATCTCCTGGTGTTGGTTGCGAGGAATATACCGTGCCAGTTCGTCAATCGCCTTTTGCAAGGGAGATAGATCATCATCTGGATCTTGCCATTGCGACAGATCAAGTTTGTCAAAGGTTGCAAGGCGCTCTAATGTTCTCTGGCCAAATTTCGCAACACAGGTCTCTTGATAACGATATGACGTTCTTCCATGCGTCATGATAGTATTATCATAGCCTAAAGTAGCAATCTCCCGAATTCGAGAATCATCATAATGAGTATTACACAATGCATCCGTTTCACGTTTTTGAGATGCCACGCATGAGTGAACATTTCTCTGGTAGGGCGCATCGGATCGCGACCGGAGTCTATCCACCACTGAGGTGAAACTTAGGCCACTAGAATCTGTCCGAAGACTTATCTCCCCGTCAATCGCCCCCCTGGAAAGATATACATCCTGCACCGTTTTGCCTACAAGACTGCGTTCTTGCAAAAGAAGGTAATCATGCAGCAAATGACGCACTTGCTTTTGATTTTCTTGAGTTGCCGTGCTACTGGGATCATCCCACCCAGTAACTACCGCAATTGCATCGGTGATATCATTTATCCACCTATTCAAACGCGCTAACTCATTTTCCAGCGCACCGACAAACTCCTCTATCTCATGCACGTCGTCCTGCAGGCCGTTCCATTCTTGCTGCGCTTCGGCCGTTTTTTCATCGAGTTCGTCTTGAGTGTCGCCTGCCGCCTCAAACTTCTGCAAACAGTCATTATACGCCTTTTCAAATTTCTCTTTCAGGTTTTCAATTTCACGCCTGCCCGCTACAGATGAAGTCGAATCAGTTAATTCATAACGGTTTCGTATGTCATTTATTCGGTTTTGAGTTCTAGTAATATCATCTCGCAACCTCTTGGCATTATTTCGCGCAGCATTAAGTTGGCGTTCAAGCTCCGCAACTTTATTTTTGGCATCATTTAAACTTATAGTGTCCCTATCGCGCTGCTTTTGCGCATTCGCCACATCGAGCCCTAACTTGGCAGAAGGTTTACCCCTTCTCTTCGCGTCGGCTAGCTCAGCCTCGTCGGCGGCGAGCTTAGCCTTCGCAGCATCTAACGCTTTTTGGGCCAAGTCTTGTTCCCGTTTTGCATTGGCAAGAGACCCATCCAACACACCTTCCTCGCTCTTTTGGCTTTTCGCGTCGGCCAAAAACCTCTCTAAGTCACGCTCTAACGTCTTCAGTGCGGCAACATCATTTTGGAAATCCTGCAATTTCTTTTCCGCCTCAGTTTTCGCCCTAAGTGCAGGATCGAATACGTTTGCGCGATGGGTACGTGCCGTAGCTTCGGCAGACTTGTACTTATTCTCGGCGTCTCTCATCTGCTGCTTTAGGCCCGGTATCGGCTCCCGGTACCCACTTATCGCCCCGGTAAGGCGAGTTTTTTCGGCTTCGGCCTCACGCTGAAGTCCCTGCAAAGCAGCGAGCTTCGTCGCCTTTTCGTTCGAACGCTGAATGGCCTCCTTTAACTGCTTCAATCGATCGACAATTAGTTTACTACTCTGCTCGGCATTATGCGTAGCAGTTAAAATATTTCTTAAGTTATCCTCAAATTCTTCGAAAGAATCATGTCCTGGCGAGCCGTTGGCAAGCGAAAGAAAAGCAGCCTTTAGAGGAACAAATTTTTCCTCGGAGTCGCCTCCTTGGGAATTCAATTCGATTCCACCCTCACTCGGCGGAGTGCCAAAAAGTTTGATCAATGTACGACGGCGCTTCAATTCTGCTTCTGATATACACGAATCATTGTCGAGACGAATAAGTGGAACATTAATGGAGAAAATCGATGGATCAACTTTTATGTAATATGGTATCGCTTGTAATATTGCTTCTTGGCGCCGCCTAACAACATCCCTGAACATGCCTAAATACATACCCAAAACTGTCAGGAAGGCGTTTTGAGTTCCAACCGACACGCGCCGTATGTCTACGTTGGTATTAATGCTAAGAAATTCGCACATTTTCGCTAGCGCCGCTAACAATTCCTGCAGAACACGCTCATCTTCAGCCGAAAATTTCTCAAGATATTCGCTTAATTTATCAAGGGGAACATTATCGTGTAAAAGCATCTGCTTGAGGGCATTTGCAAACAGCTGATTTTTGACGTTACTTCCAAATGAGAGCTCACCACCTCTAAACAGCTCCACCACATCGAAAATCGCCTTCCACCGCGTGAAGGCATCACTGGAGCTGTCTTGTAAGGTCGCCAGGGCCGTATCAACTGCCGCTAAAGAGTTCCCAAGAGGACTCTCACTGAGTACGGGAGCCTGCACTGGCGAGCTTTCAAAAGCGGGAGGTCCGGGAAGGATTTGGGAAAGGTCAATTGCCGCAGCATCTTCAGGGTTGAGACCGTGTACGTCCAGAGGTATTTGTTGGAAAGCATTAGTAAGCACCTTGCGTATTTCCGCAAAACGAGCATCATATTCGTGTAACACATCAACCGAATTAATGCGGTGACGAAATGAATCAAACCGTTGTATGCATGCAATAAGCTCCGCGTTTGCAATATTCACCAATTTTGGATAATTTTCATCATTTGGTTTAGCATTTTCTAGTGTATTAATTAACATATTTAGCGCTGTTAAAGCCGTGTAAAAACACGTTGTATCACGCTGAAGCTCGGCTTCTTCGGCAGACGCATGATTACCCTCGCCGCCGGCTATGGCCATAAAGTGAACTAGGGCCTCCAATGAGGCCGCCGCGCAATTACCAACGGTCTGCGCCGAGGTAACAGTCGAATTTCCCCTCAAACCTATTGCCCGGCCCTTAATATAGGCCACCTCCCTATTGGACTGGCCAGCTTTTAACTCATCTAGGGTAAATTCGGACAGTGCTGGGATGCGACCACTTTCAAATGACTTGTAAAAAGATCCCGCAAGTTCTTCACTCACTTTCCCGGGCTCATTCAGGATTTTCAGGGCGTCCAACATACGCTTCAAGTCATCCTTATCTACTACGACCGTTCGCGCACACGTAGTGGTGGTCTGGCGCTCATCCACACATGAGGCCCCGAACCCGCGGTTGCAATTCGTAACGCTGACCCTCTCTCCATCCATTTCAAACACATTCCAAGCAGCATGACCCCCACCCTTGTCAGCCCTCCACCCGGCGTAAAGTACCGCGGGACCACCTTTAAGGCTCTTCAAAAGTTTGTCTACGTCTGGCCCTTCCCAATGTGGACACCCACGCTCAATCGCAGCTACCAGATCAGGGTGTGTCGAATTCGGCAAACCAACTGCATCAAACAGCCGCAACAAGTCGTCAGATGTGAAGGCGTCGCGTGCCATATTCATAGCCTTCCAAGGGTCAGCACCTTCTGCGGAATTGGCAATTGTCTTGGGAAAAAATTGAGCCCAGGCCTGAGGGTAGGACAAATCTAATGACTCTGAGCCTAATGGGTTTGAACCTAATTGGTTTGAACCTAACGGGTTTGAACCTAACGGGTTTGAACCTAATGGGTTTGAACCTAATGGGTTTGGTAACATATACTGACCTCCTGTGACAAATATAAAACAAAAATAAAAACAATCAAGATTTTCTTACATCGCAGGCCTCGGAGTATATCATCCCACCGGCAAAAAAACTAAGGCACTGCGAAAGAAAGAACTACCAATTAAACATTAGACATTCTTACGCCGCCACGCCGCCTGAGATTTACCTTTGGGCAACTTTTCCGCAGGCTTTTCAGGTTTTTTGTCCTCTGACCCTTGCACCGAATCCCAGGACGAATCTTTACCGGGGCCATCGATGATATTAAAACGAACACCGGCGCCCAGATTCACCGTTGCCGGAACTCCCTCGAGCCTAAGATGATGCCCCTGAACTTCAATTAAAGTCAGGTTGCCGATCCGCCCCCGGCAAACCATGTCCGCAACCTTCACATCGCCAAGAGCAAATGTGTCCAACTCGGATGCAACAAACTTTCCGCACGTTACCCGCACCACACACACGGTGCCAGCATTTTCCACGGTGCAACTTCCCGCCCGTATGTTGTCGAGTGTGACCGTCTCCAGCGACGGACACTCGGAGATGCAAAGGCAGCCGCACTCTCCATCGGCCATGACAATCTCCGCTATTCCCAGGCCGCGGACGGTAACGCAGGGTGCCCGCATTGCGCGCAGTTCCAAGCGGCGCAACCGCGGGAAAAATTGCTGCAAGTCCCGCAAATCATCCATGCGAAACTCATAGCCATCCGAGTCCCGGACAACAAACTGTCCGTTCACATAGGTCACCTCTAATCCAACCACGGATTCATTAGTTCGCGACTCACCTGCGCACAGCCCCTCGCTGGGTTCCACGACGCCCGCACGCGGGGATATAATATTAATTCTTTCTGGCTCACCACTCATAAACACCACCGATACAAATGATAATGCCTGCCAAGTCAAGGACAATTTTTCCGTAAAAATGCACTGCTTTGCCTCAATGGGCTATGCCGCGCGAACTAACGCCATAAAAATCCAATACGGGCCGTTTAATTTTTTCGGCTACCTGATCCTCGCTTTCGATGGCACTTATGGCATCGGCAACATTCAAATTGTTTTCGTATAAAATTTTAAACAGATGGCGTACCTGGGTGATTTCGTCCTCCGTAAATCCATTGCGCTGCAACCCAATTTTATTGTACGCTCGAATGCGCGCGCGGTTTCCCTCGGCAATCATGTACGGTGGCAGGTCCTGCACGAGGGCGGAACCACCGGCAAGCATGGCATAGGCCCCAACCTTGCAAAATTGATGAATGGCGGAAGCCCCACCGATGTTGGCATAGGAGTCAATTTGCACATGACCGCCCAAAACTGCCTGGCTGCTGATGATGATATGATTCCCAAGCGTGCACTCATGGGCAACGTGGGCATAGGCAAAAATATGATTATCGTCACCGATGGTCGTTGCTACTCCTTCAAAGGTTGCACAGTGGACGCTGGCAAATTCGCGAAAGGTGTTGCGGCTACCGATGCGAAGGGGGGGATCTCCGCCGCGATATTTCAAATCCTGCGTTTTTCCGCCTACCATGGCAAAGGGAAAAATTTCATTTTCATTTCCGAGCATCGAGTTGCCTTGGACCGTCCCATGGTGGTGGATAAGGCACCCATCTCCCATGACCACATGGGCGCCGATGAAGGCATAGGCTCCAACCTCAACCCCATCCCCGAGCTGCGCACCGGATTCTATGATCGCCGTCGGATGGATTTTTTTTGCCATGGCCTTCCACGCTGGAACAAAGGAGACGTGACTCAAGTCCAATTCAAATCAACCAGCGCACCAGGGCGGTCCCAAAGGTCATTCCCCCACCGAAAGTGGCAAACATTAGGAGATCATTCTGAGCGAAACGCCCTTGGCGATAGGCCTCATCGAAGGCGACCCCAGCCGATCCGGCGGACATGTTCCCCGTTCGATGGAGGATGACGATAAATTTTTCAACGGGAATGGCAGATGCTTCTGCAACGGCTTCGATTATGCGCATATTGGCCTGGTGGGGAATGAAATGTTGCACATCCGCCAACTCGATTTGATTGCGAGAGAGGATATCTTTTAGGGAAATTCCCATTCCGCGGACGGCGATTTTAAAGACCTCCCGCCCATTCATTTTCAAATAATGCAGGCGATTTTTAACGGTTTCCTCGGACGCGGGGTGGCGGGATCCACCGCCCGGTTGGAATAAGATGTCACCGCCTTTTCCGTCCGCCCGCAGGAGAGTGTCAACGAGCACCGCCCGGGCTCCGGATGCGTCCGTGCTGAGGACCATCGCACTGGCGCCGTCGCCAAAAAGCACACACGTGCTACGGTCCTGCCAATCGGTGATGGAGGTCAATTTATCGGAGGCGATGACGAGGATGTTTTTGTAGCTCCCCAATTGGAGCAACCCGGCAGCAACTTCCATGCAATAGACCAACGCGGAGCACCCGGCTTCGATGTCCATGCATGGACAGGTGGAGATTTCTAAATTCTTTTGGACGATGCATGCCGTCGCCGGGAAGGCCATGTCAAAGGTAACGCTGCAAACCAGAATACAGTCGACCTCCTGGGGCGACATCTTTGCATCCCCCAGCGCTCGTCGAGCGGCCTGCGTGGCCATGTCCGAGGTAAATTCGTCCTCCGCGGCGATGTGCCGTTCCCGAATTCCCGTGCGGGTAACAATCCACTCGTCGCTCGTATCAACCATGGCTTCCAGGTCGCGATTGGTTAACACGCGCTCCGGCAGATAAGAACCAATTCCGCGGATAAAGACTTTTTTTGAGGCCATTAAATTTTCTCCGATCCGGTTAATATCTTTTCCGCACGTGCGATGTCACGCTCCAATTGACTGGAGGATTCGCCGCGAGCGAAGCGAGCGGCAATGGTGATGGCATGCTCGATGGCCTCGCTGTCGCTGGAGCCGTGGGCCTTGAACACGGGCTTGGTTAATCCCAGGAGGGGAGCTCCGCCGTAGCGCTTCGCGTTCAATTTGCTGCCAATGTTTCGGATGGCGCCGCGAAGGAAAAGACATCCGAAGATTCGCAGGATATTTCCAAGCAATTCCTTCTTCAAATAGACCTTCAGCTGGCTTACCAGGCCTTCCATGGCCTTCAATAGGACATTACCAACAAATCCATCACAAACAACCACATCCACGTCCCCGGAAAAGAGCTGGAATCCTTCCACAAGGCCAACGTAGCGGATGATACCATCCAACGCCTTTAAATTTTCGTGGGTCTCCTGCACCAGCCCGGTGCCCTTGCCTTCTTCGGTTCCGATGGAGAGCAGCCCCACGCGAGGCGAGTGAAGGCCTATGGCCGTGCGACAATAGTGCGAGCCCAGCAGGGCATTTTGCACCAACTGGCGAACCGTCGGATCCGGGTTGGCGCCGACGTCCAAGAGGACAAACCGACTCCCCAAGGCAGGGATAACTGTACCCAGGGCCGGGCGCTCCAAATGGGCCATGGGCCGCAAGCGAATGGTTCCCAGGGCCACCAGCGCCCCCGTATTTCCGCAGCTCAGGACCGCATCCGCCTCTCCTCTCTGCACGAGCTCAATGGCGCGCACCATGGACGCATCCTTCTTGTGGCGAATAGCCTTCGTGGGAGACTCGTCCATTCCGATTGTTTCTCCGGCGTGAAATACGGTCAACAGGGTCCGGAACGGGGCAAATCGCCGCCCATTAACAATCGGATCCAAAACTGCCCGATCCCCAATGGCGATAACCCGTACGCAGTCGCGCCTGGGGCGTCTAAAAAAGCGGTAAATGCCCTCAAGCACTTCCTCCGCCCCTCGGTCCGACCCCATCACATCGACAGCAAGGACAACCTGCTCGTCAGCGTGCATTTTGATTTAAAAATTCGTTACTCCACCTCAATGACCTGACGCCCCCGGTACATCCCGGTGGTCGGATTGACGTGGTGCGGCATGAAAAGCGTCCCATCCCGCTCCTTGGACAGTTGTGGCGCCGAAAAGCGATGGGCTCCGCGTCGTTTGTGACTGCGCTGCTTTGAGTTTTTACGTTTTGGCTGAGCCATGGCAGATCCTTAAAATTGGCCGTAGGCTGGAACATATACATCCGTTGGGCAAGCAAATTCATAAAAATTTTCACCTCCCATAGGCGTGAAGGCCTCTTCGCACTCCATCGAAGAAACTCAAAAACACCCCGATGGAAAAAGTATGCGAGTTGCAAAACTCGCATAAACATCGCTATCCTAAGCGCCTGTACATGCTGAATTTTTTTATATGAGAGATTCATTTTAAAGACCCTATGAATTTTCGTAATTTGCCGAGTTTGCCACGATTTTCCGCCAGAAGAGCCTTTGCGCCAGCAATGACCTTCTCCGGTGCGTGAGCGAGAAAATCTTTGTTATTTAGCTTTGCTTCGTTACTGGCGATGCCTCGCTCCAGGGCTTCGATTTCCTTGGATAAACGTTCCCGCTCCCGGTCGTGGTCAATGATATCGGGCACGTCCACGGCGAAGGTCCCCCAGGGCGTTAGTGTCGCTGGACGTCCTTGCAGGGAATCCACAGCGATTAATTTCTCAAATCCACACAGGGCGCACAAAATCGGAAGATATTTTTCGATAGCGGCTTCCCTATTTTCTGAGTAATAATAGGCGTGCAATCGCGTCTGAGACGCCATGCCAAGGGAAGATTTATGGGCGCGAATGGCAGAAACGGCCGCCCGCAATTCCGCAACCATAACAATGTTTTCGGACAAAACGGGAGTAATTCTTCGCAGTTGTTCGGCGGTTTGCAGGGGAAAGTTTTGGATGAATTTTTCCTCATCGTCATAGCCCAGGGCGTGCCAAAGTTCCTGTGCGATAAAGGGCACGAAGGGCTGGAGAAGTTGTAAATAGTGGCGCAAAATTGTGTCCTGCAGGGTTAAGATATGCGCCCGTTGGGATTCCTCCTGACGCATGCGGATTTTACATACCTCCACATACCAGTCGCAGTAGTCGTCGCGGAAAAATTTCTCCAACCGCTGTACGGCGCCGTGGAACTCGTATTGGCCGAAAGCGAATTCCAATTGCTCAGTTAAATCAATGAGACTTTGCAGAATGGCTTCGTCTTCCGCGGCCATAGAGCCCAAGTTGGGTGTATGCGGCTTTTCCAATTTTCCCTGCAGGATTCGAAATCGGCACGCGTTCCAAAGTTTAGTGCAAAGATTACGCCCCTGCTCCATGCGCACACCGTCGAAGAGCACATCCTGCCCCTGGGGCGCGATGGAAAGCAGGCCAAAGCGTACGCCATCGGCTCCGTACTGGGCAATGAGATCCAACGGTTCCGGAGAATTTCCAAGGCTTTTGGACATCTTCCGCCCCTGGGCGTCGCGGATTATTCCTGTGAAATACACCGCGCGGAAGGGGACGATTTGCGCCAGATCGCCTTCTAAAAAGGCCAGGGACATGATGATCATACGAGCGACCCAGAAGAAAATGATGTCGGGACCCGTGACTAACGTGGCCGTTGGGTAGAAAAAATCGAAATGGTGTCGCGCCATCGCTTCCTGGTCTGGCCATCCAAGCGTCCCCAAGGGCCAAAACGCCGAGGAGAACCAGGTATCCAGGACGTCGTTGTCTTGCTCCCAATTTTCCACGTCCGCTGGGCCATCCACGGAGACGTGCCAGTTGGCTGGGTCCTGCCGGTCGCAGCTCCGCCGGTACCACACGGGAATGCGGTGGCCCCAAAGCAGTTGCCGACTGATGCACCAATCTTGGATGTTGTCCAGCCAATGCAGGTAAGTCTTTTCCCAGCGGCGGGGAAAGAATTGAATAGTCCCGCTTTGGACTGCCTCCTTAGCCCGTTCGATGCAGGGATAGCGGAGGAACCACTGCTCGGAAAGACGCGGCTCGATTGGGACGCCTGAGCGTTCGGAAATGCCCACGGAATGTTCGTAATCCTCCGCCGCCAAGAGCAATCCGCGTTCCTGGAGCATTTGTACCGCCTTTTCCCGCGCGGCTTCCCGGGTCAGGCCGCGTAATTCCGGTCCAGCCAGTTCGTTCAGCCGCCCGTCCAGGGTAATCACGTCGATGATGGTCAGTCCATGTCGCTGACCGATGGCAAAGTCTACGGCATCGTGGGCCGGCGTAATTTTGAGGGCCCCCGTGCCGAAATCCCGTAGAACGGAACTGTCACCGATGATGGGAATCTCCGCCCCGGGAAAGGGCCTCCGGGCGTGCTTGCCAATAAGATGTTGATAGCGCGGATCTTCCGGATGCACCGCCACGGCCACGTCCCCGGGAATAGTTTCCGGACGGGTCGTGGAAATTTCGATGAAGGTCCCAGGGGTTTCCACAATTTCGTAGCGCATGCGGTAAAGCTTGCCCTTTCGCGTCTGCATGAGCACCTCTTCGTCGCTCAACGCCGTTTGCGACTTGGGACACCAATTGACCATGCGCCGTCCACGGTAGATGAGGCCACGTTTAAAGAGTTCTACGAAGCCCGTCAGAACCGTCCGCGAATAGGCCGTGTCGAGGGTGTGCACCTTTTTAGAAAAATCGCAAGATACGCCCAAATGTCTCAGCTGGTCGAGAATGATACCCCCATGCTCATCTCGCCAGCGGCAAGCATGGGCCAAAAACTCCTCCCGTGAGAGCTTCTTGGGATCGATGCCCTCCTTGAGAAGTTTTTTTTCCACAACGACTTGCAACGAAATGCCTGCATGGTCCGTCCCAGGTTGCCAGAAGACGCAATGGCCATTCTGTCGAGCTCGGCGAATGAGCACATCCTGTAGCGTATTATTGAGTAGGTGGCCCATGTGCAGCACGCCGGTGACATTGGGCGGGGGAATTACGATCGCATAGCTTTTCCCCTTTGGATTTTCCGATCGGCGGAAACACCCCGATTTCTCCCAAAGTTCATACCAGCGGCGTTCGACTTCCTTAAAATGATATTCTTTTTCCATTGCAGTTAAACCCATTGATGGACATCCAGATGCGCAAATGCAAGGCAGGGATGCGCTAATCCAGAAGCCCGATTTTGTAGCCAGGGGTTGTCGCAATTTACGGATCCCCAAATATGAGGTCCGAAAAATCTCCACCGGCTAACTTTTTCAATCGTCAAAATTCTTTAGCCGCCCCTATCACAGGGGGCGTTTATTTTGCCCATTCTACCTTCCATGTTTTTCTATTTTTGCTATAAATTTGAAACTCTGTTATTAGGCCGCAGCCCGCATGTCCGACGACGCGTCTTCGTTTAATTAACCCTTAAAACCAGCGGAGCTAAGATATGACACTTGAGCCACACCCGCCCCGGCAGATTCACCACCGTTAAAACCGTTACTACTGTACATGACTTGTATGCCATGGAACCCCCACGGCAAGTAAAAAGCGCAGATTACTGCGTGTCTTTCTGGTGATTTTTTCACGAAAGTCAAGAAGTTTTTCTGGAGAGCTATACCCCGACGGAAAAAGTCCCTCACAGGCTTAACTGTGGAGGATTTTTTCCATCGGGGGTGAAGTCCGCATGCTGGACCTGAATCATGGGAGAAATCCCAGTTATTTTCCTTGCAGACATCATCCCCCGCGATAGATAAACCAATCAATGCATCTTCTTGGGACATTGTAAAAAACACGAAGATGCAGCAAGATCTTCCTGGCGAGCCAATTAAAAATTCGTTCATGCCGGCCTTGATGTTAGGGTGATGTAAGCCTTTGTCTGCCATGCTCCACCGCTAACGCTGCAAAGTTTGGGGCGGCAAGGACTTATTTGACGACGCCCTCTAGTCGAGATTCTAACATTTTTACCTTGACAATTATGAAACGGTCCACCAGATGGGCCGTGCTATGACGAATTTCGATTGGCTGAAAGGGATTCCATCGCTGGCAGCTGGAAGTAAGAGTGACGCTCCTCTAGCCGTGGATACTACCATTGATGTTACTGGTATTACGGATGTCCGCTTGCTAAGAGCGCCGGCTGATCCAACAAAACCCTCGGTCTATTTAGTTAAGGATCAAGATGCACTTGGAAAATTAACGAGTTCCATACAGGCGGGGCTTGTTAAAGGGGCGAACAAAACCAGGATTTCCTACATCATGCCAGGAAATTCCGGCATACAGACCGTTACGGTCAGGGCGTCACCGGATTTACCTTGGTATCTGGAACTAACCAAAAATCTTGTATCCGCGTTTCTCACCTCTGGCGCAGGTGCTTTGGCTTTGGCTATTACTTCCCTGGTCGTCGGGTCTCCCGTTACTCTGTGGATGTTCCTGGCATCTTTTGTGGCCCTCGTCCTCGGAATCGTCTTCCACGTTGCCTATTTGAAATTGGGGTAGTCTCTAGCTTGCACGCGACGATAATGTCGTTGGTTTGCCGTTGACAATATGCCCTTGCCGCATGGGCTGGTTTTCGTTGCTCGGGTGGTGAAATTGGCAGACACGCTGTCTTCAGGCGGCAGTGCCGTGAGGCGTAAGGGTTCGAATCCCTTCTCGAGCACCAGGTTTTGGGCTTTCGGCGTGTCGCAGGGTGTGCTCGTTGTATGTATCGCCTATAGGCGAAGCCTTGGATGGAAACGAGTGGGTGATTTTTCTCCGTGGTCCTCGTCGATCGCCGCGGCAAAAGCAATCATAGATGCGTTGTCTCCACAGTAGGGCTCGGGCGCGAGCAGTAATGGCAGATTTAAGTTTGTGCAAATTCTTTCCATTTGTTCGCGCAATATCCTATTTTGGGACACACCGCCGGAAAGCCCGATGCTCTTTGGTTTGAACTCTTTGGCAGCGTGGGCAATCTTTTCAACAAGTGCATCGCAAACAGCCTGCAAATAACTGGCACATAAATCTGCCTTACGCCGCTCGATTTCATCTGGTTGCATTTTGCGCAACTGGTACAGCAGAGAGGTCTTGAGCCCGGAAAAACTGAATTTCATGATCGCTGGGGTAAATGCGCGGGGAAAGTTGTAAGCTTTTGGATCTCCCAAACGGGCCAACTCCTCCATGGGACTCCCTCCTGGGTAGGGCAGCCCAAGCATCCGAGCTCCCTTGTCCAATGCCTCACCAGCCGCGTCATCCACTGTTTTTGCAAGTATCTGGCTGTTAAAATTCTCATCCAAGGAAAACAGCAGCGTGTTGCCCCCGGACGCTAAAAGGCCCAAGTGAGGAAACAGGCCTGACCGCGGTTGATTTTTCTGCCACAAGGGAATAAACGGCGACAGAGCGTGCCCTTTCAAGTGATTAATGCCCAGTAAGGGACGTCCATAAAAATCTGCCAGCTGGCGCGCCGCATCCAGCCCCGTACCTAACGCGCAAGCCAACCCGGGACCGTGGGTCACAGCAACCAAATCTGGAACCGCAAAGGAGCTACTTTCTTCCCAACGCTTGATAAGCTCAGGCAACGCTTTCCGGTGCTCCCGCGAAGCCAACTCGGGGACGACCCCACCGAACTGACGATGGATTGCGGCCTGCGAACTTATAAATTCGTGCGTAAAGCGCCGGGACTCACCATCCAACACGGCCAAAGCGGACTCATCACAGGAACTTTCAATGGCCAAAACACACATAGCCCCCTAAGTCCCCCACGTGCGCTTTTTATGCCGCGATGCGCGGGACTGCTTGCGTCGCTTGTGTTTATTCATCTTCAGTCGCCGCTTTTTCTTGAGGTTGCCCATGGTGCACTATCCTTCTCGGGGGAACACTCTCCTATGACCCGGTTTGTGTAAAGTTTTTTTTGAATCTTTTCCAACGATTCAACCTTTGTGGGTCTGCTGACGCCGCTTCCGAAAGCTGTCAAATCCTTCACCCTTTGGCGTTGGATTATTGCCAAAAAATCCGTGCAACTGGCGTATGCGTGTGGGATGACGCATTTTACGTAGCGCTTTGGCTTCGATTTGTCGGATGCGCTCCCGGGTGACGCTAAACAGTTGCCCAACCTCTTCCAGCGTATGGCTATAACCGTCATCAAGCCCGAAGCGCATGGAAAGTACCTTTTGTTCGCGCTCCGAAAGAGAGCCCAGAATTTCACGAATTTTTTCCCTTAAGAGGCTGTTGGCGGCTATATTATGGGGATCGCCGGCGGATTTATCTTCGATAAAGTCCCCGAAACAGGAATCCTCGCCGTCTCCAACGGGACTCTGGAGGGAAATGGGTTGTTGAGCCATCTTCATGATGCTCTGCACGCGTTCCACGGGCATACCCATTTCATTGGCCACCTCCTCCGGTGTTGGCTCGTGGCCCAATTCCTGGAGCAGCTGCTTTTGGGCCTGCATTACCCGATTGAGTGTTTCGATCATGTGCACAGGGATCCGTACCGTGCGTGCCTGGTCGGCGATGGAACGGGTGATGGCCTGGCGAATCCACCAGGTGGCATAGGTGGAAAATTTATAGCCGCGGCGGTACTCGAATTTTTCAACGGCTTTGATGAGGCCTATGTTTCCCTCCTGGATAAGGTCCAAAAAGGACAGGCCGCGGTTAATATATTTTTTGGCAATGCTGATGACCAATCGCAAATTAGCCGCAACCATTTCCGTCTTCGCCGCATGAAGTGCCTTCATCTGCTTGCGAAAACCCTGCAAAACGTCGAAGAGTACGGCTGGCTCCGTGTGATATTCCTTGCGGAAATCTGCTAGGTCCTGCTCGACCTGCTTGAGTTCCTGTGGGCGAATGGGCCTTCGTTTGTCCAGCTCAAGCAAGTCCAAATCCCGGCGCAGGCGGCGCAATAGGGCGGCTTTGTCTGCCAGAAAGTCTTCAAAAAGCTTCATTTTGAAGCAGAAGCGCTTCAAAATCTGCTTCA
The DNA here is from genome assembly GCA_031282835.1 of Puniceicoccales bacterium. Taxonomy (GTDB): domain Bacteria; phylum Verrucomicrobiota; class Verrucomicrobiia; order Opitutales; family JAIRLM01; genus JAIRLM01. The sequence continues at coordinate 59,471 of JAITCU010000026.1, forward strand.
GTTGCGTCTCAAAATTGCGCACGCGTAAGGCCAATTTGTCGCGCATTTCCGCGTCCGTGCATGTTTCCAGTTCGGCGGCGACCTCTTCGATTTTCTTCAGCAGTGTTTCGCTGTCCTGAATGAGCCGGGGCAATATCTGATAATACGCCTCGCGGCTCTCAATTTTTTTATCAAGAACGATTTGGTCAAAGCGCTCATCACGAAGGCTTAATTTGCGCGCGATATCTAGAAGATAATTTGCCGTGAATCGCACGGAAAAAAGCTCGTCCTGCGCCTTTTGCTCCGCGGACTCAATGCGCTTGGAAATACTAATCTCCTGGTCTCGGGTGAGAAGGGGAACCTTCCCCATCTGTCGCAGGTAGGTGCGGACGGGGTCTTCGTTGGCGGTGGCCAACTGGTCTTCGTAGACTCGATGTTCCAGTCGCTCTTTATCTTCGCGCTCGTATTGAACGATTTCATCCGAATCCAAGACCTGGATTTCCAGATTTTCCAGGATGTTGATAATATTTTCGATGTCAGTTTCTGAGACTTCTGTTTCTTCTCCCAGAGAGGCGTTGATGTCGTCGAAGGACACGTATCCCTGGCTTTTTGCGAGTTCCACCAAATCTTTGATGCGCTGCTGGGCAGCACTCATGGTGCCGGCGCCAGATCCCTCTGAGCCTGGCTTGAGCTTTTTTGCCAGTGCCGCTTCGTTCGATTTTGCTGTCGCCGCCGCCGACTTTAAAGCTTCCCTTGATGCACGAACGGGAGTGTGTGGTATTTCTTGGGTGCGGCGCTGCTCCTGATTAGGCATGTTGGGCGTGATTTTGGGCGCATTTGAGAAATGGCAAGCCTTAGTTGCGGCTTTTGGCGGAGAAAATCGATGGGCGGTCAAGTTAACTTTTTAATAACAAACGACATGTGTTTGTCAATTGTTTTTTCTTGCTCGCACGCTGGGCGGGGAGGCGTCAGTGGGTAAAATCCTAGAGCGCTACCCAGTACATCGGCTAACGACGCTGCATATTGGTGGCCCCGCTCGCTTTTTCGCCGAGGCCAAATCCGCGGAAGAATTGCAATCCCTAATCCAACAAGCGGCGCGAAGCGGAATTTCCCACTGCATCATCGGTCGGGGATCTAATCTGCTCGTTTCCGATGATGGGTACTCTGGCATGTTGCTGCGACTGGAGCCCAAGCGGTGGGGCGGCATTGAACAGGTTGACGACCGACTGGTCGTTGATGCTTCCGTAACGCTAGGGTGTTTTTGTGCCTTCTGCGCACGGGAAGGAATCGGTGGTTTTGAATTTTTATGCGGTATCCCGGGGAGTATGGGCGGGGCAGTGTTGATGAATGCTGGAGCCCACGGAAAAAATGTGGGCGATTCTGTGGAATCCGTCCGATTTTTGCATAAGAGCGGTGCCATCATTTCCGATGTCCACCCGCAATTTTCTTACCGCCACTGCCATTTGGACGGATTGGATGTGCTACTTTCTGTCGTCCTGCGCGTGGAAGAGTTTTCAACGCCTCTGGACGAAATCTACCGCCGGCAGAGAGAGCTACGCCAGTGGAGGAGCGATCACCAACCCGGTGGCCCCAGCGCGGGGAGCATATTTAGAAACCCCAGCGGCCATTCGGCGGGGAAACTAATTGATGATGCGGGGTTAAAGGGTTGCACCATCGGCGGTGCGCAAATTTCCCCGGTGCATGGCAACTTTATCGTCAATCGGGGAAATGCGACTTGTAAGGACGTGCTAGCGCTCATTGAGCTCGCCCGCGAAACCGTTCGCCAGAAATTCTCCATTGAACTACAATTAGAGGTTCACTATTTGGGCCCCAATGGCTTCGAAATCATTTGAAATTGTCATCCTCTGTGGTGCTATCAGTCCCGAGCGGGAGGTTTCCATCCGTTCCGGGCGCAATGTCGCCGAGCTGCTCTCCCGCCATTACCCCGTTCGGCTCATCGAGCTCAATGAAGATAAGCTTCCGCCGGGACTGGATCCCGAAACCTCGCTCATATTTCCCCTGGTCCACGGGGACTTTGGTGAAGATGGGCGGTTGCAAAGATTACTTGATGCCAGGGGGTTCACCTACGTAGGAAGCGGGACAGAAAGTATGGAGCTCACCATTGATAAAAGCCGCGCCAAAAAACGCGTACAAAACTGCTCCGTTCCCGTTCTTGCTGAAATTGCTTTTCCCGGGGATAAACGCGTTGATTTCACCTTTGCCGCTGCGTGCAAACGACTGCGAAGCTCCAAACTTTTCCTCAAACCCCGGGATAAGGGGAGCAGCATCGGCTGCCACCGCATTTGCGATGAAGAAAGTTGGGCCCGCTACGTGCTGCCAATTGGCACCGGCCAGTGGCTTCTGGAACCTCTTTGCGCGGGGAGGGATCTCACAATTGGCATGTTGCAAGGGGAACCGCTTGCCATTGTGGAAATTGTACCCGTGCACGAATTTTTTGATTACGAATCCAAGTATACCCCCAATGGCGCAAGGCATATCTGTCCGGCACCGCTGGATGATGTGCTAACGCGAACAATTACCAACCATGCCCGGGAAATTTTTCACATCTGCCATTGCCGCGATTGGTGCCGCATCGATTTCCTCTTGGACGATACGGGAAAGATTTACTTTTTGGAGGTGAATACGGTTCCCGGGTTTACGAAGGGAAGTCTCTATCCGGAAAGTGCCCTTGGCGCAGTCATCGGCCTCGACGAAGTGCTTTGCAAAATCGTCGCCCCTGCACTACATCGCCTGATAGCCAAGTGAATGCCAACCGCATCTTCGTCAATGTTTGTCGCGGTTTTATAGGCTTACCACCGCTACGTATCCCATGCTTACTAACGAAGACCAGAAGCTCTCTGCTTTGCGTTTACTTGTGGTCTCCTGAAGGAATTTTATTGCTTGCTCGAGGAAATCGTTTTCGAGACTGAATGACACGCGGCGTCCTGGCTCGGATCTTAAAAGGCCTCGTGCACAATCAATTAAAATCTCTAGCGCATCGGAAAAAGTCTTACTTTCGGATCCTTTCAATATGCCTTCTAACCGCGCTCGTAAGGCGGTATTTTCGGCTAAATCCTTCTGTTTTTTTTCTAGTTGTATCGCATTTACTTCCTCTTGCAGCCGCGCTGTTTCGGCGGCAATTTCCTGGGTATTTTTCGAGAGCTCATGAGGGCTGCCGCCGGATTCGAGCCCTTCACTTTCCGCAATCAAACTTTTGGCAGTGGTCGTGTCCAGGCTCTTCACCATTGAACTAGAGAGGAACGCATTTAAACAACGCCGCGCGTTTTGATTTTCCCTTTCGGCGTCTATTATTTGCGCCTCCATCGCTGCCTTCACTTTTGCGTTCTCCGCCTTTATTGCTTGCTGCAACTGCAACGTTTGGTTCGTAATCGCCGTGGTGCGTAGACGTAATTCGGCTACCACCTGTCCCGGATCGCCGCCCGGCTGTGTGACGCCTGGAAGATCTATGCCAAGTTCATTTGCTTGAATAATGGCTTGGGCCAATTGCGCGCGTGCTTTTTCGTATGCACCCCTCGCGACGATTAGCTCGCGCAATCGCGTCGTTTCGGCTCGAATTTGTTCGATAACGCTTCCACACGTATCCCAATCGCACTCGGGATTCGGTCGGAGGTTTAGTAACTGCTGCGCGTTTTCCGTGGGTATGCCACAGCCCCTTGCGGTATCGATAGCGTTCTGTAATGCTGTTTGTGCGGTACCTAGATCCGTTTTAAGATGTTCACATATCTGCTCTTGTAATTCTTTACTCGCCGCGTCGCATTTGGCGGTAATCTGTTGCAGAAATTCAGGGTTGGTGCCTGGAATGTCGGGCATGCCAGCTAGCGCTTGAGCTGCCTCCGCACGCACACCGAACCTTTTTGCGGCTATTATCAGGGAATTTAACGCATTTCTCGCCGCAAAATAATTTTCACGTTGCTCCGTATCTTTTATTTGTCGTTGCACTACTGCCCCGAACTGTTCGGAGAGTTTCTTCTGTTCATCTAGGGCTTCCTGCATCTTTCTCGCCATTTCTTTTTTCTCGTCTTCCGCTTTTTGGGCGGCTAGCGCCGCCTCGGCAAGGTCTGATCGGAGCACCGAATCGGGAGCACTTCCATTTGCGGCGGGTAGTTTTACTGGAGGCGTTGGTTCCATAGTTGATTGGGATGTTGTTGGGAGTGGGGATGTTTGTGGCGCCAGGGGCGGAGTGGGTTTTTTCAATGCTTTGGTGCCAACCTTGTGGCGCATAAACATGTACCATAAGGGAAGTTGCAATTTTAAAACAGAAACCGCCACATTGGCCCTCAAAATATTCCCCGTAATCTTGCACACCATAACCATCACAAATGCCAAGATTGCACTGAACGGATATAGCATTACTCGCACCAAATATTGCAGAGTCGAAACGGTTGATTCCTCAGATGGAACAGGCTCTGATCGCCCAACGGCCCCCGTCGAGCGGGCATCATTAACGGAAACGGAACACATGGTATGGGAATAATTCGTAACGGAAAAATTGTTTTTGTCAACAAACCCCGATGGAAAAAGTCTAAAAACCCAGGTTTATGGCCACCATAGCTACCCCGATTACCGCTTTGGCAGCGGCCCAGGTGCGAAATCTGGAAAAATCTTCACCGACTAAACTTTTTA
>JAITCU010000017.1 GCA_031282835.1 Puniceicoccales bacterium
CGAAAATTTTTTACTTTTTTTAAAGGAGTGTGAGTTTCGGTACAATCATCGTTCGGAAGATTTGGTCCCGCTGGTTCGAAAAATATTTCACACAAGAAAGAGATGCTAGTCGAGAGCCCATGCAATATTTCCCGCAGGAGTTTGCCATCGTAACCCCAGTAAAAGGCCTTGAAATCCTTTCTTAGAGATCCTATGGCTAGTTTGTTGGGTGCCATCCCGTACAGCAAGCCACGGCCGTTGATTTCACAATTCAGAGTTTTGCAACTCGCATCAAGTAAACGAAAAACATGCAGCATATGTAGCGTTTTCGCGCGGGAAGTCAAGCTTTTGTTGTGCAATTGAGAAGTCTGCCAAAATCGAAGAAACGGCTGCTCGACTAATTTTCGTCAAACTCAAAGAGCAACCATGGCTTATTCCGGTGGAGGGATTTCAAAGCATTGGCGGCGTTTGATATTGCCGCGATTAACTTTAATTTTTAAGCTCTCCCATCGGGGTATGCTGAAGACCTTTCATTTTCTCCGCCGAAAAGTGGACGAGGCGCAACTTTTGGCGTTTACGCGCCAATTGGCAGTGCTCATTCGGAGCGGCATTGGCCTGTTGAAAGCCCTGCAAATTCTGGAGCGGCAGGAAAAAAATTCCACCTTGCGCATGGTCCTCGCGACCGCCGTTCAAGGGCTTATTCTTGGGCAACCGCTGCACGCGATCCTGGAATCTTTCCCGCAAATTTTCGATGTAACCTACTGCCAAATGGTGAAGGCCGGGGAATCCTCCGGCGACCTGGGGGCAACCCTGGAGCATATTTCCAGTTTTCGCATGCGCATTTTGTGCACGAAGCACCGTACCATTTCTGCCCTCTTTTATCCAGCCACCGTCCTGGTTGTTGCTCTGGTTGCCGTGCTATTTTTGACCACATACGTGGTCCCGCGCTTTGAAAGCCTTCTCCAAGCGAACCATTCATCCACACTGCTGCCCATGCTGACCCGAATCCTGATCGCATTGGGCACATTTTTACACGCCCATGCCTATTCCCTGCCATTGGCGGCAATGCTGGTTATTTTCGCCTTATCCGTGGGCGGAAGGACGCAACCCGGACGCCTGTTAAAGGGCGAAATCGCCCTTCGCCTGCCATTTTTAGGCCAACTGTTTTTGATGCAAAATCTGGTCATTTTTTTACGTACCTTCGGCTTGCTGCTGGAACACTCCGTTCCGACCACCGAAGCGCTGGCACTCGCAGCAAATAGTTTGCCAAATGTGGCGATGAAATTTCACCTGCTTCAGCTTGTAGACCGTGTGCGTGCGGGAGAATCTTTGATCGATTTGCTGGCTCCATCTCCATTCATGCTGCCTTTTGTCCACGGCCTTTTGGTTGTCGGTGAGGAGAGCGGACACCTGGCGGACATGCTCCTCCATGCCGGGGAGGCCACGGCCGAGGAATTGGACCGCCATTTGGAACGAGCCGCTGCGGTGCTGCAACCGATCGTTGTTCTTATTTTGGCGGGCATTGTGACCCTCATTGCCGCAGCCATGCTCCTACCCATGGCGCAAATGCTCCAACTTCCCGACCTTTAAAAGCCGCTTGGCCACGCAAATACATCGGCCGAAATCGATAGTTTTTCGTTATTCCTTGCCATTCAAGGACGTAACATCCATACCGACGTGAAATGGGTGATGGTGCGATAACCTGTTATAGCGGCCAATTGACAGTGGAACAGGCGGAAAAACTGCGCAATGCGCTGGAAATGCAGCAATGGGAGCTGAAAACTATCCCCCACGCTCGCTATGCGTACTTTGGAGACAATGTAAACGTGGTCGTGTACCTGTCGGGGAAAGTAGTCGTGCAGGGAAACGGCACCAAGGATTTCGTGCAATTTACCCTCGAGCCTGAAATTTTAAAGGAAATTGTCCTGGGATACGATGAACAGCGGCATCCGGAGTGGTTCGAGGAACACGCCGGACTGGACGAGTCGGGAAAAGGGGACCTTTTTGGTCCGCTGGTGTCAGCCTGTGTCATTGGCGGCGGAGAAACGGTGAATCGATGGATTAAGGCGGGCGTACGCGATTCTAAAACCATTCACTCCAAACAACAGCTTTTTGCCATCGCCGATCAAATCAGCCGCACGGGGGACGCCGTTGTTGAAGTTTTCACCCTCAGCGTGCGCAAGTACAACGAACTATACCTAAGGTTCGGCAATAACCTCAACCGGCTTTTGGCCTGGTACCATTCCAAAAGCCTCCAAAATGCCCGGGACAAGAACCCCGTGGCCAAGGCGCTCCTTGACCAATTTTCAACGGCACCTTTGGTCCAGCGATTTTTTACAAACGACTCCACGCTCACCATCACCATGCGTCCCCGGGCTGAAGACGATCCAGTCGTCGCCGCCGCCTCTATCGTTGCCCGAGCGGAATATTTACGTGCCATGGAAAGGCTTTCAGAAACTGCCGGCGAGGAATTGCTGCGCGGCGCCAGCACCCAAGTTGAGGAGCAGGCCCGGCGTCTGGTGGCACGCTTCGGCTTCGATAAACTTGGTGACTATGCCAAATTGCACTTCAGCACCGCACAGAAGGCCATTTTCGGTTAAGAATTTCGTGAGCTGAAAAAACTTCGAGCTTCGTTAGAGGTTCTGTATAGGTCAGAAACACTGTCTTGAAGCCCGCATTTCATAGGGACAAAATGGCTAAAAAGCGACTTTTGCAAGACCCCTATCATATTGCCGCCCGCGTTAAATTTCAATTCCGAAGCAATAGCCACTTTGCGCGAAAGCAAGCAAGACGATTTCCGGCGAAGTTTCTCAATAGGACCTTGAGGTGGAC
>JAITCU010000002.1:0-27500 GCA_031282835.1 Puniceicoccales bacterium
ACGGAAGAGGAAAAAGGCCTTCTTCGGAAGAGAAATTTAGTGGAACGTGTCATCGGAAAATTAAAGCGACTTGTCGGAGACAATTTTTCACGCTTTCGCGCCTGGGGAGCGGTTCGGGCGACTATTGCGATCGGAATACTGATGTTAAATCTAGGAGTTTGAGTTTTGCAACTCGCATTACCTGCGATTTTTCACGCGAGCGTGGGTTGCCAGTTGTTTTCCATTGCGCAGCTTTATTTGGCGGTGTCCCGGTAGGGTATTTGGCCATTCGGCAATGGGGTCGTGCCGGCAGGAAGCGTAGCAGCAACGGATTGGTTCCCGTGACCCGACTGGGTTAGTTTTTTCGGGCTCGACAGAGCGTTGGCCCGTAAAACCGAAGCCCTTCTCATGAAATGTGTCCATGGATGTGTCCACAAATGTCCTCGAAATCTCACACCGTTTCGCCTTGTAACAAATTTTCAGAAAAAGCTTGCGAACACAGACAAGCACTGTGCTTGTGGCGTCGTTGCGAAACATAGTGAAGCGCTGGAAATGTGATTGAAATTGGCCTCATAACCTGAAGGTCCCTGGTTCAAATCCAGGCCCTGCACCCAAGCAACTTTGGGTGATGGAGCCTTTTCCCGGACCAAGCGATTTCTTTTTTGTAAGAAATTCTACGTCAAAATGTTTCGAATGTAAAAACTTTTCCCCGAAATGATGAAAAAGAATTCTATTGAGCGTATTTCTAGCCGCCAGAACCCATACATTCGTTGGGTGATATCGCTCCGAAAGCCGGAACAACGGCGGACAGAAGGGTTTTTTACCATCGAAGGCCATCGGGAGGTGTCGCGGGCCCTGGAGAATAATTTTCAAGTGGAAATGCTTTTTTTGATGGATTCGGTGGCATTCCAGACGGACCAGATCGGGCGAGTTTGTTACCTACCTCCGGAAATATTTGCGAAAATTTCCTCCCGGGAAAATCCCGATGGAATTTTGGCTGTTGCGTCGTTTCCCCCAAATTCTCTGCCAAACCGTCTGCCAGCTGGGGTGCTTGTTCTATTGGCTGAGGGCCTGGAAAAACCGGGGAACCTAGGTGCTATCATCCGAACGGCGGAGGCAGTCGGATGTGATCTGGTTATTTTGGCCAATCCCCTCACGGACATTTGGAACCCCAACGTTATCCGAACATCACAGGGAGCTATTTTTGGGCAAAATATTACAGTTTGCTCAAATAGTGAAGCCCTGTCATTTTTGAGAAAAAACAACATTCCTATCGCGATTACGGCCCCCGACGCGCAAAGGGATTACTGGGATGCATTCTCATCAGATTCTCTTGCCATAGCCGTCGGAAATGAACACCACGGGCTTTCTGAATTTTGGAGGGGAAATGCCGACCTGTCTGTACGCATCCCTATGTGCGGAAAAACCTCCGATTCGCTCAACGTAAGCATTGCCACAGCACTATGTCTTTATGAATTTCGCCGCACACATCCTTAAAAGTGAGCATGGGCTAATTCACAAGAGATAACTACCACCGCGGCGACGAAGATGGCAAAGTGAGCTATGGGATTTCCCACAGAGGGATAGTTAAGCGTGGTAAACTTGCCATGGCGAACGAGATACAAGGGCAGCAAAATAGCCAAAACCGCCAAAATGACACCCGCGGCCCCAAGAATGACGGTGAAAGCGCTGGGAACGAGCAGAGCGAGAATCCATGGCGGGACGGTGCCCACCACGGCGGCGAATGCGCGATGGTGGACGAGGTGAAACTTACCGGGCAAATAAGCTTTCAAGGTATCGCAAAGTCCCAGGCCAACACCGACCATGGATGTGACGATGGCCAGCACAGAAACGGCCCAAATGACGGTGCGAATTGCTGAATTCGCTGTGATGCGACTCAATTCGGCGACAAGCGCACCAACGTCCACATGGCCCAGCACCATTTCTCTATAAAATGGGGGGTTATTGCCATGAATTGCCAGGAGCGCGGCAACAGTCCAAGCAATGTAGACAACGGCCGGAATAAGGCTTCCCCAGAAAAACACGCGGCGGAGCACATGTTTATCCAACTTGTAATAATTGGATAGAGTGTGGAAAATAACCTGGAATCCAAAGGAAGTAAATAGCACGGGAACGACGGCGATCCAGTGTCGGGGTTTCGCAGCCGCTGGCGGGAAAAGTAAGGCCCCATCCCATAACACATGCCGCGAAAGCCCAATGAGCAAAAAAGCCGCGATCACAAGCGTTCCAATGAACAAGGGCTTGTTTACTGAATCAAGCCCTCGGACGGGAAGTACCATTAGGGCGCAAAAAATGGCGGCCACGATCGTTACTATCGACCAATGATTCTGCAGCGGCAGATGAAAAATCTCCACCAGAAGCGCCGAAAGACCATAAAAATAGGCGGCCATAAGCGCATACATGAGCAGCAATAAAATCAGCCGTCCAAACCACGCTGCGATTGGGCCGCTAAAACGCCATCCGAGATTGCCAATATCCATGCCACAATTGGCTTGCAAATTGAGCTCCAAATTGATGAGCGCTGAATAGTACATTGTGGCCCACATGACTGCCATGATCAGGGTAGTAAAAACCAGGCCAACGCTTGCCAACATCATGGGAAGAGCTATTACCCCGCCACCAATGCACGTACCAGCGACTATGAAGATACCGCCCAATTGTCCGCCTGCTTTTGCCATTTGCTATTCCTATACTCAACCCGGTGAAAAAAGTCCCTCATAGGCTTGACTATGAGGTAGGTCTGGCGTTGGAAGACACTTATGGAAGCTCACCCAACGCTGGTGGAGATACTTAAAGGTGTTTGCGGATTTTGCAAGAAAAATTTATTGGAATTTCTTCCCATGAGTGGGCGCCCATCGATATTGTCTTTTGCGCAGCTTCTTACGCTGAGGATTTTCTGGGAACTCTCTCGAGTAAAGGATTTTAAGACATTTTATCATGGGCCGCTGCCAAAGCGGTAATCGGGGTAGCCGTGGTGGCCATAAATTTGGGTTTTTAGACTTTTTCCATCGGGGTAGTTCTTTGGCATAAACAGCTAGGCGCTTCATCGGGAAACGTATTCAAAGCCACATTCTTGGATAAGTTTTATGGTTTTTTCGATGCCATCCCCGGAAGCGGTCAAATACCCAGCGGCAAAAATGGAACTTACCGATTGGAACATGGCCGCGTGGTGGTTTTTTAAATAAAGCTCCCGACCAGCCGCACAACGCACATCCGCCCTGGGATTCAACAGCCGGGCCAGCATGAGAACTTTTAGGCAGTATTCTGGGGTCAATTTTTGCGTATCTGCCGTTCCCAGCGGGGTTCCTTGAATGGGTATTAAAAAATTAATGGGCACACATTCCGGCGCGATTTGCCGCACGTCGAGTAGCATGTCGATCACATCCTCATCCGATTCGCCCATGCCCACGATGCCACCGCAACAGATTTCAAAGCCAAGGGCTTGGAGCATTTCAATGTTTGCAATGCGCTCGGAATAGGTGTGCGTTGTGCAGATTCGGGGATAAAAATTACGTCCCGTGTTTAAATTATGATTAATGCGCGTGATGCCGGCTTCTTTGAGTTTCTTCGCCTGCGAACGGGTGACGAAACCTATGGAACAGCAGATGGGCGTTTGTGGGCCCAGCCGGTGGATATGCTCGCAAAATGCATCGATTTGTTCGTCGGTGAAGTGCATTCCCGAAAGTCCGATACAATGGCAATTTATTCCCTTTTTCAGCGCAACGGAAGCAGTGTTTTTCAGTATTCCAAAGGGCACCAGGGGATATTTTTCTATTTTTGCTCTGGAAACAGCTGACTGAGCGCAGTAGGCACAATTCTGATCGCAGTTTCCACTTTTGGCATTGGTTAAAATTTGGACGCTGACCCGATTTCCTTTATAGCGGTACCGAACTTCGTAAACGTACTGGGACAATTCCTCAAGTTGTTCCCGCGGGCATTTGAGCACGCCACGGCACTCCCAACGGCTGAGCGGTTCCCCAGCAAATGCCCTATCCCGCAGAATTGCAAAATTCATTCCCAGCAAAGAGTCCCGTCCAAACAACCTGTCCAGGAAAGATGCAAAATTTCTTGAGTATTACGCCGGCGGATATCATCAATCGTCGCTCATGTCGGGGCATAGTAAATGGGCAACAACCAAGCGGCATAAGGCGGCCATTGACGCCAAACGGGGCAAAATATTTAGTCTCGTAAGCAAGGAACTAACCATTGCGGCACGGGAAGGCGGTGGGGATCCAGAGTTTAACCCACGCCTGCGCAATTGCATTCTCAAGGCTAAGGCGACGAACATGCCGGCGGACAACGTGGCCAAAGCTATTAAAAAGGGCACGGGGGACATCCCGGGAACGATCATCGAAGAGTTGACCTATGAGGGCTATGGCCCGGGTGGGATCGGAATCATCGTCGAGGTAACCACGGACAACAAGAATCGCACCGTTTCCGAGGTGCGGAGCACATTTTCAAAACATGGTGGCAACCTGGCCACATCCGGGGCGCTGGCATTCAATTTCCAACGCAAGGGTCAATTCATCATTTCAAAATCGGCGGCGACGGAGGAACGGATCATGGAAATCGCGCTGGAAAACGGCGGGGATGAAGTTTTCGGCGAAGGTGATTCATTTGAGGTGCAAGCACCCATTACGGCTTTTTACGCCATGAGTCAGGCATTAGAACAGGCCAACATACCCTGTGAATCTGCGCAAATTGCCTATATTCCAACAACAAACGTTGAGTTGGACGGGGCGATGCTTTCCAAGGCCACAATACTTTTGGAAAAGTTGGAGGATCTGGATGATGTGTCAAATGTGTACACAAATTTGTAACTGCATGCTATGATTTCCGATAAAAAATTATCAACCATGGGACGGTTGCTACGACGGGTTTGCCTGTCCAAAGAGGGCAGTGCAAAAAGTATATACCTCGTCACCATTGGAATGGGCGAGGAGCTGGTCTACGAGCCCGGTGATTGGTTGGTGATTTTTCCTCAAAATCCACCGGACCAGGTGGGGCGGTTGGCCAAATTGTTGAAGGGGGCTGATTTTGACCAGCTGTCCCGGAATTTTACCATTTTGAGTGTTCATCGCCCATTGGTGCAATGGATATTGGAAAATGCCGCGCGGGAGGGAGCCAGCGGCCAGCTTTCCGAGTGGTTGGATGGCGATTTCAACACAATGGCACGGGGTTACGTCGTGGCAGATATGCTGGAAAAATTTGCAAACGTTCCAGTGGCCGCCGGGGATTTGCTGGCGAATTTAAAGCCATTGCAACCAAGGCTTTATTCCATCGCCTCCGCGCCGGAGGCGAATCCGCACACCGTCGAACTGGTCGTGGCATCGGCATTTTACCCAGGCCTCGACGGGAAATTTTACGAAGGCGCCGCATCCTCATTCCTCAACAAATATCTGCCTCTCGGCGGAGAATTGCGCATCCAAGCTACGAAAACTCATTTTAAACTACCCAGTGATCCACGGGTTGACGTAATTTTTATCGGCCCGGGGACGGGGATTGCGCCTTTTCGGGGGTTTTTGCAGCATCGCGATTTTCTCCAAAAAAATGGCACTCCCATGGGCCGGTGTTGGTTGTTTTTTGGTGATCAACACCGGGCGACGGATTACATCTTCGAAGAAGATTTGACTGCCTACCAAAAATCGGGCGTTCTCGATCGCCTGGATTTGGCATTTTCCCGCGATCAGGATCACAAGGTCTACGTACAGGATCGAATTTGGGAAAATCGCGAAGAAATTTGGAAATGGATCAAAGGTGGCGCGCACGTCTATGTATGTGGCACTGCCGATCCCATGGCGCGGGATGTGCTTGGAACATTTACCAAAGTCGCTGGCACATGCGGAAATTTGTCCACAGAGGCCTCGGAAAGTTACATCAAAACCCTGCAAAAGTGCCGGCGCTATTTGCAAGACGTCTACTAATTTCGATAGAGCGGATGTCTGGTTTCGTCCAAGTCACTCGTGCGCACCCAACGATGGGCAACAAACTGGGGAGACTCGTGCAGCTTCTCTCCACGAGCGAACGTCCGTGGGATTTGAAAAAATGCATCGCCTTCGTAGGCGGCAGAGATTTCTGAGCAAACGATCGTGCCCACGTAGGGCAAAAATTGTTGATAAATTTCCTCTCCGCCGATGGCCCAGAAGTGGTCAGAAGCGGGCGAGCCCTGGATCATGTCCAACGCAGCGTCAATATTGCTCAGGATGTTTACCTGGCTGAGCTTGCCGCAAAAATCTTTCGGCAACCAATTTTCATTTCGTGTGATAATTAGATTTTTGCGCCCTGGCAGAGGCTTCCCGATGGATTCAAAGGTTTTTCGCCCCATGATAACCGTGTGCCCCATGGTGATGGATCTAAAAAATTTCAGCTCCTCTGAGATACGCCACGGAATGCGCCCGTTCTTACCGATGACGCCATTTTTACTCACGGCGACGATGATGGAAAGCTTACCCGCAATACTCATACGCGCATGTATGCAGGTTGGCAGGACCTGCTCCGGTGTGGCGAGATTTTTTTGCAAACAGAATTTAACCATGTTGTGGCCGGTCCCATCCAACATCAAAGCCCCACGGCTTTACATGGCGGCCGGCATTTCCCTTGTTTCTGTGGGTCTTGCGTATTTTTTTTCGTCATTGACTGCTCGGAACGCCTTGGCCACGGCTTGGGTAGCTGATCGGGCATCGCTTTTGGGGTTGGAGTAAATACTGTTGAACACCCAGATAACGATGGCGCCAATGCCCGTTGCCGCAATTAACCATCGCAAAAGTATTCCCAAAAAATTTTGCACAGGGCTGTATTGCACATTTTGGCAAGTAATGTTTGTTTTTCCGTCCGAAACTCCACATGTGTGCGCATCGATTGCATATGTTTTGAATCCCAAAGCAGCTAGTCCAAATTGATTGATGTTTGACATTCTTACAAAATAAACAGGGCGCCCGCTTTGTCAATCGCAAATTTTTTACGCACAAAAATTTACAAAACCCATCTGCCAGCAAAGCTTCAGTCCAGAAAACGTTTGGCAGTGGTCCAATTAAAAAGCCCGGTTGGTGAAGATTTTTCAAGATTTCGTGTCTGGATCGGGTAATTGCGGCAGCCATCCTGATTGTATAGTAAAGCCGCATGAATTTTTAATGCGGCGGATTTCTTTTCTTGCCAAATCCCAACAATTTAAGTTTAGTTCCATGCGTCCATGAGGTATAGTCAGGATATGAAAGATTTAGCGGTACGGAAAGTCCTGATGGGGAAAACGCATGCGGAGATTAGCAAAGAGCTACTGATACCGAGCCAATCCATTCGGAATTGGCATATGCGCTTTATAGCGGTAGGACATTGCAGGAATAAAAAAAGTCCAGGGACAAAACCAAGGGTAACTGAGGAAGCATTTAATGCATTTATCGAGGCTCATCCGAATTCTCGGCAAAGCGATGTTGCCACACATTTTGGTACCAGTCGGACGGGCATACAATAGAGGTCTTGCAGAAGTCGCTTTTTGGCCATTTTGTCCCGCATAAAATGCGAGCTTCAAGACAGTGTTTCCGACTTTTGCAGGACCTCTATTGAAAAATCGAATCGGGGAAAGTTTCTCCCATTTTGCTCATGGCAAGGGGCAAAAGCAGCTATAGTTATAGCAATGGCAACAATAAACCTGGGGTTTCAGCCTGTAAATGCGTTATGAATTAACTCGATGTTAGGGTTTAATCTGGGGGAGTTTTTTCCCAAAGACTTTCCTGGAATCTTTTTTGCCTATGGAAGTGAGCAAATGGACAAAGCAAATGTGAGTACAAATTTTTTATTCAAATCTCGCGAATTAATTTTTATCCTCCAGACGCGTGCTCCCGTATTGCCGATTGCAAATCGAAATTTCCAACGTTATGAAGAGGCGCGGGCAAAGGCGGAAGAGAATTTTTTAACCCACTTGAAGCAATTTCAACCCTTGGCTCAAAGCGCCAAGAAGCTTCAAAATTCAGGTGCATTACCAGCAGGAGCACAAATCTGTTACATTCATTCGGAATTTACAACTTGATTACCATAGCCCAGCCTGTGGGAAATTTATCGCACTCCACCCGGATGGACCGTTGTTTTTCGCCCTAACCTATCATCGGAGGCGCTCAGCGGAGCGATATGCGGGGAATTTTATTGTTTTTTTACAAAGTCATTGACATCCACCCGTTTCCATGCAGGATGATAGGCGATTTCGAGATCAACATTGAGAAAAGGCACAATATGAATAGTTTCGTCGTTATTGCCGCACTCCCGGCAGATATTTTTAGTGGTGGCTGGAAACTGCTAATGTTCCCGGCCCTAGGACTGGCACCTGGCTTCAAACTGGAACCCTCGTTTTCACGAAAATTTCCTACGTTTTTAAAACGGGCTAGCCCGCTGCAAGCTATGAAAGCCATTTAAAGAATGTTACCTGAAAACAGAAAATCAAACTAGATCATCCCATGGGAAAATCTATGAAAACCATTTAAAAAGGAAAAAATGACGGCGAACTATCACCTCGGCAAATGGGTCGAGGAAAACAAAAAACCGCTAAATAGATTATGCAGCTATAACATTTGCCAATGGTCCTTAGCCCGTTTTTGCCATTCGAAGAGTTCGCTGGGAGATTTCATTGGCAAGAATTTGGACGCATTCGCCAACGGTTATGATTTCCTTTTCCGGCGTGCACAGACGGGAACGAATGGATACGGTGCGGTTTTCCGCCTCCTTTTCGCCGATAATGAGGACATAGGGAACCTTTTCCGTTTCCGCCCGGCGAATTTTCGCTCCCAGTTTATCCGAATGGGCGTCGACGGCCACTCGGATTTTCTTCTCCCGCAGGGCATGGCGCACTTCCTCGGCGTACGGAATCAGCGGATCGCTCACGGGAAGGACGCGCACCTGCTCCGGGGCCAGCCAGAGGGGGAAATCCCCGGCGAAATGTTCGATAAGAATCCCCGTAAAGCGTTCCATGGACCCGAAAGGCGCCCGATGGATCATAACCGGACGGTGCGGCAAATTATCCTTCCCGATGTAAGTCAGATCGAAGCGTTCGGGAAGATTGTAGTCAACCTGGACCGTGCCCAACTGCCAATCGCGGCCAATCACATCGCGCACCACAAAATCGATCTTGGGCCCGTAGAAAGCCGCTTCGCCAATTTCCTCCCGGCAGGGCACTCCCAATCTTTTCACCGCCAAACGCAGGGCATTTTCCGATTTTTCCCAAACCTCCGGGGTCCCAATGTATTTATCCGCCGCGGGGTCATGCAGGCCAATGCGCACGCGGTACTCCGTCATACCCAACGTGCTGAAAATTTTTTCAACGAGGGAGATACACCCCAAGATTTCCGCTTCCAGTTGGTCCTCCGTGCAAAAAATATGGGCATCGTCCTGGGTAAATCCGCGCACGCGGGTCATGCCGTTGAGTTCCCCAGACTGTTCCCAGCGGTAGACGCTGGCAAATTCCGCCAACCGGCAGGGCAGGTCCCGATAAGATTTTGGACTGCTTTTAAAAATGCAAATATGTGCGGGACAACTCATGGGCTTGAGCAGGAAGCCGTCCACCTTCCCTTGCTCGAGGGCCGCTTTTGCTTCCCCGATGGTCATTTGCAGCGGCAAATTTTCCCGGTCCAACATGGGCTCAAATTGGGATTCTTTATAATATGGAAAATGCCCGGAGGTGCGGAACAGTCCCAGGCGCGCCACGTGCGGAGTCATTACCATTTCGTAGCCCTGTTTGACGAGCTCCTCTGTGATAAAGCGCTGCAGCTCCGTGCGAATGGTGGTCCCCCGGGGCAGCCAAAGGACAAGCCCGCTCCCCACTTCTTCGTCGATGGTAAACAGCTTCAACTCCTTGCCCAGTTTGCGGTGATCGCGCCGCTTGGCCTCTTCGAGGGATTTCAGGTACTCCTCCACTTCCCCCTGCGTCCGAAAAGCGGTGCCATAGATGCGCTGCAACTGTTTGTTGCTCTCCGACCCCCGATAATAGGCCCCAGCGATGTTGAGCAGCTTGAAGCCACCGATTTGCCCCGTGGATGTCACGTGGGGGCCCCGGCACAAATCGATAAAATTTCCAGTTACATAAATGGAGATAGTTTCACCATCGGGAATGTCTGCCAGGCGCTCCAGTTTATAGCCCTGCCCCAGGCGGTCAAAAATCTCCCGCGCCTCCCGCCGATCCACCTCCCGGCGCTCGAAAGGAATATTTTTTGCGACGATTTCGGCCATTTTTTCTTCAATGGCGGGCAAATCACGGAAAGTAAGTGGCCGTGCGCCATCGAAATCATAGTAAAAGCCCGTTTCCGTTGCGGGGCCGATGTCGACCTTGGTTCCTGGGAAGAGTTCCAAAACCGCTGCCGCAAGCACATGCGCCGTCGAATGGCGCATTATGGGCAGTTCCGAATTTTCGTCCATGGGCTCATGGGTAACCTTTCCCCCGAACGCCACAAGATTTTTCCCAGTTGCTTTGGTTATGAGCAGCATATGCATTCTCATCCCCATAATTAACGATATTTATAAAAAACTTGACTTTGTCCCGCCGCAGGCCTAAACTACAAATATGACGCCTGGAATTCGGCCTAACTCTGTGTCCTTACTGGAAAGGGTGCATGAGTGTTCGGAGCCAACTGTAGGAAACGGGCCAAGGATAAGGCCTGTGATAACGGCCGTAATCACTGGTGTGGTGGTTGTGGCCATAGTTGGCGTGATTCTTTTTGCCACGCCGGCTGGGCCGTTCCTAATGGGCATGTTGGCAGTGACCGTTGGTCCTAGTCTTGCTCCAATCCTTTTGGGTTTGGCTGGTCTTGGCATGGCTGCGTCCCTTGGGGGGGGCGCTGGCTGGATTTTTCATAGGGTGCACGCACATTCCACACCTCAAGCCAAGGAGACGGATCAGCCCGGTGACTCCTCATCTGTTTCCCCAGACAAATCGAATTCTAATGAGCCTTCTTCCCCCGAAAATTCGACAGCTGAAGCTACATCTGAGACACTGGATGGCGAAACTTCGCAATCGAGGGAAATTCCTAGGTCCGAATCGGGCGCTATGCCCAAATCAGTAGGTTCGACGGGCGCATCCCTCACGGCGGTAGGTTCGGCACCAACGGGGACAAGTTCACCTTCACCTTCGGATGGTATCCCTCCGCCACCGCCATTACCGCCGCCGCCGGATGGTATCCCTCCGCCACCTCCGCCACCGCCACCTCCGGATGGTATCCCTCCGCCACCTCCTCCACCCAAGCCACAAGCCCCAAGGCCGGGAGCGGTGGTTCCGCTGAACAATTTAGATGGTCCAAAGAGCGACCAATGCCCAACGGGTCTCGGCATCGACAATAACGGGTACTTTGTGGATTGCCGCAAGCTACTAAAGAGCGGTGGGTCTGCTAACCGCATATTGGGACAGGGGCAGTTCTCTTCGGGTATAAGGTTTGATCCAAAACGCATGAATACCTCGGGGAAATATTGTATTCCAGCTTACGCGCTACATCCGCAGCACGTGACTGGTGAATTTGCTTGGCCAAGAGAATGGATTGATTTTGCGGCAACTGTCGCTCCTACAACAACGTCCCCTGCATCAAAACCACCACCACCAAAAGTAAACTTACCGGACATATCTACATTGGAAATAGACACACAGTCCAATGGGCTCGGTGTAGCAGTAAGCTCAGATAGCCTTATCGATTATGTCGCTTTTAGGCCTCAAAACGGACAATGGCAGTACGTGCTAGATAAGGATGGCATGCCAATCGAGTTTGGCCTTTTATCGGAGGGAAAAATTCCAAGTTGGTTGCTCCCTTCGGGACACGGGCTCCCTTCCAACTGTATAGCAACAAAAGACGCGCTTACAGACATGCAAATTGGGCTGGCCAGGAAGAATCAACATTTGCGAACACAGGACGATGCAAACATCGCAGCACTGAGAAGGTACAATATTACTTGCGATGATCGAACGGGCCAGTTGACAATTTCTGGAGTAAAATTGATGGCCCAGAATGGAAATCCAATGATGATTCGCCAGCTAAGAAAAGGGAAGATTCCATGGTCCATATTGGACCATGGCTCGAAAGAACGCTTGAAAGAATCGCTTGCTGGTAGGACACAAGCTCAGTTGGAAAACGAAGTGGCCCGTGCGCAAACACAAGTTGATGCTGCAACCGCCGCGCTGGAAAAGTTCAATGAAGACACGAGAATTTTACCGGAAACGGTAGCAAATTTTAAAGCCACATTAGATGATGCTCTCGGCCAGGCTGGAATGGATGTTGCTCACAGTAGCGTTAGTGCTATTCAGAGGAAATCGCAGGTAATCACGGCCGTAAACACTTATCTTGCCGCATGTTTAAAACGGCCAGATAGGGAAAATATAGGTACCGCAAAGGGCCCCCTCAAGCAGGTTCTGCGGGGACAGGGGATCTCCGATACGGAAATTGATAAAATTATAAAACCCATCGATGGGTACCGCCTAGCTTTAACGAACGCAAACCAAACCGAAATCCCCGACCCAGACAACATCGCGCAAAATATAGCAAAAGCGAAAGAAAAACTGGAAGGCAGTCTAACTGAAAAACGACAAATTTTGCAAGAGCTTAATACGGAATTAACGAATCTAAAAGCTGGCAGGACGCGGTATCACGAAATTGTGGACGAAAACGTGTGAAGTAATCACGCGTATCGCGGGCGCCCCCGTGGCAAATTTACCGTAACCCCCCGGGAGCCCTGCGGTTTCCCGTCGTATGGCCGATGGATTTGACAAAAATTCGCCAAAATTACAAAAAAATTGACAAATACCTACACTTCGTCAGGATAGTCCCCGAATCTGGATTCAAAGAAAGGAAAATTCAATATGAAAAATGCTACCACCACCCCCGCCTCCGCGACGGATATTTTTAATGGCGATTGGGAACTGCAAATCTTCCCCGCCCCGAGGCTGACACCTGGCTTCAAACTGGAACCCTCGTTTTTGCGAGAATTTTCTGCGTTTTTAGGACGGGCTAGCCCGCTGCCAGCCGCGCAAGCCATTTGCAAAATATCATCCACATATAACAAACTAAGCTACCCGATCCGATCGGAGAACCCATGAAAACTAATAAAAAATTAATGGTGCGCTATTACCTGGGCAAATGGGCCATTGGCAACAATGGCACTGATCTCTCATATTATGGTGTAGCATCCAGCGAATCTTCCCATTAATGTTTCGAGTGTTGTTTGCTCTGAAGTTAATGTTTGTTGGATCTAACTATAACGAGGGGCGAATGGCCCGGGGGAATGGCGATGGACAAGCGAAAGAAATTACCTAAGGTGGGACATCCTATGAAATGGAGCATTTTTCGCCCGATTCGTTTGGGAATTTGTGTTGGCCTCCTGCTTGCAACGTCGTTGCGGGGCGATGGAAGTGGATTCGTCCCGACGCCGCAGATGCGTACGGAGACACTCCACATGATCCGGTGCCTTGGCGGAATTCATTACGCCCATCGGCCCATTTCATCGCTTCCCTTGGATGAAATCCTCGATGTTTATCTAAAAAATTTAGATGGCGCGCACATGTTTTTTCTCCAATCGGACGTGGATGAAATCCATTCCCGGTACAACCTAACCCTCGATATCTTCCTGAACAGCGGGGGTATCAAGCCGGCGTTCAGCATCTACGAACGCTTTCAGGAACGGATCAACGGCCGCATCGATGACATTTTGCAAATGCTCGCCGGGGACATGCAATTGGGCGACTTGGAGTCCTACCGGCCGGACCGAAAGGACGCATCCTGGCCAGAAAACGAAGAAGCGGCTCGAGAACTCTGGCGGCAGCGCGTGGAATTCGAATACATCAACGCCCTTTTGGAGGAAGAACGGGATTTAAAAACTTCCCAGGCAGACAGCGCTCCCAATCAGGAAACGGCCGAGATCGGTGATCCCAGTAATATGCCAAATTCCCCCATCGGTGTTGCCAATGAAACCGAAAAACGATTCGCCCGTGCCCGAGATCGGTTAATTAAGCGCTACGGCCGACTTCGGGAAGCGGTAAACGACGTGGAACCGTGGATGATTCAAGAATGGTTTTTGGACAGCGTGGCCAGCCTTTACGACCCGCACTCTTCCTTTCTTTCCGCGGATTCCTGGGAGGAATTTCAGTACCTACTGACCCATTCCTTCTTCGGAATCGGGACCATTTTGCAGGACGACGAGGGCTATTGCAAAATCATGGAAATCTACCCGGGAAGCCCGGCCGAGGCCTCAAAGCAGCTGCAGCCGGGGGATCGGATTATCGCCGTCGGCCAAGGAGACGCGGAGCCAGTGGAAGTATTGGGCATGCGGTTCAGCCGCGCGGCCAAACTCATCCGTGGAGCCAAGGGAACAACGGTCACATTGGTCATTCAACCGGTTGGGGCGGATCCATCGGAGCGCAAAACGGTCCGCATCGTCCGCGACGAGGTCCAGCTCATGGCCCAACGTGCCCGTGCCCATCTTTACCAAATTCCCGACGAAACCGGCCAAACGATTCCCCTCGGCTACATCAAGCTTCCGGCGTTTTACAGTTCCGATGAAAGCCACGCCGATTCCAATAGCTACGGTGATGTGAAAGAGTTATTACTCAAACTCAAGGATCGACGGGCAAGGGGTATCATCCTGGATCTGCGCGGAAACAGCGGTGGGTTACTCGAAGAGGCGGTTTCCATTTCCGGACTCTTCATCCCCAAATCGCCCGTGGTGCAGGTCCGCGACAGCGAAGGCAATGCGCAGGTGCTTTTTTCCCCGGATGCGGAGCCAACTTGCACGGACCCACTACTCATTCTTACCTCCAAGCAAAGTGTTTCGGCATCAGAAATTCTCGCTGGCGCCCTCCAATGCCACAATCGCGCGCTCATCGTTGGCGATGCCACCACCTACGGAAAGGGTTCCGTACAAGCGATTTTGCCCCTGGGACAGTCGCTTTTATGTGTCCCCGATGATCTAAAACTGGGAGCCATGCGCATCACCATTCAAAAATGGTACCTGCCCAACGGGAACTCCATCCAACAATGCGGTGTGGGTGCGGATATCCCCATGCCATCCATCAACGACTATCTGCCGTTCGGCGAGGACCACTTGGACCATCCCCTTCCCTGGGATTCCATAATACCGGCGTTAGGCGAGGAAGATTCCTTTTTACCCAAGCTGGCCTACCCGGTGACGCGGGAGCTCGTTGCATTTCTCGGCGAAAAGAGTGCCCAGCGGCGGGAAACAGAGGAGTGGAAGTTTTTCGGGGAGCAGCTGCAGCTTTTTAAGGAGCGCGTGGAGCGGAAAACATTTTCCCTGCAGATCGACGAGCGACGGCGGCAGAAGGAAGAGGATTCCGCTCGCAATGATGGGATGAAGGAAAAAATCCGCGAACTCGCAGCAAATGCCTACGCGCGCGAGGACATCTTCGTCGACGCGGGCCAAGGCGGAGACTTTGAAAACCGGGCGCCAAAATACCTGGACGATACGGCGATGGACGATGACCTACCTGAATTCGACATCCATCTGCGTGAATCCCTGCGTATCCTTGCCGATTGGGTTGTAGGCCAAATTTGATGGGCAGCGCTAATGTACATGATGATCAAAGTTTTGCGGTATAAATTTGGTAAATTGCATTAAATTTGTTTATTGTGTGTTGACATGGAATACCGTTATGTGGCAACCCTATTTCATGATGGAGAGTTTCACGAAAAATGGATGGAATTTCTTTTCCCGCGTGGTCCAAGGACAGGTGTTTGTCTCAATTGATGCAATTGGGTTCCCAACAGCGGACGCAATACATGCCCTTACTAGATTTCTGTCCCCCAATGTCGTGTGCGTTACTATCGTACCAGGCGGTCTTGCGCGTATCCTAGGAGGGTTGGCAGCCGTTCGCCGCTATGCCGAGAATAATCCTGGAGTATGCGCTAATATTAACTTTATGTTTGTATTATGTCTATGTTGCATTTATCCTTGTCCCTGTTTTCGGGAAGGTATGGACTGTTACCGAGTCATTCCCCGCCAATTAAACGAAGACCTGTGGTTGCAGCAGCAAATGCCCGGCCAGCAGTCAGACTGTGAATCGTGGAGTGTCGAAGAGGCTCTTAACAGAAGACAAGTTTGGATTTCTCGAATTGGGGACGTTAGATGGAAAAACATCCAGGGACTTAATAACGCCCTTGAGCGCAATCCAATAACCATTTATTTAGCAGAAGATGTTAGAACGGGTCTACCAAAGGCGGCGACTTGGTTTAAGTGGATATATGAATATATTCGCTTCGGCGGAAGCACTTTTGATTTTGGCGCCACGGCCCATTTGATCATTTATATGCGTCTATCCGCATGGTTTGGTTACCTGGCGACCGTTCCAGATAGTCAAATTCAAAGATGGATAGACAACACCCACCATGAGTGGCATGTTTTTAAGAACGTATCCCGACCCGCCGATCCACCAAATTTTTGTCTCCCGTCTGTGGTGGCCCCGGGACCTATGCCGGGCTGTGATGCGGTTTCGGTAACGCTGGTGGAAGGTTTTCGTCGTTTTTTTCAGTGTGACAAGAGCGTAGAGGATATCCCCATTATCGTCGTATTCGAAAAAGATTTTCAGCAAAGATTGGAGAACTTCTTTAGTGCGTGGGGGTCTGTCTTTAGCGACAGCGAGAGGGAGGCCATTACGCGCGGCGTATCAGGCGCCAATTGGACCTTGAAGGGAGTTTGCAGCTATCTACTATCGTCCTTACGGCGGGAAACTGTTCCATCCGACGCGCAACTGGCGGCCATGCTGTGTGTCTCCCCACCCCTTCAAGCATCATCAGCCCAAATGTCGGGCCTTCCCCCGGCTCAAACACAGTCGCCCCCAAGCTCTCAACCCGCGATTTCGGAGGGCGATACATACGACATTGATACATATGCCGCCATTGCAAATTTGTTTCAAATTAGTGACCTCACTGCTGTTATCGCCGAAGCGGATTCGCTTTTCGGTTGGACACCTGAACAAATGACGGATAGATTGCGCGAGGCTGTCGGATGGCAGCTGGGTGATATATCCATACGCATTATCAGAGAAGGCATTTTTGGTGGTAATTGGACTCTCAGAGATATTCGGGGCCTCGTTGAACTACGCGCCACGCTGTCAAAAGGCGTTATGGCGGCCTATGGTCTAAAAGGCATCGATGATTTGATAACTGTTTCGAATGAAGTCAAAGATGTTTGGGAACTACTACGCACTTTATTCCAAGGGTTGTCTGCTTATTACGTATCAGCTGATCTGGAGCCCACAATATCCACGGAAATTATGATCGGGATATTGCCGCGGGGTGTGGATTTGTGCGAACGTCTTATCGAACTTCAATTCACGAAAAAGCAACAACCCGCAGATCCCGTACCATCCATTTCATCGGCGAAATCAAATCAGCCCCCAACTGTTTCCCCGGTCCCACTGGTGCAGAAGAAAGGCACTGGTGCCGAAGCCGAGATGGAACGCAATGAGTATAAGCGAATTCATGTGCGAGGAGACAATAATTGCCTTTTCAACGGTATAGGAATACTCCTAGCACTGTTCGGTGTCAGGTTTCCCCAGGGCCTGGAAGATTTGAACGAAGTGCTGCATATACTGCAAGAATTGCTCCGCACTGGGACAACGACACACATGCTACATGTCATACAACTCGCCGCCAACCTCCAAACAAGATTAAGGCGCGGAGTTGTAGATAATCGCTTGCTACAACTTGTTGCAACGGCGCAAGAAGATCTGCTAGAAAAATTTGGGTTTGGCCCAGACGAGTTGGCCGTTTGGCGCCCGCAGTACCCGATCGTGCGGCGAGCAACTACTGAAGAAAACTTGGCTCGTGTGCTATTGGATCAGTTACAGTTCATAGCCCAAGTTTACTTACGGGAGATGCTGGCGCAATTTCCTTTGCCCCCCCTTTTGCCTGAGGCCCTCACAGATCTTTTGGCTGCAATTCAGGGTGATATCGCAAGGGATAACCAGCAGCGCTTGGCCCATGGACTTTTTCAACGGCCCCTTGCCAGAACGCTTGTGGAATATCAAAGGAATTACACGGGCCAAATTGGCCAGTGGGGTGAAATTGTAGACGTCATATTCATAGCGATGTACTTCCAACTCCCCGTATATGTAATTAATCGGGGAACGATACCTGTGTTTGCCTTTGACCGCGATGGAAACGTGATTCCGGATCCTGATCTTCACAGCATACCTCAAAATGCGATCGTCTTTTGGAATAACGGCACGGGTGCAACCCAAGGGACTCACTGGGACGTGTACGTTCCCAGGGACGCGAGAGTGCTTCCCATGTGGTATGCCACAACTTGAAGATTATTGCCTTTGCGTGAATTTTTTCGAGTCCACCCTGGAAACTTTTTCAAAAGGTTTGACAGGGTTCGAAAAATGGCTAAAACGAAGCGCAGCAAGTTTCTATGGAAGGTGGGCGGATTCAACAAATTATGGGCGGTGTGGTGGACGTTGTCTTCGAGGGAGAGCGGATGCCATCCATCTATGATGCATTGGAAGTTGTCCCAGGAGCGGAAGAAAGTCCCATTGTTCTTGAAGTACAACAGCAATTGGAGGGCGGCGTCGTACGCACCGTTGCCATGGCCCCGACCGATGGGCTCTGCCGTGGAATGCTGGTGCAAAATACTGGCGGCCCCATTCGCATGCCCGTGGGGAACGGAACCCTAGGCCGCATCATCAATGCCCTGGGTCAGCCCATCGACGGTCGCGGGCCCATCCAAGCGGATACCTATTTGCCCATTCATCGGGCGGCGCCGTCTTTGGCCGAACAGGACACGGAAACAAAAATTCTCGAAACAGGCATCAAGGCCATCGACCTCATCTGCCCCTTCATCCGCGGGGGCAAGGCCGGTGCATTCGGCGGAGCCGGCGTTGGCAAGACCGTCGTTATCATGGAGCTGATCCACAATATTGCTCAAAAGTACGGTGGATTTTCCATTTTTACCGGCGTTGGCGAACGCTCCCGCGAGGGAAATGACCTCTTCCACGAAATGATTTCTTCTGGCGTCATCGATTTGGAGCATCCAGAAAATTCGCGGGTAGCGCTGGTCTTTGGCCAAATGAACGAGCCACCCGGTGTGCGCATGCGTGTGGCATTGAGCGGCCTGACCGCCGCGGAGTACTTTCGCGACGAGAAGCACTTGGATGTGCTGCTTTTCATCGATAACGTATTTCGCTTTTCACAAGCGGGATCGGAAGTCTCAGCGCTCCTAGGTCGGTCTCCGTCCGCCGTGGGATACCAACCCACGCTAAGCTATGAGATGGGCGGATTGCAGGAACGGATCACGTCGACGGGAAATGGGTCCATCACCTCATTCGAAGCAGTCTACGTGCCCGCCGATGACTTCACAGATCCAGCACCAGCAGCCGTGTTCGAGCATTTGGATTCAACAATCGTGTTGGATCGGAAGATTGCAGCCATCGCTATTTTTCCAGCCGTTGATCCACTGGGGTCCACCTCCAAGGCGCTCTTGCCGGATGTGGTTGGCCAGGAGCACTTTGAGGTCACCAAGCGTGTACAAAGCACCTTGCAGCACTACAAAGATCTGCAGGATATCATTGCTATTTTGGGAATGGATGAACTTTCGGAGGAGGATAAGCTCGTCGTCGCCCGCGCCCGCAAGGTGCAAAAATTCCTTTCCCAGCCATTTCACACGACCGAGGTCTTCACGGGGCTACCTGGAAAGTACGTTTCCCGTGAGGAAACCATTAAAGGATTCTCCACTATTCTCAGCGGCGAGGTGGACCATATCAATGAGAATGATTTCTATATGAAGGGCAGCATCGAGGATGTCATTGCCGCGCACAAAAATGCGGAAAAGTAAGGAGAATTTATGGTTCTTTGCTTGGAAATTTCTACCCCCGAAGGTGTTGTACTGGAGTCAAAAGCGGAAGCGGTAAGTATTCCAACGACGCGCGGAGAGTTGACCATTTTGGTCGGACACCAGCCGTTGGCTGCCCTGATCGAACCGGGTGTTTTGCATTATGGCCACGGCGGAGGCGAAAATTCATTGGCCGTGGATAGTGGGTTCCTCTGCATTCAGGAGGACCGGATTTACGTCATGGTGGACCAGGCGGTCAATGTGGTGCAAATTAATCCCGCAGAAGCGGAAACAGCTCGGCAACGGGCGGAATTGGCGTTGGAAGAAGCAAAGAAAAACCGGGCGGATTCGGGCGAAATAGCCCGCTTGGAAGCCAAAATTCGATACCAAGTCATTAAATCCTCGGTAAAACGGTAACATCTCCGCAAGGAAGATTATGAGCACATTTCTTGCGATCCGCATATGGGCCTGAAAAAATGGCAAGTCCCTGAAATTATTTCGATTCCGATTATTCCGACAATAAAGATGAGAGTATGTACCTGGCAACTGCTGCCGTTTGGAAAATTGGACAATAAATATTTAGTCCGAAAATTTTTAGATTGCCAATTCGACATTCAATGCATATCATGGACTAATTATGGTAGCTCCATTAGGTTTGGGAAGTGCATCCTATTGGAAAGATATTGGCTTGGAGGAATTGATAACACCAGGAGATGCTGACCTTTCCAAAATCATGAGAGGATGTCTCGTGGGAACTAAAACCCCCACGCTTGATTTAAAGAAAGTCAGTAAAATGCTTACGCCCGAAGCAAGGAAATTAGTAAGACAAAGCGTCGGTTGGATAGGATGTTTTTTTCGATCGGATGCCCAAATTCTCTTTAAATTTATAATGCATACAAAAGGTAAAAAAACGGACAGCTTTAGTTTGTGCGGCAACAGGCTGCTTCGTAGGGCCCCAAATAGGATCGAAAGGTGTTTTTCACAATTTTCTGCCATCCAAAATGTAAGAGATATAGTGGATGTCGCACTTGGAGATCTAAAGACGACAATATCAGATGCTAACGCCGCCGAAAAAAACGAACCATTTCAGGTCTGAAATGTGATAAGGAACACGGGAGCGACAAATCTCTCAATTTAAATGAATTGGCCAGTTTCGTGGACTCAGTGGCGATGAAATCTGTAAGGGGGCAACTTGGTCCCAAAATCTGCCGCGGGTGTAAGTCCCGCGGCGAGGTCCTCTTTAGATTTATGTGCCTGCGCCTGGGTGCAGAGCGGTCAAAACCATTAAAATTCGATCCCAAAAGTGGCGTGGTCACATTTACCCCAGATACGCCAACTCAGTCCCCCAGCACTATAGGAAAACCCAGGCCCGCCTCTCCATGGAGCAGGTTTTCTCAACCACCTTCCTCCGATACGCCACCGCAACCAGTAAGTACATCATCCAAAGCCGTTGCCCCGGAAGTTCCATCCCAAAAATCATCGGCCAACGTGCCGCCACCACTACCACAGCCTGTCAAATCCGATGGCACCGTATCCGCTGAAAAATCAGGCGCGGAACCTGCTGAATTGAAGGCCTCGCCAGTATCCACCAGCGAATTACAACCACCATCGGCCGATGCGCCACCACCTCCTCCGCCACCTCCTCCACCAGCGCCGCCACCTCCTCCGCCAGCACCACCACCGCCCCATCCATCTCCGCCAGCACCAGCGCAGACGCCGGGAGCTACCGCGCTATCATTCCAAGACGCAATAGCCCAAAAGGCCCAAAAAGGGCTGAAAAAGGTTGACATGACAGCCCAGAAGCCGTCGCCGGTGGCCGATGAACTCACGGCCCATATGGCGAAAATACGCAAAGCCTACGTTGATGATGATGACGATAATGATATGGATGACAAAGGCATTATATGGAGGGAAAACGGGGGTGGTATTGAATGCGAAGAGTTCGAGGATGAGAATGGCAGTTTGGGTGCAATTTACTGGTTGACATTTGGTGATAAGAGGTTAGATGCTGGCGGTTGTTACTTCGCTGTTGAAAATTTAAATGAAGATGGGAAAATTCCGGAAGACACGCTAACCGAACCGGCCATTGCGGACCTAAGAAAGGAGCTCGGAGATAAGTACGGAAAGTTTGTTGATTGTGAAAAACACCCGTCGATGTATTCTGGCGTCGCCAAATGGTCGCCTGCCGCATCCGCAAGCCCCACACTGCCATCGAAACCCGCTCCGATCGCCCCGCCCCCGCCGCCCCCACCGCCGCCGCCCCCTCCGCCACACCCGCCAACGGGAGGGCCGCAAGTGGCAAGCAAACCCTCAAGCGAGATGTTGCAGGCGCAAGCGAAAAGACTAAAAAGGGTAGCCCCATCAGCAGCACCGCAAGAAACCGCCCTGGAGAAACAGCTTTTGAACGCGAAGTCCGTTGATTTCGAGAGCATTGTGTTCGTCGGCGAAGAACCAGATGAAGCTGAATCTGCGGAGTACGGCAGGATTGTCGACGTATTGATAAGCATGGCCAAGGAGGGACGAAGTGAATTGCAATTGACAGAAGCTGATTTAACAGGCGGTGGCAAACTTGCGCAATTGCTTCAGGCGCACAGAGGGAATGGCCTTGCCGATAAGCTCTTACTGAAGCGAATAAACGAAGCGCTCAGGAGTTCTCCCATCGAGGGCAATAAGTTGGTGAAAGCAATTTTCGACGGGGAACAAGAAGACTGGTAAAGCAAAACACCGTACCAAAGAACCGCAAACGAAGGAGGTACCAGCTAAAAATTCGGACTTTCCTTGACAAAAACCTTCTTTTGAGTATGTACGACACGAGAAAGGGTTGGTCGAGTAAATGAGTCAACAGATTTTGGCCGTGCTGGAATATTTAGAGAAGGAGAAGGGGATTCCGCGTGCCGAAATGATTCGCACGATTTCCGACGCCGTTGTGCTTGCCGCCGAGCGTGGGGTGAACGCGGGGCAGAAGCTGGAGGTTGAAATTAATCCTAGAACTGGTGCCCTCAAAGCCTTTGCAGTTTTAGACGTGGTTGATTCGGTGGGCGACACACGGCGGGAAATCCACGTCAGTAAGGCACGGGGCATAGACCCCCAGGCGTGCATCGGAGGGAGAATCCGGCAACCCATTGATCCTTCGTTTTTAGGGCGCATCGCCGCACAGGCGGCACGGCAAGCCATCAACGACAGCGTTCGGGATTTCGAGCGCACGCGGGTCTGCAGTGAATTTGAAGGCCACGTGGGGAAAATTGTCAGCGGCATTGTCCGCCGGAAGGAGGTCTACGAGTCCAAGGTCGCCGGTGGTCGCCCCTTCGTGGATTACATCCTTGAAGTTGGCAAGGTGGAAGGCCTGCTGGCGCAGCGGGAAATGATTCCCGGGGAAGAATTTAGAATTGGTGATTCCGTGCGTGCGCTCTTGTTGAGCCTTGGAGAGCGGACCAATGACCCAGCGTTGATCCTTTCCCGTTCCATCCCGCGCTTTGTGACGACATTGCTGCAGCTGGAAATTTCCGAGCTGGGTGATGGTAGCGTGGAGATCGTGCGCATGGCCCGAGAAGCGGGCTACCGGACGAAGATCGCCGTGGCCAGTAAAGATCCGCACATTGACCCCGTTGGTGCCTGCGTGGGTTCCCGGGGCATGCGCATCAAGGCCATTGTCAAGGAGCTATCCGGTGAGAAGTTGGATGTTATTCGTTACAGCGATAACCTGGCGAAATTTTTAGCAGAGGCCCTATGGCCGGTCATTCCGCAAAACGTGGAAATTAACGAAAAGGAGCAGCGTATCCGTTTTGCCGTTCCCGAGGCCGATTTGCCCCAGGTCATCGGCAAGCGAGGTATGAACGCGCGACTTACCTCACGGCTGCTCAATTGGCGCCTGGACATCGGCACACTCAATGAATCACAGGCAAAATTTGATGCGGGCTTGCAGCAGGCGGCGGTGGACTTAAGCGTGCTAGAAGGCGTCAACGCCCAGATCATTAACCAGCTCATCGCCATCGGCATAACCTCCGCGGAAGCGTTGCATGGGGTTACCGTGGGAGATTTGGTTGACGCAGGGTTGACCATGGAAGATGCCGTTGCGGTTACTGCCACCTTCAAACGCCTGGACAAGGCAAATGGGATGAGTGAATGACAACGGAAAGCTAAGTTTGCAGCGGAAAAAATAAATCTATGAGCATGCGCGTCTATCAGTTATCGAAGAAGTTAGGCATATCAAATCGGGAGTTGCTGGATATCCTCAAGTCCCGAGGGTTTGATGTGGCCAGCGCGTCTAGCAGTATCGCCGATATTTACGCGGAGGATTTCATCCGCGAGTACTGTGTCTCCGAACCTGCACTGGCGGCCGAAAATGCCGAAGCACCGCACAAGAAAGAAGCGGTCGTGCCCCCCGGAGATGGGAAATCTTTGGCCGGTAAAGCGACGAAACGTGCCAAAGGCCATGTAAAGAAGCTGCTCCCGGAAGAAATCGATGTCACCGGGGAAGAACTTCCCATGATGGAAGAAGGCGATGGAGAAGATGATGTGGATCTTGCGCCCAAAAGGCGGATGAGCGGTTCCAGTGTTATGACCACGGCCCAAAAGCAAGGTGCCATCGGAAAACCCTCTAAAAAATTCACTCCCCAAGCGGACAAAAAAGAATCTCCGATGGAAAAGATCGGCGAAAATGGGCTTGGGTCCCTGCGGGCAGCAAAAAGTGGTGGAAATGCTTTCGTTCCCGACGGGGTAGGTGGAAAATCGGAGATTTTCGAAGAATCAGGATCTGCCGTGGAAAAAGCGCCGTCGAATGATTTTCCCACGCCACGGTTCATAGCCAGTCCGACCGTCGATGGCCGGAGGGGAGATCGTGCGTTTTCACCATTTCAATCGGACCGGCCCAATGGACATCGCACACAAACGCCGTCCCCCGATGGCGGCCGTTCCACGCGTTCCCCCGATTCGACCGACGACCATGGGACATCTGGGTTTACCGTCCAGCGGAAATCCATGCAGTCCCTCCTCAAGTCCGTCGACGAGCCTTCCACGGAGCGGCCGAGGATGGTGCCCTTGGAGCGTCTGCAGGGGGCATTGCAGGGGCAAACCAGACGCTGGGGGAACCACCGCCCGGATGGGCGGCCACTGGGACCGGGGCAGGGTGATCGGGGCCGCGGAGGATTTCCATTTGACCATCGCGGGGGACGCCCCGGAGACGGGCGTGGACCCGGCAACCGAACCGGTGGTACCTTCGGCGATCGGAATCGTGGCCGCGATTTCCGTGGGAATCGGCCCTTCACGGCAAGCAACAGCGCGCCCTTTGGTGGGGGGCCGCGCCGAGAAGGTGAAGGGTTTCGCCGAGATCGGGGAGGTTCTGGCCCGCGCGGGAGCGGTGGCAATTTTCACTCCGACCGGGGCCGATGGGCGGGGGCGGACACGCGCGGATTCACTGCAAAAGCACCGCCGCCCTTTTCGCCGACGATGCGCCGGCTTGGTTCCCCCCAGGCGCATGAAGATGGTGCCAGGGGAAATGAAAAAAAGATTTTATCCCTGAAGCTCCCCCGGAGTGTCCGCGAATTGGCTCCGGACGTGGGTTTGAAGCCTTTTCAGATCATCTCCGAGCTCATGCGCATGGGGATTTTCGCGTCGATGAACTACGTGGTCGACGAGTCGCTTGCCCGCCGCCTGGGGGAGCGCTTTGGGTTCCAGTTTGAGGTGCACCGGGCCGCGGCCGGATCAACCAAGATAATTCCCCTCCAACCCAAGGCGGTGGCGCGTGACGCGGTGCTGGAAAATCGGCCCCCCGTCGTTTGCGTGCTGGGCCACGTGGATCACGGAAAGACCACCTTGTTGGACAGCATTCGGAAGACCAATGTGGTTTCCGGTGAGGCGGGCGGAATCACCCAACATATTGGCGCCTACGAGATCATTCTCAACGACAAGCCAATTACTTTCATTGATACGCCTGGCCACGCGGCCTTTTCCAAGATGCGCGAGCGTGGGGCCAACGTGACGGACATCGCCATCCTTGTGGTTGCCGCCGATGATGGTTTCATGCCCCAAACCGATGAGGCGCTGAAATTCGCCCAGCGGGCGGGGGTTCCCGTTATCGTAGCCATCAACAAAATTGATGCCAAGGGAGCGAATATCGACCGGGTGAAGCAGCAAATGCAGCAGCGCGGCATATCCCCGGAGGATTGGGGCGGAGAAACCCTATGCGAGGGAGTATCGGCCATCACGGGCGATGGGGTGAAAAGACTGCTGGAACTGGTTTTGGTGCAGGCGGAGATGCTTGATTTGAAGGCGGACTACGGAGCGCCAGCGCAAGGAGTGGTCATCGAATCGCAAGTGGAAGTGGGCCGGGGGCCAACGGCTTCAGTAATCATCCAGCAGGGTACACTCCACGTTGGCGATGCGATCGTTTGCGGCGAGGCCTATTGCAAGGTACGTGCCATGCTGGACGACAGGGGAAAAACCTTGAAAGCGGCACCTCCGGCGAAACCCTGCAAAATTATCGGCTGGTCCGACGCCGTGGACGTGGGGGCCATCTTTGCCCAGGCCGCCGACGAGAGGGAGGCCCGGGAACTGGCGGAGGAAAGCCGCGCAGATGCCATTCGGGAAGGTTCCGAAAACACGCCCAGTGGCTATCGCCGGTCCGCCCGCCGGCTGGTCAACCGGAGTGAAGAGGGCGTGGAGGCGCTGTTTGCAGCCATCAACGCGAAACAAAGACGTGCCTTGCGGGTTATCATCAAGGGAGATGTGCAAGGAAGTGTGGAAGCATTGGAGGCCTGTTTGCGGGGATTGCCCCAGGACAAAATTGGCCTGGAAGTGGTGCGCGCAGAGGTGGGTGCCGTTGTCAAAAACGACGTGGAATTTGCCCAGCCCGTCGGGGCCACCATTGTGGCTTTCAACGTAAAGCCCGAAAGCGGTGTCCAGGCCCTGCTCAAACAGCATGGGATCCACCTTATTCAGCACAACATCATCTATGAGCTCATCGCCCGTGTGCGGGATGCCATGGCGGATCTGTTGGAGCCGGAAATCCGCGAAGAAAAATTGGGTGCGGCCCAGGTCCGGCAGATATTCCTCCTGTCCAAGCATGCCATTGCTGGATGCATGGTAACGGAGGGCAAGGTGGTTCGGGAAAGCGATGCCCAATTCCGCGTCCATCGAACTGGAAGGGTTCTCTTCGAAGGCAAGGTGTCCTCCCTACGCCGGGCCAAGGACGACGTGACCGAGGTGCGCGCTGGGTTCGAATGCGGCATCGCCCTGGCCGGTTTCGAGGGTTACCAGGCCGGTGATGTCATCGAGTGCTATAAGGTACAAAAAATCCGTCCCAGTCTCTAAACCATGTCCAGCCGAAGCATACGCCGTAACGAGATAATGTTGAGGGAGCTGAGCACCCTGTTGCACCGGCATTTTCCCGGCGAATCTACCTTACTGACCCTAACGCGCGTTTTAATCGACGACGATCTGCAACACGGGCGGGTATTTTTTTCCACGCCGGATGAAGCCTCCCGGGAGCGGGCTGAACAATTTCTCAAAAATCGGGGTAATCGGCTCAAGTACCTGTTGGCCCAACGCGTGCCCCTGCGAAAATTTCCTGAATTGCACTTCTGCTATGACCCGTCCCTTGGCAAAGAACTGCGAATTTACGAGATCCTCGACTCCTTGCCGGGCAATGGGGGAAAATAACATCCCCGAATCGCAAAAAATCAACCATCACTGGGATATGCGCATCC
>JAITCU010000002.1:32500-34668 GCA_031282835.1 Puniceicoccales bacterium
AAGCCGATGGAAATCGGCGCCATAGAGGGTGAGAGCCCCGTATGCGAAATCCCCGAAAATCTTAGAGTGTTCCTGAGTAGCACGGGATAAGTGGAACCCTGTGTGAATCTGTGCAGACCACTGCATAAGGCTAAATACTACCTAGCGACCGATAGTGGACGAGTACCGTGAGGGAAAGGTGAAAAGAACCCCTACTAGGGGAGTGAAATAGACTCTGAAATTTATTGCTTACAAACGGTCGGAGCCCCTGATTCCCGCAAGGGAATGTAGGGGGTGACGGCGTACCTTTTGCATAATGGGTCTGGGAGTTTTTGTGCGCAGCTTGCCTAAGGTCGTGAAACCGGAGGCGCAGCGAAAGCGAGTCTGAATAGGGCGTATGTTGCGTGTATCAAACCCGAAACGGAGGTGATCTACCCATGGTCAGGTTGAAGCTTGAGTAAAATCAAGTGGAGGACCGAACTCATTAACCTTGAGAAGTTATGGGATGAACTGTGGGTGGGGGTGAAAGGCCAATCAAACCCCGTAATAGCTGGTTCTCTTCGAGATATATTTAGGTAGAGCCTCGTACGTTTGTCATTGGGGGTAAAGCACTGAAAAGGCTAGGGCTCGCATTAGGGTACCAAACCTTATCAAACTCTGAATACCAATGATTTAAGTACGGGAGTCAGTCTGCGGGGGATAAGCTCCGTGGACGCGAGGGAAAGAGCCCAGACCGTCAATTAAGGCCCCTAAATTACTGCTAAGTGGTATTAAGGAGGTGGATCTACACAGACAGTGGGGATGTTGGCTTAGAAGCAGCCATCATTTAAACAGTGCGTAATAGCTGACCTATCGAGTGGATCTGCGCCGAAGATGATCGGGACTAAAGCAGTATGCCGAAATTGCGGACTTCACGTGAGTGGAGTGGTAGAAGAGCGTTCCAATTGGGGCGAAGCCAAAGGGGCAACCGATGGTGGACTGGTTGGAAGTGAGAATCCAGACATGAGTAACGATAAGTACGATGGAAATTCGTACCGCCGTAAGGATAAGGTTTCCTGGGGAAGGGTCGTCCTCCCAGGGTTAGTCGAGAGCTAAGGCAAGGCCGTAAGGAGTAGCCGATGCACAATGGGTTGATATTCCCATACCGGTTTTCGTGTGTTATCTTTGTAGGAGTGACGGAGGAGGTTAATCCAGCGCAGTGGTGAATATCTGCGTCTAAGTTTATAGGCTGTCGCGTTGGCAAATCCGCGCGGCGTTAGGCTGAAGAATGGGATACTCTAGAGGTTCGCTGAAGGAGGAAGTGGGTGATACCATGCTTCCAAGAAAAACTTCGACAAGGGCACGGAAATCGCTCGTACCGCAAACCGACACAGGTATCCGAGATGAGTATTCTAAGGCGCGTGAGTTAAGTCTCTCCAAGGAACTCGGCAAAATTGCCTCGTATCTTCGGTAGAAGAGGCGCTACGAAAGTAGTTTCAATAAAGAGGCCCTACCGACTGTTTAGCAAAAACACAGCTCTCTGCTAAGTCGCAAGACGATGTATAGGGAGTGACACGTGACCAATGCGGAAAGGTGAAATCCGGAAGTGCAAGCTTTTGGCCTAAGCCCCCGTGAATGTCGGCCGTAACTATAACGGTCCTAAGGTAGCGAAATTCCTTGTCAGGTAAGTTCTGACCTGCACGAATCGTGTAACGAGTTGGGCGCTGTCTCGGAGAGATGCTCAGTGAAATTGTAGTCGCGGTGAAAATGCCGCGTACCTGCAGCAGGACGGAAAGACCCTATGGACCTTTACTGTAACCTGGTATTGGTGTTTGATTTTTAATACGTAGCATAGGTGGGAAACGGTGAGCCCCTACTTCAGGGTGGGGAGGAGTTATCAGTGAAATACCACTTTTTAATGATTAGACATCTAACTTTGTGCCGTTATCCGGCCAAAGGACAGTGCTAGGGGGTCAGTTTGACTGGGGCGGTCTCCTCCCAAAGTGTAACGGAGGATTGCGAAGGTTCTCTCAGGTCGGATGGTAATCGACCGTAGAGCGCATAGGTATAAGAGAGCTTTACTGTGAGACCAACAAGTCGAGCAGTTACGAAAGTAGGTCTAAGTGATCCGGTGGTTTAAAGTGGAATTACCATCGCTTAAAGGATAAAAGGTACCCTAGGGATAACAGGCTGATAGCGCCCAAGCGTTC
>JAITCU010000028.1 GCA_031282835.1 Puniceicoccales bacterium
CAAAATCCGCAAACACCTTTGAATATTTCCACCAGCGTTGGGCGAGCTTCCATAAGTGTCTTCCAACGCCAGACCTACCTCATAGTCAAGCCTATGAGGGACTTTTTCCATCGGGGTAAGTTATTCAAATGGCGCATAAAAATTTTCATCACCGTTTCCGCTAGATACCTCGAAAAAGTGAGTTTTTGCGCCTTGAGTGGGGCACGGACCATTGATTTTGCCTTCCCCATAAGCTCCATGCGAACCGTTTCTAAAATCGTGCAAAAAATTATCTGCTAAAGAATATCGAGATATACTATCATGACTCAATGCGAAGTTCCTAACGGAACTCTTCCCGGGCATCATTAATTCGATCTGGATGAAGAGACGTGTGCTTGCAGAAAAAGCGTTTTCCGATTAGAAATTTTTGCTCTCGACTAGCATCTTTTTCTTGTGTGAAATACTTTTCGAACCAACGGCACAAATTGTTCCCTTGAGCAATCGGCAATGATTTTGACAAAAACTTTTCCGCCGCGTTTAAAAACACTAAAAACTGATGTTTTGCCACTCTCTTCTACCGCTCACACGTCTTGTGCCAAGATAACTTTCATCGAGCTCAAATTTTTCAGAATCAGTATTCTCGTTATGCATACAATAGAAGTCCTGCGAAAGTCGGAAACACTGTCTTGAAGCTCGCATTTTATGCGGGACAAAATGGCCAAAAAGCGACTTCTGCAAGACCTCTAATATATTGCAATAAGTTTTCTTATCTCCGAAAAATATGAATTCGCAGTGTTTCTGTTAATGTTTAACAATTTCGCAGTAGCGGTCGCGGTTAAATCAAGACAAAAGCAAAAAATCAACCTACCAACCTTATACCTGCTCAACCAGCTGTATTTCATTGTTCTAGACCTCCTATCTCTTAGGAGATGTTAGTCAAGAGCCAAATTTTAACCAGAAATCAAAAAACCTAATCGGTGAGGATTTTTCCAGATTTCACACCTGGGCCGCTGTTATAGCCGTAAGTTTGGCAGCCATTGTGGCCACAAATTTAAATTTTCAGACCTTTTCAATGGATTGGGAGACTTTTTTGTGAAATCGACTTGACTTACTTTGTAAAAATCTTAGGAATATACGCGAGATGCATCTTACAAGTCCCGAACTCGGGAAGGTTTTTGCTGAAGCTCCTTTTGGGAGCCTTAGGCAGCCCTAGATATATATTGCAAACACCTTGGGCGTAGCGGTGTTATTCCCAGGGAAGGAGTGGCGTGACGGAGATGATAAGGACGTACGCTGTGCTTCTTAGTTTGAATATATATCTAATAGTGCCACGGCGAGGACCTTTGCCGCTTTTTGCTGCCTAATGAAGTTGTGAAAAGTAGCATTTGATCTTTGACAGAAATATTGGTGCGAATTTGCAACGCTCTGGCGCGGAAAGAGTTTGCAGTGGTTAGTTGCGTGCAATGGTGCCACACGGATTAGCGATGGAGGCCTTGTGCATAACCGTCGGTTGTCATTGCGCGGGAAGGTTGTTGCAAGGCTGCCCGAGGACCGCGATTGAAAATTGAGAAATGCCCCAACTTGATTGGGTTGCGTTTCATCATGTCCACGCAAACACGAGGCGGTTCGGGCAATCGGCGTGCTGGTGTTAAAACCTGGGATGTGGAGTTTTACAACTCGCATATCACCTTAGATTGTTGACATGAGTTCCATGTAGGCCGCTTCTAATTTTTGAACTTCTTCCTGTAGTCGAAGAAATTTTTGATAGGTCTCTTCTTTAAATTCGTTGGCTAGCTCGTTTTCCACATCCCGCAGGGCGGACGTGCCTTCCGCCAATTGGCGGCCGATTTCTTCCATACGCCGCTCCGCCAAAGATGGCGTTTCCTTTTGAGCCCGAGGCTGTGAACTTTTCCCAACTTTTTTACCCCCAGGGTCGGTCCCGCGTTCCAGCAACCAACCGACGTAGGCGTCCAGTGATCCGCTGAATTTTCGGCATGTGCCACTGTCCACGATATACAAATCGCGGCATGTATCCCGGAGTGTTTGCAAATCGTGGGTTACGAGCAGCACTGCTCCCGCATAGCCATTAATCGCTCCCACCAGTGCCTCCCTGGCCTCAACGTCTAGATGATTAGTCGGTTCGTCGAGGACGAGCAAGTGCGGTTGATCCAGGGTGGCAATGGCGAGCAAGAGGCGTGTTTTTTCCCCGCCGGAAAGCTGCCCGATGCGGGTCAAACTGCGTTCCTTAATGATCCCAAAACGGGCAAGTTGACTACGAATTTGTGTCTCCGTTTGCCCAGGGCGCAGGGCCTGAAAAGCCTCTACTGGCGTTTTGCTCAGATCTAAAATTTCCTCCTGGTGCTGGGCAAAGTAGGTAATTTTGAGTGATCGGGCATATTCCAGTGTCCCCGCGCGGGGTAGGAGCTGCCGGGCGATTGCCTTGGCTAGGGTGGATTTTCCGTTCCCATTGGCGCCGAGCAGGGCAATCCGATCTCCGTCGTTGATTTGCAAATTTACCCCGTTGAGGACTGGCGCCCCGTCGTACCCTAGCACAATATTTTCTGCGGAGACGAAACGGCGGTCAATTTTCGGCGCGGGAGGTGGAAATTGAAAAGTCACCGTGTAGATCGCTGGCGGCGGCGGGGGAGTACCCAATTTTTCCAGCATTTTCATGCGGCTTTGCGCCTGTTTGGCCTTGGTGGCCTTCGCGCGAAAACGGTCAACGAAGGATTGCAAGTGTTCCCGTTTCCGTTCCAATGCTACGCCCTCTGCCTTTTGTGCTCGCTGCAGGCTTTCGAACGTGGAGCGGAAGGTGTCGTAATTTCCCCGGAACAGCTGCGCTGTTCCGTCACGCAGGGAAAGGATATGGTCACAAACGTCGTTAAGAAAACTTTTTTCATGCGATATGATGAGCATGGCTTTGTTCGTGCGCCTCAGGTGATTTTCGAGCCAGATGGCTGTTTCAAAATCCAGGTGGTTGGTGGGCTCATCCAAAAGAAGGCAGTCGGAGGGGGCAAAGAGCGTGGATGCCAGTGCCGCCCGGACCCGCCAACCGCCGGAAAATTCTCCAAGAGGTTGCCGCATCATTGCCCCCGAAAACCCCAGACCGGAGAGGATGGTTGCCGCCCGCGCTTCGGCGTCAAATCCGCCAATGGCGGCAAATTCATCGTATAAATCCGCCAATTGATTTTCGTCTGCGGGCGAGTCGTCCCCGAGCAAGGCCTGCAAACGGGTCAACTCCCCATCCGCGCCAAGTACCAAATCGAGGGCCGTTTTTCGCACATCGTCCATTTCCTGGCGCACGTGAACGAAGCGACAGTTTTGCGGATGGGAAATTTCCCCGCGATCCGGTGTAATTTCTCCAAGAATCATACGGAATAGGGTCGTCTTTCCAACGCCGTTTGGGCCAACAATCCCGACCTTGGCGCCGTCCGGGATGGAGAAAAAGATGTCGTCAAAAAGTACCCTTGTACCGATTTGGTAGGTGATGCCCTCCGCTTGAAGCATGGTAAATGTGATTTGTGGTTAGGCCTCGTGAACATTAATGCAAGAGTAAACAATGCTCCAAAACACCTCTGGAAAGGTTTTTCGGACGTAACATCGTAGTTGAAAGGTTTAATACCATTGGTATCCTCGGGCCATTTGCCGAGGTGATAATTTGCTATTAATTCCTTGTTAGTTTTCATGGGTTTTCCGATTGAATAAGCTAGCTTAGTTTCTTTATTTTTGGTGACATTTTTTAAATGGTTTTCGCAGCTGGCAACGGGCTGGCCCGTCCTAAAAACGCAGGAAATTCCCATAAAAATGGGGGTTCCAGCTTGAAGCCAAGTGTCAGTTCTGGGGTTGGAAACATTTGCTGGTCCCAATCATCATTAAAAATATCTGCCGTAGCGGCGGTGGTGTTTTTCATATTAAACCTTCATTTTCGAATTCTTAAGTATTCGCAGACTATATTGCTGGGAAGAGGGTGTTTGTCAACCATTTTACGATTTTGGCAGATTTTTGGCAAATTTTGGACAAATCATGGCGGAAAATCTTATGTTCGTCCGGATGGGCTGGCAAAATCCAGAGCCGTGCACCATGAGAGCGTGGGCAAAGTGATGGTGAATTTTGGCAAATTTTTACTAGTCGCGACTTATTTGTCGAAAAAATGAAGATTCCTTGCCGCATGCGCGTATGGCATAGGAGAAAACGGCTGCTATGACACTGGTGATGTTGAATGTCAGTGGGGCGGGGGCAGCGTTGTATGCGTATTTTACAAATCCAACCGAAGCAAGATCGCAAACGGTTGATGCGGCGTTGCAACGGGTTTTAGATGAGGCCAAGGATTTATCAGTTACCGTGGTAGCGACAGCGCGCGCAAGACAGAAAACAGCCGAACGCGATACGCATGGATGGGCGAGGGAGCTTATTCATTTTCGGTAATTAACAATTGTTTATTCCTAAGAAAGAAAGGTTGATATGTCGGTAGCAATGAGTCGCAATACGGCCACTGGGTCGGGGTGCCCTTTGGGCAGGGGCGGCGACGGTTGCGGCGTGGATGGTGCTAGCGGTGCAGGTGGTGCCAGCGGCCCCCAGGGTGAGGTGGTATTGGACGCTGATCTTGTGGACGTGAATGAGTCGGCAAAGGGTGTGCTTATGGCACTCTTCTTTTTGTTCCCAGAACGGAAGGACTATATAAAAAAGCGAGTCAGGGATTTGTTAAATCGCGGAACGGATCCCATGGACATAGAAGCCATTATCATGGCGGAGATCCGTGCGGATGAGGCTGAAGTTCTTGCCGCACGAGAGGGGAGGATTGAGAAAATCCAAGCTCATGGCACACAGGGCGGAGTGGTGCCGCTTACCCGGCATGAGGCCCGGCTGGCGGCAGCGGTGGACAGGAGGAATCAGGCCGAAGGGGCCAACGTGGGTTGGTTGCAAAAAAAAAGCAGAGTTTGCGGCGTTGGCTAGACGGGTGTGGCGAAGGATAGTCAACTTTCTTTGCTTTTGGCGGTGGTGGAATCATGGGAGTTGAGAATGCGCCAGCGGGTGGGCATTTCAGACTTTTGTTCGCTACCGTTTATAAAAAAGTGTTTCAAAATAACAAATTTTTGTCACGGTTCTCATAATGAAATCGGGCAAGATGCCATTCCTATTGCTCCTGGTCATGTTTGCAACGCCATTCGTCGAGCCGATGATGTGCATTCCCATGCAAAGGTTTTTTCTGGGTATTAGCCTGGCCATAAAAGAGATCATACTGTTTTTTTTGCCGTATGTTATCTTCATGCTTCTCTTTGGCGCCTGTGTGCAATTTTCCAAGAGCGCGCCGCGCATCATCGCGCGCATATTACTATTTATTTGCTTGTCAAATGCAATTACCACTTCTGCCGGTTCCGCCATCGGACTCCTTTTTTACAAGGCCCCCATGGCGTTCGTGACCCCACCAGCCGTTGTCGAGTTGCTTCCGTCGTTCGCCATCCGTCTGCCAGCGATAATTCGCAATGATTTGGCAATGTTTTTTGGAATTTTGGCGGGAATCATGCTGCCCAGGTGTCTGCCGGACTTTTCCCGGCAGGCGAATGAAATTTTTGCCCGGCTCATTTCGAAAATCCTCCGCATCATATCCTACAGCCTTCCGGCGTTTATCTTTGGCCTCACGCTGAAAATCTGCCACGATGGATCGCTGATTGCATTTTTTCGGAACTACGCGGCGCCCTTTGGAATTGTTGCCGCCGTAAGCCTATTGTACATCCTTCTCCTCTACGCATGGGCGGTTGGGATTCGTGGGGGGGCCCTTTTGCAATGTGTTAAAAATATGCTCCCTGCCGTCTCTTGTGCTTTTTGCACCATGTCATCCGCCGCAACCATGCCAATTACCATCGATTGCGTGGGCCGCAATGGCCGGGATAAGACGCTTGCCCGTTCCATTGTCCCCAT
Organism: Puniceicoccales bacterium; assembly: GCA_031282835.1. Classification (GTDB taxonomy): domain Bacteria; phylum Verrucomicrobiota; class Verrucomicrobiia; order Opitutales; family JAIRLM01; genus JAIRLM01. Next base: position 5,899 of record JAITCU010000028.1, read on the forward strand.
GAGCACGAACGTCCATCTTATTGGGAATAATTTTGCCATCGCCATCCTGGCCTTTGCCATCCTGGCCAGCCATCAGATCCCACTTCCGTCTGCCCTGGCCATTGGCTCGTTTATCGTATGTGCGTTGGTAGCAAAGTTTTCTGTCGTTGGCGTTCCCGGCGGAAGTATCCTGGTCATGTTGCCCATTTTAGAACGCTACCTGCATTTCGAAGGGGAGATGAGCTCAACCATTTTTACTATCAACTTACTTGCCTGTCCCATCATAACTGCCCTCAACGTTTTCGGAAATGGTGCCTTTGCCCTCCTCGCCGAAAAATTTTGTGTCCCGCGAGATTCGTACCCGCAAAATTAGTCGTTTTCCGCTGGCCAACTGGCCATAATGTCGTCGGCTAGTGCGGCAGCGGGATTGCCGACGGACTTGGCAAATTTGGACAGATTTTTTCGCATGGATTGGAGCGCCCCATCGTCCAGGGCCTCGACCGTTGGGAAGAGCTCTGCCAGCTGGTTTTGGGGCAACAAAATAGCCATGCCTGCTTCCGCATGGGCGCGGGCGTTAAGTGTCTGATGGTCCCCCGTGGCGGTTGGGTAGGGGACGAGGATGCTGGGTGTTTGACCGCGAATGAGCTCCGCGATGGTCCCAGCACCGGCGCGGCATATGGCCAAATCTGCCGCCGAATGGAGCACGTTCACATAATCACTAAAGGTTTCGTAGCGAATATGATAAATTTTCCCCGCTACACCCTGCAACTGTGTCTTCATCTCCATGCCACCTAACCCCGTCAGACAAATGACGTGATAGCCCAGGTTGGCCAATTGGGTTCCGTGCCCACGGACCCAGTCCACCAGGACGCTCGCCCCCTGACTGCCTCCGGATACAACCAAACACTTGCCCCAATTGGGAAGTTTCAATAGTTTGCGAGCGGAAGCCCGTGGGAGCGGCAAGAAATCCCGCCGGACCGGATAGTTCATGGGGACGTATTCCGCCTTGCGCTGATACTTTGCTGATTCCTTGAGTTTTGGTGGGAGGTAAACTTTTTTGGCCAATGGTGCGAGACAGCGGATGGCCCGACCCATGTGCAAATTTGCCTCATGGAGAAAAATGGGCCGGCGGCGGACGAACGCGGCAAGACATAACCCAACGGCGGAAAACCCTCCGAAGGAAATGACAACCGATTGGCGGTGTTTTCCCAAATGTTTCCAACCCCAAATGAACGCCCGTAGGGCTCCGAGGGCGAATTTGCACAAGCCAACGGGGTGCCAACTGAAGGCGCACCCGGGAACGGGAACGAAATTGAATATGGGATAGTGCTCGCAGAGCCGCCTGTCGACGGATTTGGAGCTGATGGAAAGCGTAATTTTATGGCCACGGCGCTCCAATTCCTGCGCCAGGGCGATTCCCGGAGTTAGATGGCCACCAGTTCCGCCGCACGCGATGTAAATATGTTTCATGGGAAAATGGAAAGGACAAAGGTCCACCGCCGTCAACGGCCAACAACTTCCATGGCACGATCCAACAAGGTCTCAAGCCTTTCCAGCCAGATGATCCCGTGTGTACCGAGGAATTTTCTTTCTCTTTTAGTCCCGCGCAAATAGTATGACCACATTATGTCTAATCCCGCATCCATGGACCCGATGCAAAGTCTTGTTCAAAGTTTGGGAATTTCCAGTGCTACACACCAACGGGTGGAAGATCGCCACGTCCTCGTTCCAAATGTGGCATCCATGCGCGCGATCCTGGCAAAGGGTCGAACAACTTCAACTGGATTTGAGCAACCGTGTACGGATGCGAATCTCCAACGGCAAAAAATGGAACTGGCGATAGCATTTGCCCAACGCATCGACCCCAAAGGGATCCCAGAGCCCTATCTGGAGTTTACGCATGCGTTGGGCGCCGCTATCCTCCGGGGAGAAGGAGATGATGGCGCGCCGGGAACCGCCACCGACACGCCCGGTAAAGGAACCACGGAGACACCGGAATCCGCAGAAACGGCGGAAGCTACGCCCTCCGAAGGAGGGGAATTTGGGATACAAAAGCTTAATGTTGCCGCCTATCCACTGGCAGTCCAAAAAACCTTGAACCAAGTCGTTCAGCAAATCCAACGGACCACCGGTGAAGAACCGAAGACACTGGCAGAAATTTTTAATTTTTCCCAATACGCTCTTACGGCGGCGGAAAAGGACCTGGAAGCCTATGCCGCGCAAGAGCAGCGCGCCAATGTCCGGTTTGAACAACTTCAGGCGAGAAAAGATCCCAAGGGGATCGAAAAACGCAACAAAACGGAAAAATTGCTGACCGCCATTCGAGCGGATAAGGCGAAAGCGGAGACCGTTTGCGGCAAACTGTCCGCTGTTGTCCAGGAGATGGAACGGTTGGACGGCGGCCGCATAAAGGATGGGTTCAATATTCTCCCGAAAGCATTTAAAGTCCTCGAGGAACGGGCGGACAAGGATGGGCCGCAGGGAATTTCAGCAACGGAGCTTTCGAATATATATTGCGAAAGTATCTTAAAATTTGATACTCCCAGTCAATTTTACGAAGACTACGTCCAAAATTATTCACATATAAGCTTTTGTGTATTCATTGCCCTTGGCATCAGTCTCCTCGGCGATGACATACGATCCATGGTCCCTTCCCGCGGGCCGGCCTATCTCAAAGGAATCTGCGATGGACTTTTCCACGTTAAAATCTGCAACCAAGTGTATAATTCCTTGGGGAAAATTGCTGCTAAGATTTTCCGGTTCACGCGGTCGCGCGAACTCGAATCAGGAACCTATGTTCCCAACCATTTAATCATTATTGTTGGCGAGGATGGAACGTTGCGGATGTACGTGGCACACGGGGAAGAAGAGCCAGTCCAACTTGCTGAAATACGCATGGGCCCAGATGTCGACCATTTTGGAAAGATTAGTGAACTCTTTATGGATAATGGAATCGAAGATTTTGTTCTTTCTCCCGCACCAGATATGGATCGCAAATCGGTGCGACAGCTTAAAAATAGTATTGTTATGCGCTACGGACGCCCAGTCCATGACAGCATCCCGAAGTTTGAAATAGAATCTCTGGAAGTTGCGAGCCCCGAACTCAACCAATGAGCCGCGCCCCAGCTGACAAATTCAAATTCGTGCATTAGCTTAGGTGACTTGGGCCGATTTAATAAAAGTTTACCAGGCTTCACCATAAGAATCGTATGGCCATTTGAAGTGGTTGCGATGGCCCCTTCATGGGCTCAATTACAAGAGTAACCGCGCAACACCCGGATCCGCGCACCGCGATCGACAGGGTGGTAAAGCTCTGCCGGGATGCTGCAACTTTTTAACGGACGACGATTTGCGCCAAAACTTCTCCGTGCGCATGGTGATTCGTACCCGAAGGGACCCTGGTACTGGTGCAGGCCAAGAGATGTCCGGTCATTTGATGCGCAGGCATTCTGGCCTGTCAACGGCGGTGGCCACGCAGGCATCGGACCAAACGTTCAGCGCCGTTTCCACCATGTCAATTATGCCATAGAATGGTAAAATGATGCCCATGAGCCGGGTGGGTACGCCCATGGAGGACAACAGACTGGTGCTCAACATGAAACATCCCATTGGGACACCTGCGTTTCCGACGGCGGCGATGGTGGCGATGAAGATCCAAAGGATCATGGAGCCAGTGGTAACGGGTATCCCATGATTTTGCATGAGGTAGGTGACGGTTGTGAAAATGAATGCCGCGCATCCGTTCATGTTAATGGTCGTGCACATGGGCAACACGAAGCGGGAAGTTTGCCGCTGGATGCAGAGATTTTTTTCCGCCATTTCCATGGTGACGGGAAGCGTTGCCGCCGATGATTTGGAAAAAAATGCCACGGACAGCGCCGGCAGCATCCCGCGAAAGGTTCTCAGTGGATTGATCCCCTTAACCCACAGCCAGAGCGGGAGCACGACCAATCCCTGCAGGATGTTGGCTGAAACGATGACAAGGAAGTATTTTCCCATTTCCGCCAGCTGGATTCCGGTTCGTGACTCTTGGATGCTCACGCAGATGAAGCCGAACATGCCGATGGGCAGCGCCCGAACGACAACCCGGGTAACGGATAGGAAAATACCATGTAGCCCTTGAAAAAATTTGAGCACCACGTGTTTGGCATCCTCCTCTGGAATACAGCGGATGCAAATGCCGGTAATGATGCTAACGAGTAGCACGCTGAGCACTTTGTGTTGGATAAAAGCACCCAAGACGTCATCGGGAATTGTATCGAGTAGGTAGTAAAGGTACCCGTGTTGCACGCTCGACGCGGCCGTAGTGCCCGTGGCAATGGAGGTAACATTTGCCGGCGAAATAATCACATATAACAGGGCTGCAATGCTGGCGGCGGCAATGGTCGTCCCAAGGGTATAAGTCAGGGTTTTCTTCCAAACCGTTCGCATGCGGCCATCGGATGTGCAGGAGGCGAGGGCAACGATGACGGAAAGGGCAATAATTGGCATGCTGATACAGCGAAAAATTCGAACGAATATTTCCGAGCAAAATGCCCCAGCTTGCCACAAAACGGGCACATTTGATGTGCCGCAAAAAATTGCCAGAACAACGGCGAATAAGTAATAAACGGAAGATTTTTTCATCAATGTGAGGCTCCCCATTTGCTGTTAGATAAATTCGTGCCAGTTTTCAATAGAGGTCTTGCAAAAGTCAGAAGCACTGTCTTGAAGCTTGCACTTCATACGGGGCAAAATGGCCCAAAAGCGACCTCTACAAGACCTCTGTTAGGTATTCTCACTTTTTCACTCTCCATGGCGCAAGACAAATTTTCGTTGGAAATGTTTTGCGACTCCAACGACACTACAACTCGAAAACTAAATTTGGGAATTCTTTCTTATTTTTCAGTGGGCAATCTGGGGCGGAAACCTTGCAACCATTTGTTACCGTAGCGAGTACTGTGCGCCATTGATCGTCGATGAGGTTTGTAAAAAGAAGTTCTGCCTGTTCCAGGCGGTTTGCAGTTTGCAGCAATTTTATGGCATTTCCCACGCCAGTGCCAATGCATTTGCCTTGACTTCCAACCAGAAATTTTTAGATGTATACGCAGTTCTTTGACAGATTTCTAAAATTTGCGAAACCATCAGAGATCTTGACCTGTCCTTCGGTCCTTACGCCGAGCGTGGTACCCATAACCGGAAACGGGGCGGCCGGCCACGGGCGCGAGCAAACCATTGACGGGTGGGTTTTTTCGGTGGTAAAGCGAGTGGTAGAAAGATATTATTAGTAGACCGCAAAAATTGCGCGTGAGTTGCGTTGTGATGGTGGAGTTTTTGTGGGAGTCGATTGTGAGGCGTTTTGTTCTAGATAGAGCGCCAACGGTTCCGGCTTCTACAAAAGTTTCCGCTAGCGCATGCATTATGCCGATGGCGTTGTCGTTGGTGTTGGCGGGACAAGCGCTCCACCGGAAATGATTGCCTTCATGGCGTCGGAGATGGACATTTGGAGAGACTTACAACTGTTCCGATCGACAAAAATAAGAAACCCGGACGTGGGGTTTGGCGTCGTTGGAACAAACACGCACACGCCATTCTTTTCGCAAAAATTGCCCAATTCACCATCAGCATTACCGGTTACAAAGCCTATGGCGCTGGATCCCTTTGTCGGGAATTCCACCAGCACAACCTCCTGGAACAGGACACGCTTACCATTTGAAAACGTTCCAACGATTTGTTTGGACGTATTGTAGAGCGTGCGGATAAACGGTAGCTGATCGATGATTTTTTCTGTTCCGCGGAGGAGGAACCTTCCCAGGAAGTACCGCGAAACACATCCAACTAGCGCGATAAATAACACGACAAAGAGCGTTGATAGGAAGTTGATCGCAAAGATCATGAAAGTCTTCGATGGGACCAGATGGGGGAACGCGTGGAAAAAAAGCCGGCTTGCCGGCGATCCTATCTTGTCCACCAGGAGTTTAACCAAAAATATGGTAATTCCCAGGGGCAGAAATGCCAAAAGCCCAGCAATGAACGCGTTTCTAAACGCCCGAAACATAACATACTCCAAATAAATGTGCGATTTATGAAGGGCAATCCATTTTAAACGCCCCCAAAAAGCGTGGCCAACTGCCCTTCGTTGAAAGTGGGAACACCAAACCGCCCTGCATCGGCCAATTTTCCCCCAGGATTTTCCCCAACGATGAGCGCATTGGTTTTGGATGAAACGCTTTCCCGAACACTTCCGCCTGCCTGTTCAATCCGCTGTTTCAGTTCCTCCCGGCTGAAGGCGTGAAAAGTCCCGGTGATGACGAAGTTTTTTCCCGCGAAAAATGAAGTTTCCTCCGCAGAATCGGATTTTTTCGCAGAATCCTCCATGGAAAGCCCAAGCGCCGCCAGTTCGTCAATGAGCCGGCGGTTTGCTGGATCGTTGAAAAAGGTATGAATGCTGGCAGCTACGATATCACCGATTCCGTCGCAAAGTTGCAACTCTTCCCGGGATGCGGCCATGAGTGCTTCCATTGAGGGCCACCGCTTAGTTAAAAGTTTCGCCGTTTGTACCCCGACGTGGGGAATTCCCAATCCATGCAACAATCGCCAGAGCGGCCGCCGCTTGGCAGTTTCAATGGCTTCCAAAAGGGTGCGGGCGGATTTTTCCTTCGTATTCGGCAGGTGCAAAAGCGCCTCCTCGGTTAGCCGAAAAATATCACTGAATTGCTCCAGCAGCCCCGCATCGCGCAATTGTTCAATGCGCTGGGGACCAAGGGTATCGATATTCAGTGCCTGTTTGGACGCAAAGTGCTCCAAGCGCCGAGAAATTTGCGGGGGACAGTCGGGGTTTAGACAGCGGTATGCTACTTCACCATCCAACCGCTTTAGTGGCCCGGCACACGCGGGACAGGATTTCGGATAGGCAAACGGCTGAACATGGGCCGGTCGCCGGTCGGGAACGATGCCCACGATGGCCGGAATGACCTCGCCCGCTTTTTCCAGAATCACAAAATCTCCCACGCGAATGTCTTTGCGCGCGATTTCGTCGGCGTTGTGCAGGGTGGCGTGGCGGATGGTGGTTCCGCCGATGGGGACCGGATCCAGGTGGGCAATCGGTGCAACGATCCCCGTTCGACTCACGCTCAATTCGATGGAAAGCAATTCCGTAATAACTCGCTCCGTTGGATACTTGTAGGCCATTGCCCAGCGGGGGGCTGACGAAATGGCGCCCAGTTTGCCCCGGAGCACGTGCTCGTTCACCTTAACGACGGCGCCGTCCGTGGCAAATGGATGGGACCTTCTTTCCCGGTCGTAGCATTCCGCCGCCGCCCAGATGTCCGCGAATGTTTTGGCAAACCGGTGCCCATTGGTTGGAAATCCACAACGTTCCAAAAAATGGAGGACTTCCCCATGCGTCGAAAACTCCCGTGAACAGGAAGCAATTTCGTAAGCGATAAACCGCAGGCGACGTTGCTGTGCCAATTCCGGGTCCAACAGCTTGAGGCTTCCCGCGGCCAAGTTCCGCGCATTGGCGAACACATCCAGCCCCTCCCGCTGCCGCTGGGAATTGATTTCCTCGAAATCTGCCAACGTAATGTAAACCTCCCCGCGGACCTCCAATAACGGAGGAACGTCTTCGATTTCAATTGAATGGGGAAGTTCAACGATGGTGTTCGCATTGCGGGTGACGTCGTCCCCCTCCTGACCGTTGCCCCGGGTAATTCCTCGGATAAGTGAGCCGTTCTCAAAAATAAGACTTAGTGCCGCTCCATCGATTTTGGGTTCGACGACGAAGGAAACATCCTCGCCAACGCTTTCGTGGACTCGGTTCACAAAGGCCTGTAACGCGTCAACGTTGTAAGTATTTCCCAGGCTGAGCATGGGAACGCGGTGGGCTACCTTTTGGAAACCTTTTCTTCGATCATCGCCCACGCCTGGCGCGCGCGCCCGTGTCCGCAAAAAGGGATACTTTTTCAATAAGTTTTGGTATTCCTGCTTGAGTCGGTCGTATTCCCAGTCGGAAATTTCCGGCGACGATTCTTCGTAGTAGAGCTTATCATGGCGGGCAATCGCCACACCCAAGTCACGAAACAGCGTTCCGATATGGTCCCGTTCCTGTCCAAGCTGCAATTCATCGTCCATTTTAAAAGCCCATTAGTCCAAATATACTCGATCACTATTGGAATGCGAGCTCCTTTAAAATATGAAATTTGTCGCCAACATATGATTGTGGCCGGCAAACATTAATACCGGGAAAAACAATGCACAAAACATTCATGAAAAACTCTCCTAAATACAGTATTACAGTTAAAACATTCAACACCACTATCGTCTCCGGCTCCTTTACCGAAGTAATAATCCGTCATTTGTTTTTATTAATTAGTCCCCATTGTTTCTCAAATCGGATAAACTAGCTCATTTTTTTATTAATGACACTTCTCAAATGGCCTTCGTCACTGGCAGCGGGCTGGCCCGTCCTAAAAACGCGGGAGGTTCCCGAAAAAGTCGGGCTTCCAGTTTGAAGCCAGGTGGCAGTCCTGGGAACATTTGCAGTTTCCAATCGCCATTAAAAACATCTTCCGTGTGTGTGATAATACTTTTCATATTGAACTTTCTTTTTTAGAATCCAGATTCAAGAATTAGACTGCGCGTAAGGTGTGGAATGTCAACGCTTTTGTGAAAAATCATCAAAAATCCTCGTACGTTGCTTTGGCGTTCGTCCCATCCGGGTGGACCACAGCGAAAAACCGTAAGGCCATTCGAAGGGATTTCACGGGCTTAACCACAGTTTGATCGGGACTAACGCCCGTTTTCACTAGACTACTTTTCCCGTTGGCGACTTAAAATCACAGATGTCCCGTTTAGACGCAGAATCGGTCCCAATTTAGCTAGGGGGCACAAATAAATTTTGGCAGGCGTTTCATAATTCCGGAATATTCGGGCAATTTAGGAAAAAATTCCGCCAGAATTTTGCGCAGCGGCCCATGATAAGATGTCTTAAAATCCTTTACTCGAGAGAGTTCCCAGAAAATCTTCAGCGTAAGAAGCTGCACAAAAGACAATATCGATGGGCGCCCACTCGTGGGAGGAAATTCCAATGAATTTTTCTCGCAAAATCCGCAAACACCTTTGAATATTTCCCCCAGCGTTGGGCGAGCTTCCATAAGTGTCTTCCAACGCCAGACCTACCTCATGGTCAAGCCTATGAGGGACTTTTTCCATCGGGGTTGGGTTAGTTACCATTGCGGGGTGGCGTAGTTCATTGAATTTTCTGGTCTGTTCCGCACCGCAAGCTGGGCGCCGTGCGTTGTTGTGCCGTGGTGGTTTGCGTGTGCGGAGCGAGCTGTAAGATTTGGCGAAAGCGTCGTTTCCTCCCCGTGCTATGGGTGCCCGCGGCGGCAGGCAGATGATGGCGGCACGAAAGGGGGCTCGCTGCTAAGTTGCATGTCGGCGTAGATAAAAGTGGGGAAGTGACGTTACTCCCGTGATTCTGCCTAAAAAAAATCGCAAAATACAGCGGGCCTGCGACAAAGAGCTCTATAAAAAGCGGTAGCGAATTGAAAATTTTTTTCTCCACTTTCGGAAATGGCGTGGTATCGCAACACGCTACCGTAAAAACATATCGTTCTTTCTCGCAGCGATGCACATTTGCTGCTTCACACTGATAGGGAAGGGCATTTGGCGACAGCCCCTAGTAATTACAGGCCATCATTGAGCTTTTCAATTGATGGTTCCCCTGCGGATCGCAAACAGCCGACGTAAAGGCCACCCCGTAAGTATGGGGGCAATGCGTGGCACTTCCTTTGTCTGGATTATTTTGAGCAAATTCATCAATGTATTTCGAAGAGATCATAACCCCGGCGTCCATTTCCACGTTTCCTTCCGGGGTCATGTTAATGGCGAGTGTGTTTGCGCGAATGCCATGGGTAAAAATATTTTTGCTAAAACTGTCGGCCGCAGGGGAGTCGGCGGCTTTGCCAAGGTTCAGCTTGTATGCCATGAGGGGACGGGTACATTCTCCTTGGGCATATTGAAATCGGCACAACGCCTGAAAGACATTGAAGGCTTGTTCTGGGGTAAATCCGGAGTTTTTTAAAGCCATCAGAACAAATTTTGCCGCTTTGATTCCACCACTGTCGGTTTCTGAAACGTAATTACTCAGATCTACGGAATGGCCGTTGATCGTCAGTGTCATATGATTGCTGAGCCGATTGATGTCTTTGAAGATCGTAAGAGATCCAAACAGTCTTGCAACCACCTCCAAATTTCTTTCGAAGTTTTCACCTCCAAAAAATTTCGCCCCACCGGGCTCCGGTTCTGTCGCCAGAAATTTAATGGCGTCTTCTCCAGCTCGAACATCGGATTTTTTAGAATTGAGCCGCTCTTCCCTACTTTGTATGCGATTGTCCGAATCCCCGATAAGCCCAGTTGCGTCCAAATCGGTAAATTTTCTCCCTTCACTGGAGTCTGCGCACAGATCGTCAAAAAAATCCTTCCGAATCGGCATGCCTTCAACCCTGCTGGCGCCGAGAAGCGCCGCCATGGCAATACCAGCATTTTTCGAAGCTAGGGCGTGGAGAATACATATTTGAACGCCAAGTGGTTGCCTTTGAATAAATTCAGCCATTTTGGATTCGGGATTTAAAAACTGCTGTTGAATTTCTTGGAATCCATGTGGTATTTCTTCGCGTGCCGCCTCCCGTGCCTGGTCGCCTATGTCAATGAGAGCTTTGAGTGCTGCCTCCGGTGGAGATTGCGTGGTCCCATCCGCCGTGCGATAAAAACATCCAATGGCTTCTGTGCGCGTGGCATCCTGTTTCCCTGCAGCGTACAGATCGTTGAAAAATTCCTTCGGGATCTGCGCATTCTTGCCAAGAAGCGTTTTCATGGCGATATCACAGTTTTTTGAAGCCAGGGCGCGGAGGATACTCGTTTGAACTCCAGGTGGTTGGTTTTGAATAAATTCTGCCATCCCGGAGTGGGGATCCAAGAACTGCCGCCGAATTTTTTCGTAGCCGGGGGGCATTTTTTCTCCGGCGATTTCCCGTTCCAAATTACCGAGGTCCGCGAGGGCGATAAGCGCATCCTGCGGAGATTGCATGGTTGCATCCATTTTCGTGCCACTGAAACATTCAACGGCCAAGTCTCGGAACGCACGCCGCCCTTCTTCGGTTTTGAAATCTGGCACGGAAGCCGAAGGCGGCGGTGGAAATCCTTTTGCGTGTATTTGGGCCTGGCGATCCATGGTATGGCTGGGCTTGCGCGTATCATTTGCGGGCGGATTACTGCTAGCGGTAGGAGCGCCACCTACAGCCGCATCACCCGTTGAAGAATCGCTGTCCGTGGCAGGACTGCCGGCCACTACAGAACTCTCCCCCGCAGCCGGAGCGTTGCTCACGACCGAGCCGCCATCCGTAGCGTGGTTATTGCCAGCAGTAGGAGCGTCACCCTTCGCCTTACTAGCATTTGCCGTAGAATTGGCGACTAAAAGCGCTGCGCCGTTATACCTCCTCTGTTCGGCCTGCTGTACAACGGAAATTCCCGCTCCAGTACCGAAAAAAGCAATTTTATCTCGGATACTTGCCTTCGCTCCAGGCGCTTGGGGTGGAGTGTGTCCCGTGCTTACCCGTTGCATGCGTTGGTTAGACGTTGGTCCAGACGTTGACGCATTTTTTTCAGGCTCCAAAGATGGAACCGCAACGGATATCGGCACCGAATTAAACAGCACACCTCCAGACGAAAACATGCTTAATGTTTTACGTATTTTTCTTCAAACATCAAGATAAATTTAACATAAAAACAAACGGAACTGATTTTCAAGTTTCGATAAAGTTTGACACGTAAAGAGGTATTTTTACCAGTCTCTCTCCGCAGGTGGCTAGAATATGCATGATGCGAGGCATGGGCCGTCAGTTGCTGGATTCTCTCTTTCCTCGGGCGTGTGTGGGCTGCGGCTCCGCGCTAGGAAAGGAAAGCGCGTATGATTACATCTGTCCCGATTGCTTGCGGGAGATCGATTGGATCCGCAACCACTTTTGTCCCCGTTGCGGGGCACCCGACGTTGAAAACGGAACCATTTGCGACGAATGTGGGAAAAAGACTTTTTCCTTTCGCCGAAATCGTTCGATCTATGTCTACTCCGGGCTGGGCCGGCGGATTATTCACGAGTTAAAATATCGTAACGGCCGGCATTTGCTTCCCGACATTGGCCGCATGGGCCGAGAGGCCTGTCTGGATTTACACGCCGCCGTGTTAGTTCCCGTTCCGCTACACTGGTGGCGCCAATGGTTGCGGGGCTTCAACCAGAGCGAACTCATATGTGGGCACTTGGCGAAAATTTATGGCTGCGAAGTTTGCCCACTGCTCCGCCGAAGTCGCCATACCAGGCGGCAATTTGGGCTTGGATCGCGGGCACGGTGGAAAAACGTGGGCAATGCGTTCCAAATAAACGGACGAATTCTTAGAAAGATGAAAGTTGCCAAAGATCGTAAAATCACATTGGTAGATGACATATTTACCACGGGTGCGACCATCGAGGCCTGCGCAAAGGTGTTAGCTGCGGCTGGATTTGAACACGTGGAGGCGTTGACGCTCGCCCGGGCGTGAGGGGGATGGATGGCTCTTTTTGGAAAACCAAGATATTCAACGGTAACCGCCATAAGGAAGCGGGAAATTCCGCCAGATGTGTTTATCAAATGCCCGATTTCCGGAGAAGTTGTTTATACAAAAGAACTTGAAAGTAATTTGAAAGTGGTCCCGAAGAGCGGCTATCATTTTCAACTAACCGCTCCGGAACGGCTCAAGCTCCTTCTCGATGGGGATTCGTTTGAGGAGTACGACGCAAATCTCGAGGGCGAGGACGTCTTAGCCTTTGAGGGGTACGCGGCGAAGCTTGCGGAAAACCGCCAAAAAACGGGCCTGACCGAGGCGGTGGTTACTGGAATCGGCCGCATGGGCGGGGTAATACTTTCCATCGCCGTAATGGATTTTCGTTTTATGGGTGCGAGCATGGGCTGCGCCGTGGGAGAAAAAATCACCCGCGCCGTTGAACGGGCCGTTGAACGGGAAATCCCACTCATCATCGTCTGTGCCTCCGGTGGAGCGCGCATGCAGGAGGGCATTCTAAGCCTCATGCAGATGGCGAAGGTTAGTGCCGCCCTGGCTCACCTGTCGGACACCGGCCAGCCGTACATTGCCATTTTAACCGACCCCACCATGGCGGGTGTTATTGCCAGTTTTGCCTCCCTGGGAGACATCATCATCGCCGAACCCGGCGCGCGCATCGGATTTGCCGGCGCAAGGGTTATCCGGGAAACTACCCGCCAGGAGCTTCCGCCCGGATTCCAAACGGCTGAATTTTTATTGGATCACGGTTTTTTGGATCAAATTACCTCGCGAGGTCAAATGCGACGGTGCGTTATCAACTTTCTTAAGGCATTCACCGGCCGTCCGAAGGCCAGGCCATCACCCCGGCAATGTGCCTCCGATTAGAGAAGGTCTCTGGCATCCACGTCCCAGAAGTAATCCACCTCCTTCGACTGGGGCATGGCTTCGCGCATTTCTTGCAGTTTTTCCATGAGAAAAATCGGATTGGTAGTGAGATACCACAGGCAATGGCGTTCATTTCCTTTGTGCGGCTGGAGTTTTCTCGGCCCTTTTAGTTGAAAGCTTTCACTGGCTCTCATCTTTGTTTCCAAAAGCGTTACCCATTCCGCAGCAAAGCATTCTACCTCCTTATTCGATTTTCCTAAAAATACCTGTTGAATAAGGTGCCGGTGCGGCGGATATCCCAGGACCTTGCGATCGGCGAGTTCTGTCTCATAAAAGGGACTGGGATCGCCACCGATTACCGCTTGGAGGATGATGTTTGCGGGGTCGCGGGTTTGTAGGATCAGTGGAATGGGCTTCGATTGCCCGGGCGACGAAGCACAAATATGACAAATGCGGGCAAGCGTTTGGAAGGCGCGTTCACCGGCGCGGAAATCTGACCGCTGCAACTCCTGGTCCGCGTTCAGTATACCAACCAATCCGACCCGGGGGGAATGGATGAGATCAATGGCCGCATGGGTCCCGATGATGATGTCAATTTTCTCACTTCGCATGGCATCTTCAAATGCCCTAATTTTTTTAGGCGAGGATCGGATGGAATGGTCGCAGGACAAAATTCGAGCATGGGGGAAAATTTGCCCCAAAATTTCTTCCATGCGCTCGATTCCAGCGCCGCGGGCGCGTAGGGAGGGATTATGGCAGTTGGGGCAATGGTGCGTGTGCCGTTCCACATAGGAGCAGGCCGGGCAAAAACGTTGCTTCCTCCCGCGCCACAGCGCCATCGGTCCGTCGCATTTGGGGCACGAAAGTTCAAGGTTGCACCGGTGGCAGAAAATGCATCTTTCGTAGCCCAGGCGGTTTAAAATAAGAATTCCCTGCTCATTGCTTTGAATGCATTTTCTAAGCTCCGCTTCCAAGGTTGGAGTTACCGAAAATCTGTTTCGGGCGCTATTTTTTGCGTCGATTACGCGAATATTGCCAATCGAGCCCACCGCAGGACCATCGGACGGTATATATTGAAACTTTCCCCGGCGGCAGGCTTGTATGGACTCCAAGGACGGCGCACCGCTGCCTAGAACGCAAAGCGCCTGGTTCAACCACGCGCGGCAGACGGCACAGTCGCGCCGGTGGAAGCGGGGTATTTTTTCACATTTGTAGGCGTCACCCTCCTCGTCATCGACGATTATTAGCCGAGGGGCAGCGATTGGTAAAAATACGGCGGCGGGTGTGCCAATGACGGCTATGGGGCCCGCGTTTTCAATTAGCCCATTCCAAATCGCCGTCCGATCCCCCAAGGAAAGTCGGCCGTGCCACGGGAAATGGGGAATTTGCCGGCCCATTAGTTGTGCAAGACGTTCCACCTTCGAAATTTCCGGCACCAGCAGGAGAGCATTTTCACCGGAATTGAGAGCACATGCGGCCAAAGTGATATAGATTTCCGCCCGCCGGCAAAAATTCCATTCCTGCAATAAGACCGTGCGAAATTTCCGGGAAAGTAGCGATGGGATCAAACTATCGGCCAACGTATCGCCGCTCGGAGAATTTTTAATTTCCCCGGTAAAAACGGGGGAATGCTTTCGTTTTTTCCGCATTTCCCGAGGAACGATAACTCCAAGGGCGGAGGATAGATCCGCACCGTAGTAGCGGCAGAGCCAGCGGGCGAGGGCCATGAGATCCGGCGGCAAATGGTAAATCACCTCCCCAATGGGCTTCAATTTCCCTTCGAAGGTTGATTTCCCCGTGTTAGTGACGACACCGGTTGTAAAGCGGTTGTTTAGAGGGACGCGGACGAGCGCGCCCTCAGAAATTTCGGCGAGGAGATGGGGTGGAACGGCGTAGCACAGGGGCTTCCCGACGGCGTCGAAGAGCTCTACAGAGACACATAGGGCATCCATTTGTCCCCAGGGAGATTCCAAAATCTTTCCAAGACGAGCCAAATTCATCAGCCCACGCAGGTGAAGTTAGAAATAGCACACCATTCGGTTTTTCTTGACTTATTGGCAGACTCCATTATTAATCGTTCATGCTCAAGCTCGAAACTGTATCAAATGGCTTCACTGCAGCCATATCACCAAGAATTCGAAGCGCTACCGTGACAGTGGTCCAGTTTGCCCAGCGTTACCTATGTGCGGCCGTGCTATTTTTAAAGTGGGTATGGAACTGGCTTGTTATCCACCTGCACCTGCCAGTATCCTGGACGTTTCTCATTGCGAGCGAAGAACCACTGAGTTCAACGCCAATTAAATATGAAGAAGCAACTCCAACAAAAGCTGAAGAACCAGTACCATCTAGGGATGAAGAAGCAATACCATCTATGGACGAGGGAGCAACTCCAACAAAAGCTGAAGAACCAGCACCATCTATGGATGAAGAAACAACCCCAACAAAAGCTGAAGAACCAGCACCATCTAGGGATGAAGAAACGCCTCCAGTAAAACCCGAGGAACCGACGCCGAAGCCAGATGTAGAGCCAGATATCGAGTTGCCAAAAATTCCGCCAGAGGTGCCGGGAAAAAAATTACCAGACAATGCATCGCCATACGATGTATACATCCATAATGCAGCATCAAGATACCTCATGCTGGATGATCCATATTTGGCAGCCGATGAGCTTTATTGGAGTGTCTTCACCGGATATTCATGCGATGGAATCTTTGATGAACTTGAACGACTCAATCCGCCTTTCGCGGATAGGGTTTTTGCGTTAGCACAAAAGTTTTCAGATCACCCCCTCGTCGGGATAAAAAAAATCTTTGGCGCGGATAAGGACGCGTGCAAAGCGGAGCTCGCCAAGATAGTCGCTATGGACATGTCACAAGGCGTGGTGCTCAGAATCCTTTCGCGTTCATTCAGTACAGGACGACACGACCTGGTTGACATGACGATGAAGATATTGGCCGAAAGGAAAGCTTCAACTCCCGATGAAGTCACCCAGTATGAGCGGGATTTGTCCGAAATGCAAAAGTATGCTAAAGTATTCTCAGCATTTGACGCAAACGGGAGACTGATCGGGGAAATGCCAATGACCGTAGATGGACACCTTGATTTTGACGTTGCCCTCCTTATAAAGCACCTGCCTCCACCGGCGGCAGCCACGTTATTCAAGCTTTGCAAGCATACCTACACTGATCATGCCGTGCCAGAGTACCCCAACAACTGGACCTTGCTTGGGATGCCACCAGAAGAAATCGCAGAATGCCTATCGGTGGAGTTGGGCGAACAAGAAATTGAAAGATTCCCGTTTCTATGGCACACCAACGAGCTTCTCATTAAAATTGCGCCGCAAATACCACAAGATGTGCGGGAGAAATTTCTTGATACCGCTAACGTTCCAAGCGAATATGCTTCAGTCTTTGAAACACTTTCCCCCGAAGCCAGGGCCAAATATGCACCTCAAACGGGCGCAGAAGCCGTAGCCTTTGCGGCGACGCACAAGCCGGGACATCCTGGCATGCAGGTTTGGCTAGCTAAGGCGTCCATGGAAGAAATTGAAGCATACCTGGCTAGCGCTGGCATCGTTAATCTATGGAACCTTCTGATAGTGATGCTCACGGATGTGGATACGAAAAGGGGTCTGCCCGAGTTTGCCATTAAGGCCGCGTATGTTGTGCGCTACTTTGCGGATAAAAACATTTTACAAATGGAACGAATGCAGAAATTTGTGGAATGGGTACATAAAGCGTGGAGCTTACCGCCAGCAGTCACAAGGATTCTTCCGCCGCCATTGAATGAGCTATCCAGGGAGAAGCGCTGGGAGCCCTTTCGCTATTAGGTCGTGTCAACTAGCGACCACATCTGCAACGCCACGGCAAACGGGTTTTCCATACCATCGATCGAAAGATTCTGTGCCGCAGCAAAATATTGTAAAATTTGTTTGACAAGTCGGAATTTTTCGGCAGCGTAGAATACGATCATGATCGCGATGGCCGTGGGGCCACTTTTAAAGAGTTCGAATTGAGCACAAAACAGTTAGCAGAAAATTGAACAAGGTAAAAAAGCGCCGCAGGCGGCAAAAATGTGTCCATGGGAAGCACATGGGGCAATCAAAGGAAGTTTGTAATTTATAAGTGTAAATTATTGAAATTATTAAGCACACGAAAGACTATTATTATGTACTATTTTACGAGATCTCGTTGGAACGAGAAGCATTTCACGCAAGAAAAAAGTGCCCGCTGGAAGCCCTTCGGCTTTTGTGGGCGATTACCGGTATCCACCCGGGCCAGCGGCGACTTTTTTGGAAAATTTCTCCGCCCCCAGCAGATGGACATACTCGGGAAGCCCACCCTTATGGGGAACTTCCACCTCCCCCTGAATCAGCGGCGACACGTAGCGGAGGAAATTATTGGATATCATCGACCCAGATTCGTCGACCCAGGCCTGCGGGAATTCCTTCACCTTCCCCGCAATCTCATCCAGTGCGGAAAGCCCGTAGCTGACCTGATAGGGCGTGTCGCTTTCCCGGACGATGGTAACCATTTTTCCCGATGCACCACCGATGGCGGCCTTCACGGCGCGCACACCGCATTCGTAGGCCTCTTCGTTGTCCCGGGTGGACGCGCAATGGGCCGCGGCGCGCTGGGCGATACCAAGTTTTGTCGTCCGCGTTTTGATTTTCAGATTTTTTTCCACGAGGCTCTGCAGGTATTCCGCAGCTCCGCCCAACTCCGTGCGACCCAGGGGATCCTTAATCCCGCTCACCTGCACGTAATTCCCCTCGGAATTGCGAATGCCCTCAGAAACCACCACCAGGCAGTAGCGACTTTGCATCAGAACTTTTTTCACCGAAGAAAGGAATTCTTGGTCGATGAACGGCCGTTCGGGGATGTAAATGAGATGGGGTGCGTCGAATGGCGTACCGCTGGTGCGGGCGAGCATGGACCCCGCTGCAATCCACCCCGCATCCCGGCCCATGACTTCTATGATGGAAACCAAATTGTAATCCCCCATGGACTGGTCGTCGATGGCGATTTCCCGCACCGTCGTGGCAACGTACTTCACCACGCTGCCGTATCCAGGGGAGTGGTCCGTTATCACCAAATCGTTGTCGATGGTCTTAGGAATCCCAATGGCGCGGATTTCGTAGCCAATCTTTTGGGCATGGCCGTGAATGGCGTGAATGGCCGCCTGGGATCCATTGCCGCCGATGTAAAACAGATAGCGGATGTCCATCCGTTCAAAGGCGACGAACATTTTTTCCAAATCGCCCGCTTCCATACGCCGGCGGAAACTCCCCAAGGCCGCACCGGGAGTATGGCGCAGCCCTCGAATCACGTGCTGCGATTCCTCCGCCAGGTCAACCAGCTGACCACTAAGAATTCCGTGGAGGCCATTGAGCGCCCCATAAACCTCCCCGATGCACTCGTGATTGAGCGCCTCCTGAACGACCCCAGCCAGCGAGGAATTAATGACCACCGTTGGGCCACCGGATTGTGCCACAAGCAAATTCCCGGGTAATTCCCGCGCATCCGTTCCTTCATCCATCATCTTTTCGCTTATTATCCCTCGCATAAGACATGAATGTAAACAAAAATTACACTGCCCTTGCAAAGACATCCCGGCTGGGTTGTAACCTCCACTCCATGGCGCATGTGCCGCAGAGTCTTTTTGGCACCGACGGAATTCGGGGAAAGTTCGGAACTTTTCCCATTACCGGGGAATTTTTTGAAAAAATCGGCCGGGCGCTCGGCGTGTGCTTGCAACAAAAGGCCACAAATGGAAAAATCCTCATCGGCATCGACACCCGGGCATCGGCGAATTTGCTGAAAAATGCCCTGTTTCGCGGCATTGGCAGGTGTTTTGAAATTCACGACCTGGGAGTTTTGGCGACTCCGGCCATTGCCTTTCTTACTAAGCAATATGGTGCCGTCTGCGGTATTTCCATCACCGCCTCGCACAATCCGCATACGGACAACGGCATTAAAATTTTTGATGGTGAAGGGCATAAATTGTCTGCGGCCAGAGAAAAACAGTTGGAAAACCTAATTTTTCGGGAGGGGGACGATACTCATTCGGCCGCCGAACAGACCACCGCGCGCAGCAATTCGGGCGAATTTTTGGCCGCCTACGCTCGGCATTGGGGGGGGGCATTTGAAAAAAACTGTCTAAAAAATCTCTCCATCGTTTTCGATGCGGCCAACGGGGCAACGGCCGCCTATGGGGGCGCCCTTTTGAATCAGCTGGGCGCGCGCGTTTTCGCCATTGGCGATGCCCCGTCGGGGACAAATATTAATGAAAATTTTGGCACAGAGCATCCGCAAACGCTCCAGCGGACAGTCGTCAAAACGGGAGCGCACCTTGGCATCGCCTTGGATGGCGACGGTGACCGGGTGATTCTCTGTGATCGGGAGGGAAAAATTTTTGCAGGAGAACATCTTCTCGCGCTTCTTGCCATTAATTTTCAGCGGCAACGACGCCTAAAATCCGACGCTATTGTGACAACCATCGTCTGCAACACTGCCGTTGATAGAGCGTTAAAAAAACACGGAATCCATGTCCATCGCTGTCATGTGGGTGATCGCAATGTCGCCGAAACCATGGCATGCACCGGGTGTAACTTAGGAGGAGAGTCCTCGGGTCACGTTATTTGCACGGACTTTTCGCCAGCCGCGGATGGGCTTTTCACTGCCGTTGCTTTTATACACGCCATTGCCGATAATTGGGACTTCCGCATTTCCTCTATGCGGGATTATTTTCCCTTAAATCCTTGCGAAACACTGGATTTGCCAATTTCGAGCAAGCCGCCCATAGAAGAACTCCCTGAACTCCAAAAAGCTATCATGGACGTGGAAAACGAACTCGCCAGAACGGGTATTGGCCGCGTGTTGGTACGTTACTCGGGAACGGAGAATACGTTGCGCATCCTAGTGGAAGCCAACACCTACGGCCAAGCCAGGGCACTAGTCCAACATGTTGCCAACGCGGTCCCAGCCTTTGCGATTGGAGAATAAAATGTGCGTACCCATGCCTTGGACAAAGATGCGGGTCTAGAAAAATTGAGAAAATTCAAATGCCCGAGGTCGAAATACTTGCAATTGTATACGGGGCCATATCTGCAGACAGACCGAGACGTTTATTCAGCATATTAGCTGCAACTACGGGCTTGCGGACCTAGCAGCCATTTTCGGAGCGTTGACAACGGCTTTTTGGCGGTACAGTGTCCGCCAATGAAGCGGGTTTTACCCGGATTTCGCGATTTTTATCCCGATTCCTGCGCCATTCGGAACCATCTTTTTCAAAATTTTCGGCGAGTAACCGCCGCCTTTGGATTTGAGGAATTTGATGGACCAATCCTGGAACCATTGGACCTTTTCGTGGAAAAATCAGGGGAAGAAATCGTTTCCCAACTGTTTAATTTTTCCGACCGGGGCGGACGGGCAGTCGCACTGCGTCCAGAACTTACTCCGACGCTTGCACGGATGGTTGCGGCACGCGCGGCAACACTCAAACGCCCTATTCGCTGGTGTAACGTGGGAGAACATTTTCGCTATGAACGTCCACAAAAAGGGCGACTTCGCTCATTTTGGCAGATGAACGCTGACCTCTTGGGAGAAGGCGATGTTACCGCGGATGCGGAGATAATTGCCCTTTTAGTTTCTGTTTTTCGACAAATCGGACTTGGCGCAGATGACTTTGTCGTTCGCATCAGCGACCGGCGGCTTTGGAAAGATTTCCTGGAAAAATTTGGCCTACCCGGCGAGCAAGTACCTTCCATTTTGGGCATTATTGATAAGTTGGGACGGGATACTCTTCAGGAATCGAAAAAAAAATTAGAAGAGCTTTGCCCGAGCCGGGGTTCTGATCTTTTTGCAGCAGTCAACGATTTGCGGCAGTGTCGTACACTGGAAGACATCCAAAATGCCATAGGCAGTCAAAACTCGTCTCGCCTAGGTGATTGGGAAAGACTTTCACAATTGCTGGATGATCTGCGGTTGACGCCCTTCGTCCAAATCGACCTAGGCATCGTGCGGGGCCTTGCCTATTACTCAGGATTTGTTTTTGAAGCATTTGAGCGATCTGGGCAAAGTAGGGCTTTGGCTGGTGGCGGGAGGTATGACGATCTGCTGGAAAAACTCCATAAAACTTCTTTACCAGCCTGTGGATTTGCAATTGGCGATGTGACCCTCGGACTTTTATTGGAAGAAAAAAATTTAATTCCCATCTACAACAGCGCCCCACACGTATTTGTCATTTTTTCGGAGGAGACTCAAAAAATGGCCCTCTCCCTTTGCCAGGACTTGCGAGCCCGGGGAATATCCCTGCGCTACGATCTTAAGCGGGAGTCATCTTTCTCGAGGCAACTCAAGGAGGCAGGTAGGTCCGGAGCTGTTTTTGCACTATTTGTCGGTCCCGACGAAGTGGTATCTGGAAAATTCACGCTAAAGAATCTCGCTTCTGGAGACACACGGGTCCTCACATTCGGTGAGCTTCTGAGCACCCTTGGCTGACGCCGATGGCGCTCCCATCGGGATTCGAACCCAAATCGTCGGTTCCGGAGACCAATATTCTATCCATTGAACTATGGGAGCGCGACCCGATGCAGTACTGCAGGTGATCGGATGGCAAGCGCAATCTGAAAATCAAAAATTTTCCGCCCACGGGGCGCTGGTCATGTGCCCCTATGGCGAGAAAACATAACTCAGTCAAAGAGATATGTGTTGACATATGCCTCGTTTCCTGTATACGTATAATGTATGATAATAAAATTGACTGATTTTGGATTCTCTGAAAATATGTCCCGTTTTTTTGAGGGCCAATCCGCAGAAATAGTTACTGTGCTAACAAGTATGCCGCCAACTCCGACTGGCATCTTGGCGACTTTAACTCGTGTCGGATCAAAAATCGCGGTTGGCAATACTAGCTTTGAGCAATCCAAGCGGAATCTGATGGAATATTATTCTTTCGCTGATCGATCGTCGTGCATTAGCTTTGTGTGTACCCTTTTCCCCAATGTCAAGCACAAGGTCCTTCAGCGTATTGCTAATAATCTAGAAAATACGCCACAATTTGTTTACGACGGCGTAGCTATGGTCACTAACCATTTGCGCATTGTGGTAAGAGAGAGCCTTGCATGTGCTCAAACTGGCAAGGAATTGGGCATCGTATGGAACTGGGCCGTGGAGCTTTTTCGCACAAACGGATATGGACAAATGCCTTCATGCGTCCATGGGGCATACAGGGCCTATTATTTAAGATTTTTAGTCGAAGAACTCTCCCAATCCATTGCCAGCGGACGTTTTGGAGCGCAAATGCCTGAACTGCCGCGATACCGTTGTGAAGATCCCGATAATCCCGATAAAAATATTGCCGCTTTGACAGAATTTGGAATTGCATTATATCAAGACCCTAGAAGCGAAAACGCACAGGCTGCCATAGAATTTTTGCTTGAAATCGGCAAGCGATTGCAGTTCACAAACCCCTCTTGCACGCCAAATGGTGGTGATTGTCGTGATATAGAATTGCAGAGACTGTATGAAGCATTAAATTTGTATAATCTAAACGAGCAAGATGCTATTTTAAGAGCTTTCGCGTCACCAAATTGCGACACTGCCGCCAATGCATTAGTTGCGGCGGCTGGTGTCGGGGGGCGTATCCCGACATCTTTTTGGGATGCGCTTTCCATGGAACAAAATTTTCACGAGGAAAAATATGTCAATTTTGATGTAAAATCGCTACTATACGATACGGATATGGTCGCGGCGGAACCTTTCCAACAACAAATTGTTAATCGCCTAGAAGAAATATGCAACTCGGGCGATGTCCGCAGCGCACTTGATGCATTTAAAAATCATACTTTTTTTAAGGATTTGCCGCGCGATCCCGCTATTGTGCTGCGCATCTTCAACAGGGTATTCTGTCCCTCCAACTATTCGTCTCTACCTGACCTGATACGGGCTGTATACGACACTGTGTTTGAAGAATTTCCCCGAAATAAAGCGTTTGTCGCCTTCCTTTCGTTATGCCGATATCCGTGGACTCAGGGTGAATGTGCGCGTATAGCTTTGGCGATAGGTAAGCGTTTGGGTGCATTCACGGATACGGGCATGTTCGCTTTATCTCTCCTTGCGCTCCGAAATGCTGGAGAATCTAACGGGAAAACCCAAGTTAGCATACTGGAAAACGGAACTACCGAAGTTAGGTCCTTCGTCGCATCCGCTGGAACGCCGAGAGGTCACCATGCACTTCCAGGGGTGAAATTTACAAATTCTATTCCTTGGATATACCTCTATACTGACATGAAATGTGACGCAGAAAGCAACGTTACTGTACTGGAAGCACAGATAGCGTGCAGCGTCTAAACCGTACTAGCCCTGTTCCACGTGCTTTTGTAAAGATTTTTCAATGGCTCTAAGCTGTATGTCCAAACTCGCATCGACAGTACCAATTTCCGTTTCAATAATACAGTCATTTTCTTGTAACCGGCCATCGGCAACAACCTCAACAAAAGGCGTGTCATCGTTCCCGCCCTTTGCGATTCCACCAATACTTTCGCGCACAGCCGCGGCTTGTTCTGGATTTACGCGCACGATGACTTTCTTTTGATTGCGGACGGCAGACAGGGCATTGTGAACAATCGCCCGAAGCCGCCGCGCGTCGTCCATTTCACCGATAATCCGCTTGACGGAGCGCATAACAATATTGACGATGCTTTCCTCGAATTTCTCAAAGCTGTCCATCCTCTTGGCGGCAACGGACATCATTAAATCGGAAAGTTCTTGCTTGCCTTCGGCCATCCCTGCCGCATAGCCTTTCTTGCGCTCCGTCTCAAAGGCTGCCTTGGCGGCACCTATGATTTTTTTCGCCTCCGTTTGGGCATCGGCAACAGTCTGCTTTGCCTTCGTCTCGGCAGCGGACAGGGCCGCCCGAATCAATGTTTCCGCTTCATTGATGATCTCTCCAACGGAGCCGAAGGACATGAACTCAGCAGCGCGCAAAATCCTCTTGCCGGGTACAACTTGTACCTCCTTCGTATCTTTTTTAAGCATCCACATGATCGCCTCCCTCAGCATTATCCGGGAAATACCGGGCTAAAATATTTTCCAAAAACGCCCATATGCGTTCTGTAAAACGCTTTCGAAATTTCGGAAAGGCCCAGTTTTCACTGGGACGAAATTTAAGCTGAAAGCGCGTTAGCAACGCTTCGGGCAAATCGCACAGGCATACCGCCACACAAAATTTTCCTGCAACCATCACCCGCACGGGAAGCGGTTTATCCCGGCTGGGGAATGATTCCCGGCGAATGTTTTTGGGCTGAAAAAAAATGGCCTTCCGCAGGGCAAAACGGTAGACTTCCTCCCCGATTACGCGAAGAAGCTCGTCACGCTCTTTCCTTAAAATGGTACGGCGAATTTCATCGGCATAAACGGCGGTGCCAGCAAATTTTGCAAGCCGGCGGATCGTCTCGGCAGGTGCATAAAGCAACTGTTGTCGCTGGAGAAGAGGCGGAAGGATTATTTCGCGGTCCAAATCCAATTGCCCCAGGAGATAACCATTGAGCTCATCCCATCCGCGGCGGGTCCGCACGATGGATCCCTGGATTTCAACCCCAGGGACCCATCGCTGCAGGCGCAGGGGATGTAAATAGCGAAGGGGTTCGTAAAGAAACTGCAACATTTCCCCTGCCAAAGGCTTGTTGCTCCTCAAGAAAGGCTCAAATTCTCCAATATTGGCACACATACATCCCCACCTTTGTTATTCTTCACCTGCCTCGCTCTTCTCCGGAGAAGAGTCCGCAGACTTTTCTTCTGGCGGTATTTCCCCGGCTGTACCGCCAGACACAGCCGCCTTGCGTCGTTCCTTTTCATCCCGCTTGACGGTCATATAGTCGTAGAGGATCTTGGCACCCACGAAGGATATGGCGGCAACGGCCGCAGCAATAATGAGAAGTAAGAGCAGGAATACCCAAATAGATGAATGGGTCATGTGAATGCCCAAGAAGTTAACCATTTGGTTTCCCTCGGATATTGTGTCACTCACGACTGGTGCCTGGAATAGGGCAACGGAAACTTTATCGTAACTTAGGCCTTCGATGCTGTTGGTTACTAAATTTTTAATGTCACGCACGGAATCCTCTATGTTAGTTCCCTGACGATAAAGTATGAAAACAGACGCAGAAGACGGAGTGATGGCCTCGGTAAAACTATTGGTCGTCGGAAGGACAATGTTCACACGGGCGGTAACAACGCCAGTAATGTGGCTGATAGTCTCAGCAATGCTCTCCGATATGGCATACATAAAGCGGGCCCGTTCTTCCGTCGGCGAGGAGACTAATCCCGATTTTTGGAATACCTTCCCCAAAGTAGAAAAATCGTCGCGGGGATATCCGAAGAGATTTAAAATCTCGACGGCATTGGAAAAATCCGTGTTCCCGACCACGACCGTCCACATATTTTCCGCTCCTGCGATTTTGCCCACGTCCATGTTGCGCATACGCAAAATGGAAATCATCTCATTCGCCTGTCGTTCGGAGACATTGGAATAAAGCGGCGACTTCCCACAACCAGCTCCCAACAATAACAAGGCGCCCAACGCCAACGTCTGTAGTTTTCTAACGATCTTCATGTTTTACCCCTGATTTCGGAATAGTGTTTGCACGCCCTGAGAAAGTTTATCCGCCGTTTTAGCTGATAAATCGTTCATGTACCCCAGCTGCATCAATTGAAATTGAACAGAAAAAAGGTCCGCCATCGAAATATTTCCCTGGTTTACCAAACTCCCGATACCACCAGCAATTTCGTCGAATTTCTGACGAAACTCATAGAGCGGACTCAACATTTTACTATAGAGGCTCGCCTGCTGTGCCTGCGAGCTTTTGTCGACAGGCTCAGCAGCCTCCGGGGCAGCGGCCATCGCCGCCTGGAATTGAGAAATATCCCCAAGTTTTACCGCTCCAAAAGGTTGCGACTGACTACCTTCACCATTCACCGCCGCAACCGCGGCCACAGGTTCCCCCGCCATCCCAGCACTCCATCCCTATCTAAATTTTTTGCGCCGTAAATAACTAAAATCTTCTCCCTTGAGCTGCCGCGCAAATTCTACAGCCTGGGGGTCTGTTCCGTTGGCAATGACCTCATCGAGCAACGCATCACTGGCAGTAAACTCACCAGATATGCGGAAAATCATAGCCGCCATCGCTTTGATGATTTGATTGTTAGGATTAATGGGGGTCGCTTGATTCACAAGAATATCACACGCCACTGTTAACTTCCCCATGTGTATATACACAAACGCCAAACCTATGAGCGGCAATTCGCTGTTTGGACGGACAGCCGCGATTCCTTCGAAAATGACCTTTGCCAGCGACGGTGTGCCACATCCACAAGCCACGTACCCAACCTGCATTAAAAGCTGCAAGATTTTCGATGGCACCTCCGCGAACTCTGCGGGAATTTCGCCACTGTTCTGCCCCGTAGAACCCATCGTTCACTAGCGGATGTTCTGCGTCGTCTTGTTTAGCGCATCGCCAGCCGCACGCAGGGTACCAGTTGCCAACCCCGACACAACGCCCCAACTTTGCGTCATTCCCTGTACCTTCAACAGCGCCCCCTGATCCACATTGGCTCCGCCTTCCGTCAACTCTGCAATTTGATTATTCAAATCCGCCTCTTGATTGGAAACCACCCGTCCCAAAAGTTGATACAAACGATTCAACGTACTACACGCACCGCTGCCGTCCGTCCAAAGCTCGCTATCAAACTCAGCCATAATCCCCCCGATTGTCCCATCCTATCCGTTAGGCGCGATAATTCTTTACCACCTTTATCCCTGCCTCCAGAGACTTAACAAAGCGACTGTACCCACGGAAACGGTAACTGTCAAGCCCTTCTCGTAAAATTCGTCGCACATTTCCAAGTTCTTGATAAAAAAGATCCTCAACCTGCTTCTTGCGAGCCAAATCCGAAAGCTCCCCTTCCAGTGGAACCATGCGAATTCCAGCCTTTACACCCTGCTGTTTCATTGAAGTGCCTCCAGCCGCAAGGCAAGCTGTGTCCCATTACGGCTAAATTTCAATCCGCCGACGCCAATGCCGTCAATGCGCCACCCGCTCGCAAGGAAAGACCCCTCAAAGTATTTCTTCCCATCGCGAGTCGTTACCCAGCTCAGGCCCGAAGAGCCGATGGTAATAGCCTGAATTGGTTGCGAAAAAAGACTATTCCCCGCCGGATCTGATTGCGCAGACTGTGACTGCACATCAAAAGTAACGGGGATGATATTGCCGAAAGTTTGAATGATGTCTTCGGCTGCCATCCGCCATTTTTCCGCCAACAACGCGCTCACGGCGCCACGAAATACCACCCGACCAGACTCCGGAAAAACCGAGATGTGTTCGCGGAGTCCGTATTCGTCCAACGTCGTATTGGCAAGTGTTTGCACACTTTCCGGAGTCATAATGTCGGCATTAATTTTTTTGACCCCGGGAATATCTTGATTGAGCCGTTCGCGGATACGTTGCCAGCGGTCTGTGTTGTGCACATAGCCAGAAATGGAGTATACGCCAGGGGTAATCGGGATTACGCGGACGGCTCCGTCAATGTCACGGATGGAATCCTCGATGGCGCGAATAATTCGTTCCTCGCTACGCACGTTAAACTGGATGGCGGTCGTAATCTGTAACAACTCGTTCTTCAACGTGCGCAGCTGTTCGTTCGTTGGGACGTATCCTTCAACCACGATCCGACCCGCCTCAACACGCACGTCGACGTTCGATCGATAGTCCAAGTTGGCAATTTCCGCGCGGATAATCTTTTCATTTTCCACGAGGTTGGGTCGATTTCTGTCCGGCAAAAGCATTAAAACCACAAGTCCGCCAACGAATACCCCTACACCAGAAAATATGACCTGCCGCAGCTTTTTTCGCTCCTGCGCATTGTGAACCCCCGGATTTGCGGACTTCTTCCCACTTGCGGCCACCGGATCATTATTCACGTCCGGCGGCATGTCCAATGGTTTTTCGAGCGGGGGAGCGTCGGCGAGCGAAATCGTCGGCCACTCCGCATCAGTTGCTCCAGCAACAATTTGTGTTGTTCCAATGGTTACGAACTGAAAGGCGGGGACATCCACAGCTTCCCCAGAAACCAACTTCCCGTTGAGAAACACCTGCCCATCCAAGGGCGTCAGATGGAGTTTTCCCCCTTCGTACTGGAAAGATGCATGCCTGGGCGCCGCCAACACATCCGCCAGCACCAAATCGCAGGAACCATCGCTCCCAACGACCACCGCCCTATCGTGTTCATCCAGTTCCACCTCCGCACCCGCGTGCGGCCCAGAAAGAAGCCGCAGGAGGAAAGCCTGCGACATCTTACCGTCTTCCCCGACTGCCGTATCATTCATCATAAGTGTAGGTTTCGCAGCGAAGTTACAGTTCACAGCATGCAATGTCAACGCGGATTTGCAAGCGACTCACTTCCCCACGGAACCCAGCCAAGATGTGACCTTTTTCTATTGGAAATTAACCGCTCGTGTTCTATTTCAGGATCAGGTGTCATGCTCACAACAAAAATAATCGAGAAAAAAGTGTTAATTATCCTTGGGAGTGGCTGCGCAGGCCTGACGGCGGCTATTTACGCTGCACGCGGCGCGTTAAGGCCATTGGTTATCGATGGCAACCAGCCAGGTGGCCAGCTGACGACTACTACTGATATCGAAAATTTCCCTGGATTCCCTGATGGCATTGGCGGGTACGAATTGGTTGATCGCATGCGCAAGCAGGCGGAGCGCTTTGGAGCGACGTTTGTCAGCGACCACATCCATACCATGCGCCAGGACGGCAATGCATTTTTTTTGGATGGAGTGACAACCACCTACGAGGCCCGTGCAGTCATTGTTGCCACCGGAGCGTCGCCGTACCTACTGGGCGTTCCCGGGGAAGCAGAGTATTTTGGAGGAAAGGGCGTGAGTATTTGCGCCACCTGCGACGGGGCATTTTATCGGGGAAAGGAGGTGGCGGTTATCGGGGGTGGAGATTCTGCCGTTGAGGAGGCAATTTTCCTCACGCGCTTTTGCCCGAAGGTTTATCTTATTCATCGAAGGGACTCCCTGCGCGCATCGGTGCCCATGGCCCAACGGGCGAAGGAAAATCCGAGGGTCCAAATTATTTGGGACAGCGTTTTAGCAGAAGTTTTGGGCAATGGGCAGCACGTTACTGGACTGCGCATCCGTAACGTGAAGACGGAAGCTGAACAAACCCTGCCATGTGCCGGCGTATTTATTTCCGTTGGCCACAGGCCAAATTCTGGTTTTGCCGCTGAAATCCTTCCCACGGACGAGAAGGGATATTTTATTTCTCTGGCGGATGATGCTAGCTGTAGTCCAGTGGACGGCGTCTTTTTGGCGGGCGATTGCGCAGATTCTTCATACCAACAGGCTGTCATAGCCGCCGGTGCCGGCGCAAAGGCTGCCATTGCTGCTGAACGCTGGTTGATGCGTGTAGTGAAATAAAATTAATCGCATATCGTCTTTTGGAATTGACAAAGGCGATGGCTTATGCACTATTCCCGGTGCGTGGAGTTGAGTTCTAATACATTTGTGGCGCAGGCCCGATTGCCATATAAGGCTATAGTTAGATTGGGAGGATGTACGGCAGACTCTGCCATCACGCACATAAAGTTGCTCCGTGAGTACCGGAGCACGGTCTCTGCGGCAGCGGTAACTTTTAACTGCTTATTCAAAGTGTTATCCAATCTACGGAGAGTGCTTGCCAGCGGTGAACCCGCGCGGAATCAGGTGATCGATCTGTTATTGCAACTCGAATGCGGAAAGACGCAGGAAGAACTGGCAACGATGCCGTGGGAAGAATTGCAAAAACTTTGCGATCAGGTGCTTCAATCGTCCACGGACCTTTACCGCCTCTACGTTCGCGCAGTCCATAACGTACGTGTGCATATCAGCAACCTCATGTGGGATAGTGCGTTTTATTTGTTGGTATGGGTATGGGTGGGCCAATTAGTGTGCTATTTGACGCTTTCTTTCGCCCTCGACCGTTTCCTCCAAGATACGCAAAATGCTGGAAATGTCCTTGTTGTACAAAATGGAGTGCAGAAGCCGTTTGATATTGCACCATATACTGATTTTCGCAATAAACGCATCTCAGCCCCGGAACTGAAAGAACTTTTGGCGCAATCTCGAGCGTTGGCAGCACAGATACAAGAGTGTTGTGTGCCGCCCAGCTCCTGTCCCATAGGTACCACAGTTCAGCCACCACTTTTGGCCCCATCCAGTGATGCACCCGAAAATGAATGGACCGCATTCTACACGCATTGTGGGGAGATGTACATGGAAGTGTTGTTGAAGGGTGAGTTTCCGCCGATCACTCCTCAGACGGCAAAACTCATTGCGCAACACCTTCGCGGTCTCCGCCCGGATAATCCCGTCTTTCGGGAGCAGATAGCAGGTCTTCTGCAGTTATCCCGTCCAGGACCCACCTTCCCAGGTGATAACTACGAAAAGATTGCAGGGCTTACGTGCGCCTGTCTGATTGCCGCAACGGCGGTCCCGGATGACGATACTGCAAATGAGCTAGTAGACATTGCTAAAAATCTGCAATTAGCTTTCCCGACAAAAAAAAATCCATCCCCAGATCATGTGTGGCCTATCCGCCTTAAAAATTATCCTGGCAAATTAATTGGCAAAATTGCGCAACCTGTTGTCAAAAACTCACCATCCCCATCGCAGGACAATCGTGCCAGCGTTCAACAGCAGGCAATTATGACCCATCCCGAATACCCCTTCATGCAATATAAGGGCAAGTGGCCGGCATTTGTAGAAGCGTTTTCGGCTAATTTTCCTGTTTATGCGTCGGACGGTACGGCATTAAAGCTCTTCCAAGCTGAGTTCAGTTCGTTTTCCAAGGATATGACGGTGAGCTGGCTTAGAATATTTGTCCAAGGAAGGATAAAAGAGTATCACACCGCGCCTGATTCCAATACCCTCAGCCAAGTCCGTGCGGCCCTGGAACTTCTTTTGACAAACGCCAATTGGGACGGTGATGTTTCCGGGTTATGGGATCTGCTGCCCGATAATTTTGATGATATGATTGCAGGCTTAGAATTAAATGAGGGACGGTATAGTTTTATCGCGCAATGCACTCTTCTAGAATGGGGTCTTATTAAGCATCTTTCAAAGAAGCCTTTCACGCACACAGAAGAAAAGACTTTGGCCCTAATAAGTATTGACCCCAGTAATGGAGTTTATCCGCAGGTATGCAATTTGCCGCATGAAGATGATCCATTAAATAAGTTTAATATATATGAAAATCCTAATATTCCCGCTTATTATCGAGATTACGGGATCATATGTCCACGTGCGTTTGAATGCATTTCCTGTGTTAGTCGGCCGTTTGATTTTATTAGTCGTGATGAATTTGAAAAATTAGAATTAAGCATGCCGCCTGGTGTCAAAATCGACTGGACAAACGGAGTGTTAATCAACTCTGACGGCAGCGCGTACATATCCACAAATGCGCTACCAATTGATATAGCCAATGCTATGACCGACCTTATATATACACGAAAACATTTGAGCGAATCTGGTCATAGTGCAAATATGGATGCAATTGTACCGTTTGGCACAGAAATAATCATTGATGGTCGTACGTCCATTGACATGCGAACAGGGCAAATGCAACACCAAAAATTAGGAAGGTGCGTTGCCATCCCCTATTCTTACCTTGGGGCGGGAAGACAGATAGGCTTTTGCGGGGGGGGGGCAATAACTATTTGTAGTAATGTCGATTTTAATGATGAGATGCTTGTGGTCGCCAATGGGAAAATTGTTTCACCTGATAGACAGTATGAAATGGTATGCCTTGATAACGATGCACGAGTAAGAGAGACAGTTTGTGAAAAGTTGGGAATTGATTTACCCACGGGAGCGTGGATTGCTGTTGATCCCGAAGGAAATATCAGGGAAATTGTTTACATTAACACTCCAGTGTACGAATATGCGGATGCTACCGGAAGAATGCGATATGCGAATTTTCATTTTATCCAGAATCACAATACGGGAAAAATGGAGCTTTACGTTGGCGGTCAAAAAACAAATGAAGTTCTTGTATCTCATGAACTTGTACGACTATCGGCCCCGGGCCAAGATTGGAGCTCTTCTACCATATTGATGGAAGAAAATGGTCAATTCAGTATTAGAAGGCATAGCAGTAAGTATCCACTTTTCATTGATCGCAATAATGGATTTGTAATGCCCGCGCTCGAGAACCGTTGGCTTTTCAACAGTCCGTTGAATATGATGTGTTTGCCCAGTAGTGATGCGAACAACCCTCAAATCAAACTGCAGTTTAAATCAGTTATTTCCACTGTAAAATCCTATATTTGCAACGGGGACCTGTCTGTTTGGTTCCGTTTCTACGGTAGTTCCGACGAACAGGTTATGGACCCGGAGCTGGAGACGATAAAAAAACTTCTGGAACTTTATTTGTATGCTATGCGATCCAACGACATAGAATTTGCCATCTTATGCGCTCAGGCTTTTGTTGCCATATTGGCAGTCGAAAGGCCCGGGGATGTTTGTGCCAAAAAATTCAAGGAACTTATCCAGAAAAATAAATCAACGGTGCTTGCTATTTGGAGGCAAGCCATTG
This sequence comes from Puniceicoccales bacterium, assembly GCA_031282835.1. Classification (GTDB taxonomy): domain Bacteria; phylum Verrucomicrobiota; class Verrucomicrobiia; order Opitutales; family JAIRLM01; genus JAIRLM01. The sequence goes on from JAITCU010000028.1 coordinate 38,984, forward strand.
CCGCTCAAAGTTCTTTTGAAGATGCGGTAATTTTAGATGCTTTTACAGACCAACTGAACATTTACCTCGGGCTTAAATTTCGTTACCGAAACCCACTATTTGGAGAAAGACTGCAAAAGAAACAATTTGAGGTGCGTTTACGGATTACACCCGTGCATGAGTCCAGTCTATTGCGCAAACGCCCACCTGTTTTGGATGCTGATTCCTTCCCGCCCATTAGTTATGAAACACGTGAGAATAAACCCGATGACCTTATTACTTCCGCCGAATGGGTGTCAGTTGATGGAAACCGGCTTAATTTTGCTCAGTTGGGTGTGCCGGCGCTAAATTTGATAGCACCAGTGCGGTCCATCGGTGATTTTTCGGATGCGAGCGCTGACCACCCACCAGTTAGTGAAGAAGAAGGTTTGAGTGAAAGCGAAACGGCGCAGGATGTGGTCGCCTGGCGCAGGCAGCAAAGTGGAAAAAAGTTACTCCATGCGGATGTTTGCTGGAAAAGTTTCCTTGACACATGCGGGCTCAGCGCATATCTCGCTAGCCAAGGTCATTTGGAACGTTTGCCAGAGGAGAAGGTGGTGCAGTTGCAGGAACACCTGAACAAAGCCCAAGGATTAATTAATGACGACTGCGAAAAAGCCGAAGCCTGTATGAATGAAATGACGAAAATAATTAACGGGACTTTTGGTTGTCTCACCGCTGAGGCAAAACAAAAATCCATACTCGGAAGATACGAAGTGCCAACTCTTGACGAGTTGACCATTTGCGCACTGAGAGGTTTTGATCATAAACATCAGTGCCAGGGTGTCGACAATTTTATAAAGCTATGCACGAAAAGATTTGGTTTGTTATATACACGAGTTGATGCGACACGAGTGCTGTCGGCACTCGAATGCTATATGGGTGCGAAAACAGCACTAGACGAATGCAAAAGACGAATGGATGGTTTTCAAAAGTTCAAAGACTGTCTACTACAAAACCTTGGCGATTCAAACGGCGGAAGTATACTTGCCGTTCGGGAAAGTTTTGGTACTTGGGTCCAGTTGACAAGTTCTGCCAGAGCCTATAATCCCAAACGCGAACCTTTTTTCTTAATTTTTGAACATCTTTCTGGATTGCGCATGCGGCCGGAGCAGGTTCGTATTTTGCGGAAATTATATAGATCTATTACAACAAAATCGGGTACCCAAGATATGGTGGCGTTCTTATATGAGATGATGATGGGTGCTGGAAAGACATCCGTTATAAATATCATCCTCGCAGAAATACTTTGCGGCCATGGAAAGATTCCACTATTTCTAAATCATCAGGCCCTACATGATACAATGGTGCGTGATCTTTCAAAGTATTCACAAAGCCGGCATAGAAAAGATGTCATTGAGATATCACTATCGCAAGGTGAGCTTAGTTCCTCAAAACATATTCAGGAAATTCTTAAAAAGTTTAAAACCGCCAAACGGGATGGCACATATATTGCCATGACCAATACTTCTGCAAGGCTTATACGAATTATGCTGCGCAAACGTATGGCTCGTCTTGTTGAGTCAACGTCTGCCTCTGCGGAAAGGGAGGAGATTAGAGAGTCACACAATGTGATGGAAGGCCTTTGCGAATTATTAACTTTCATCGAGATGAATTGCGGAATAATTAACGATGAGGCCGACATAAATCTTGATCCAACTTTTTCGCTTAACATACCACACGGCGCCAAAAAAGGCTTCACAGATTTGCAGCGAGAAATGCTTACTTCCATTTTTAAAGTAATTTATGCCGATAGGGAACTTTTGCAGGTCATCGAAAATGGGGCTGGCTTCAGCGACGCGAACTTGGAAAACATAGTTGAAAAAACGTTTGCAATCATGGGGATTGATCGCAATGATCGGCATTACGGTTTGTACCGTTGGTATGTCCTGTTCGATGAAGAAGCGAAACAGCGGCATGAGAATGAGGATAGATTGCGTCGCCTATGGGAGGCGGAACGGACGAGATTGGCAGCTGAAAACTCAGATTTACTCGAACGACTTGCCCTGTTCCGCGGGGAACTTTATGTACTTTGGGCCGCATCGAGGAATGCGTTGAATAGGGAATATGGATTTCGTCTGGACGATCTGCCGACTCCAGGAGCTTCGAGGTCTATCGGCGCAGTCCCGAGGGCGAAAGGTAAAACACCAAATGTTGTACCTTTTGCTGCAGCCAATACGCCATCGCTTGGTTCGTACGCCCACCCGCTAGAGCGTATAACCTATGCCGTATTTGCCTATATGCAAACGCCCGTTCCCAAAAACAGAGAAGATCCGACTCCAGTTGCTATGGCGGTGAAACTCTTTATCAAAGATGCATTTGAGCACCCGAAATCAATCCAAGCGAAGTATTTGGCGAACAAGTTTGGCGGCGAGAAATGGAAAGAGCTCATTGAGAATTATGCCGATCCGCAAAAATGCGATGGGATTATTGGTGCCGCCTTCAATAAATGCAAGGAGCTTTTCGCCAATAATGATGAGCGCGTCGGACTTATCATGATGCTGGTTCATAATGCTTCCGCCGTATATCCTTCCATGATCGAAGGGACCGCATATCTGCAGGCGAATATGTCTCGCTGGGGGATCGGCTGCTCCGGAACTCTGTGGAATCGTGATGTGTTCGCGAGTACATTCCAACGTGGTCAACAATCTGTAGACGAAACAATTAAAATAAGGATAGCCGAAAAAATGGATCGAGATGTGCGATCAGGGGCGGCCTCCGTTATGACAATGCCATTGCAGAATGAGGATCCCGTGAGTGCACTATTGGGACTGAGGGGAGACAAAGAACGCTATTGTGCCATCATGGATGCAGCAGGTAGTCTCAAGGACTTCAGCGGACTGGATGTTGCGCGTCGTGCGCGAAAAATTCACACGCAAGGAGGCAACGCACCCTACGGTGCATATGTGTTTTACTCTAAAGAAAAAGAACTGGGCAAGGAGGGCTGGTATATTCTGTGCGGTACAGAAGTAAAATTCCTCCCCAACAACAACCCGGAAACCATCGCCGCGGTCACGGGGGGGTTGACGCGGGAGGAAATCTTCGTTTTCTTCGATCAGAGTCATTGCGTTGGCGTCGATTTGCCGCTTCCACGAGCCGGTAGGTCCGTGGTAACCGTATGCCCACACAAGACGACCATTTCCCAAGCGCTGCAGGCGATACTGCGGGCGCGGGGCTTTTTTGATCATCAAACAGTAGACGTATGTCTTACAGAAGGATTGCAACTTAGGTGTGGCGTCTTTTCATTATTTGACCGCCTAAGCAATAATGAGAAAAACGTGCTCGAGATGCATCGCATTCATAACACAACCGCAGAACTCATGGAAGTGGCGCGACGAACCATGGAAGAAAAAGCCAATTGGTTCTATCGTATGTTTCGATGGCTTATCATATATTGCGGAAATTTGCCTATCCTCAGCTGGTTTCATAGGCACTGGATATGGCTTCTAGGCGGATGCGTGGAGTTTGCGGTTACTTGCGCACCATTTGACCCATCGGCGTGGTATGGCCAATTGAAAGAAGAAGCGAAAGCGGCGGATGTTGTGGGAAGGCTACAGCGTACCATCGGTGAAAAACTGCGCCCCTACGGGGCAAGCGAACCATTCTTTCGGGAAACCGATGAAATTGTCCGGGCTGCACAGAAACAATTCGGCGGCACTAGTGTGCACGTCTTCCCTGAAAATTCAACACAGGTCGGCACACAAACAGAGATACAAGTAGAGACAGAGACAGAGCAAGAACAGCAACAAACCCCCGTCTCATCCCAGCGCGGCGATCCTGAACGAGAAAAACCTCTTTCATGCGCATCGACGGAACGCCTATCTGCGGGATTTGACTTTTTGTGCGGTATGTTAGGAGCGTTTTCAACAGGAAATAGTCAGGATACCATAGAAAAAATCAAGCGAGCGTCCGCGCGTGGCTCAACTAAGCAACGATTGTTTGAAGAAATTTCTTGTCGCATGACGCCCACATTCGGCAAAGAAGGCTTAGAATCACGATGCCAAATACCCGAACGCTGGTTTGGCCAATGTCTCCATGAGGCAGTACTGGCACAAGTGCCAAGGGAGACTTTCGAATCAGCCGTGGAGGACTTCTTGGGAGCCATTGCTGCCATCTACGAGAAAGCAAAGCTACGTGAAAAAACGCAAGGAAATTCGACACAGCCGCCTTTTGGTCCCGCGGGACCACCTTTCAGCGATGATAGTGAGTATTGGGAGACTGTTGGTAAAAACTTTGATGAAGGCACCAGGGATGCACTCATTGCCATAGTTACTGAATTCGATAAAAAAATAGGTGAATTGTGTTCGCATACGAAAAAATATACAACTCTGGCGGAATCAGAAGGTCGAAAACTTGTTAATCGGATCGAGACTGAGGATCTCTTCGATTCCGACCATCTTGAAGTTCTCATAAACGCAGTTACGGAGGAGTGGTTAAGCAATCGACAGCAAATATTTCTCATTCTCATTCCTCTGTTTCGTATTCTTCTGCAGGATTGCAACAAAGTCTCGTCCGTGAGTGAAGTATTTGCGATGATAACAAGCCGTTTTCCAAAATTTAAGGACAAAATTGCACCGGAGGAAAAAGAGGCGCTCAAGGAGTGGGTAGACGGCGCCGCAAGAGATTGGCTTAAGGCGTACTTCCAGGATGACAGTGTTGATGTTATTTGTCTCGTAGCCAAAACATTATTGGAATTAGCCATTCCTCCACGGCCAGAAGATGCCGCAGAAAAGCTTGCCAAGATGGCACTTGGTTCTGCTACAGGTCCTGTTAAAAGAAACGGCAGTAGCAGCGTAGCAGATGTGGCGGCCACCCTTTTCGGTAGTGAATTTGACCCAACGAAGCCACAAAATACGGGGGCAGCCTTGAAGTTAATATCGTTAGGGGGCCTACTTTCGACCCATCTACAGACCTTGAAAGGTTGTGGCGGGGTAGTGAAAGATGTAGTGGAATTATTTGAGCAAACCAGAAGAGAAATTGTAAAATTAGGCGGTAGGACATTGGACGCCCTCAAAGTTTATGATGGGGATCAAGTCGTTGACGCTGGAGCTGGCGTATCGCCGGTCAATGCGTGGCTACAGGAGTATTGGCCAGGATTCAGGTCCATTTTTCCTGGAGATTTTTTCGCTACGTGGCCGTTTGTCCATGCCTTCGGCGGTGATAACGACCCAACGACACCTAATGTACGCAATATCCAATATATGCTCATCTATCGCAAGCGTGACGGCAGCATAGGCTGCCTTCTTTTAACATCAGCCGAAGTTGAAGAGTTTGGCAACCTGATCAATAGTGGGAATTTAACCGGCGCACGTATTTATAGCGTGCTTGGGGAAAGAGATGAGACGTACCGATGTCCAGGCGAACCCGAGAAGGGCCCGGAAAATGATCCTGACCGGGGCGCCGCGCTGCGTGCAACAAATGAGAAAGCACAGGAATTTGCCTTTTGGGCACAAGTTTTTAATGGGACCCTCACTCCGGAGTTTTTGCGAAAAAATCCAAAAGTTGTTCCGCTCTATCATCAAATGATTAGCGGTACAAATGGCGGCAGGGAATGTTGTGAAAAATTCATGGAAAAATCTCGCCAAGATCCCTCCTGGTTGTCTTCTCCCATCGCTTTTGCCCCAGCAGCTTAGCCGCGAATGCGGCGAACTTTTAGATGCTCCTTGGACGGAAATCGAGTTGACAACTCATGGTTCTGCCCAGAATTGAGCCTCTTTGTCTTATTTTGGAGGATAGTGAAAAACCCATGGGGACGATTTTTTTTGCCTGCGGTATAATGCTGACCGTTTCCTTTCTAGCGTCGCTCCTAGAGGGCATTTTGATAAGCACGACCGTATCCGAACTTGAAGTTTTTAAACAAAAGTATTCCAAATTGGGGAAATTTTTTTCCCACTATTGGGAACACCCAGACCGCGCCCTAGCGGCATTTCTAGGAATTGACACGGCAACCACGTCCATTCTTTCCATTTTTTTGGGCGCGATGTTCATCAAAACCTGGGGTGAGGCCTCCGTGTTGCCCTGTTCCATCATCATTACGGTCATTGAGTTTATTTTTACGGATATACTTGCCAAAATGCTGGGCATCTATCACCGGCGCCATCTGCTCCGCTGGGCAATCTACCCCATGCGCTTTGTTATTTGGATTATGTTTCCGATTTCCTGGGTATGCTCATCCATCGTCCGCTTATTCGTCCCCAGGGGCCATGGGAACGAAGATTTTTCCGATGAGACGCTCATTTTAACGGCCAAGCGGGGCGTTGCCGACGGGGTTTTAACTTCCGTGGAAGGAACAATGTTGGAGCAGACCCTCACTCTGGACGACGTGGCCGTGGAGGCCATTACACAGAAACCCATTTTTTCATTGGATGCGACAAAGACCATCGAAGAAATTTTTCACCAATATCCGGAAATCCCCTACGGACGCATCCCTGTCTACGAAAACGAGTCAACCCATTTCATTGGTGTGGTGCGCCGCCGCGATTTACTCCAAGCTCTTGCCGCCGATCGGCATCATGCATTGGTCCGGGAGTTTGTATCGGAAATGGTTACCATTTCCTGGGATACGAAAATCTCCGGAGCCTTGGAAATCCTTCTGCAGCGCTTTCAGCAAATCGCCATCATCGGCGGGAAAAATGGAGAACCCATCGGGGTTTTGACCATCGAGGATATTTTTGAATACATTCTGGACCGAGATATTTTTGAGTACGATGACCTTTCCAATTTTTCCCGAAGCGATTTTCGTAAAGGTTTGGCCAGGCGGATTTCGTCGCCCGAATGACATGGCCTCACCTCAAGCGAGCCTTTCCCAAATGTGCCGCGTTTTTTCGATCATTTGCGCGTGGAGATCCTTGTAGGCTTTTTCGTCTACAAAGTCTTCAAGAATTGGCATTGGGCCCTGGATTATTTTCTTCGCCGTCTCTACCAAGCAGGTTAAAGCTTCGCGAGTCTCGCATTCATCGACGTTATCTTGAAGTGTGAAGGCCAAGCGACTCGATTGGCCCGTTCCTCCGTAGACGTCCAGATATTTTGGATTAAAATGCGAAAGACGTAGGTATTCGATACAATCTGCCTCGTGGAGTAAAACGGTAGCCAAGTCCTTGGTACGGACGGGGTCATCTTTATGTAAGACGATTTGCCGAACTTTCTCAGCAGATTCCTCGGGTAACCCACATTGAAACAAGTAATCCCTCGCATTTTGCGCACTCAATCCCTCAAAGACGTCGATACCCTCCGCTTCCCGCCCGGAATCGTGGAATAGCGCGGCAATGGTGGCGTTGTAGATGTCCTCGTCGGAAAGATTTTCGAATTCTTTGAAAAGCCGCCTGTAAATGTTGGCAAAAATTTCAACGAATATTGCTGCCCGTGCGCCGTGGAGCGCCGAATGAACCCGCGACGTGCCCCCGGGAATTACATGCAGGGCATTTTGCATCAGCTGGGTCAATTTTGGCAGGTTCCATTGGGATTTCGGCCGGGAAAGCATTTTCTCAATTTCATTGAGTGTCCTCCGGCCACCGTTCCCGCGTATGCCGTCCTTCAAAAGTTGCAGCTGAATTTTGGGGGCAAGCCGGCTGAAATACTCCACCCTTCCCTCCCACATGACTCGAATTTCCTCGTAGGGCGGAAATTTTTTGCGGTAATGGTGACTTGCATGGGCGCATGCCTGTTCGATAGTCGGCTTTTCCATAAATTTTTCACATGCAAAACCGAGAACCACGTCACAGGCTTCGCAAAATTCTACCGCACGCGGTGCCGTCGGCGACAAATTTTTCCGCACAAGGCGTAAAAATTTAACAACCTTTTGCCACTTATCTCTAGACGCCTCCTCCAGTTCGATATTGAAGAATTCCTTGCCAGGAAAATTCCTCTGTGAAAATTTATCTTGGAGAAAGTTTAGCGCGCCAAATGGCGTAAACACTTTATTGCCAGCAGAATTCAGCCGATGGGTGGTCTTGGGGAAGTTGAAAAGTTCGTCATAACTTTCGTCGTAGCGCACGACGGGTCCATGATATCGGTTCTTTCCACGTAAATTACCGATGTGAAAAAATTCTAATCCCTCACCGAAGAAAGAAATGCCGACTTCTCGAAAACGTCCGAGGATATCATCTTCGAGGAAATAGCCGCTATAGATACGATGCAAGGGAATATCTTTGTAAATAGTAATTTTTCTTCCCACAAGCTGGGAATTACCGCCTAAGCTTCCACAGATGAGCGGCAAGTGTTTCACGTAATGCCTTTCTCCGGGTTCATTCTTGTGAATGTCCTTTGCGACCCCATGCTTTCCAATGAGGTCCGACCCTTCCATGCGGCAGATGGTGATTTTTTTTCCATCCGCCGATTTTCCAGGTACGTCACACAGATCCAAAACAATCGTTGTCAAGGCATGCATAGCCGTAAATATTTTGAACAGTCGTTCGTTATCGTCACCATAAACCTCCGCCGCAATTTTTGTGCTATGAGAAAGCCCCTGCAGCATGCCCCAATAATAGGCATCTTCGCCAGCCCCACGCGCGCGGTAGGCCAAGCTTTGAAAAAGGCCATACTTGTGGGACCCAGCATTAGGCTTGCGGTTGGAATAGTTGCGGAAATATCCTGAAAACAAAAGTTGGTAGTCGTAGGTATCGGAACCGAATAACTTTTCACAAAGTTGATAAAATGCGTCTATGAGTCCAGCAGCGGCAGCCGGGAAAGAGTGATAGCTCCGCCAACAGATATTTTCCAATTCCCGGCGACAATTTGAATCGGCCAGTATCTCTCGGCGCATGGACGCATAAATTCCCGCATATTCCTCCGTGAAACCATCCCGCAGCAGCTCCGAACGAATACCATCACCCCTATCATTTGCCATTTTGTTCAATCGGAGAACTCCGTTGGTAACAAGTTTATGAAAATCATCCCCGCATTCTAAAATACGCCCATAATCCATGAGCATTGCAATCTGATTTAATTCGCGCTTTCCTGGGGTGTACATGGCCGCCCGAAGCCCGCGTATTTGTCCCTCATTTAGCTGTTTTAGCCCCTTAAAAAATTTTCTATGGATAAACTTACTATAAAATTTCTTGCATTTTTTATCGTATATTTTGATCAGCTCGTCCGCCTTAGTTGAATTACAGCCTGGCAGCTCCACCTGGGCCGTCTTAATTTCCGTGCCAATGCGCGTGAGAACGGCGGAAATGCGACCGTCCACGTCCGGGGTGTTTTGGCAGGGAGTTTCGCAGCCGACCGCGCCATCGGGATGCATTGGAGGAGGGACCTCATGGGAGAAATTGGACTTTTGGGCATAAATTTGTGCCATCCGCCGTGTGGGACGATTGGAATCTGTGCGGCAAATTTCCGATGCCAGGAGGTCGCTTTTTACCGTCCCATGTTCCATTAATAGCGCATCTGTAACGGATTCTGACGAAATTGGGCCGAGTAAGGAACGCCGCCCCGTCGCGATCGGCCTGCTCCCCGAGACACCGAACATGCGCCATGATGGCGTGGAGTGTCCTCGATTGTCAACAGGCGGTTCGATGCCAGGGACTGGCCGATAAAGTTCTGAACTTAAGTTGAATTAAAAATAAACGCGAGTTACAAAACTTTGCCCTGGGCAAACGTTTGGCAGTGATCCAGTGGGAAAGTCTGTTGGGCAAGGATTTTTCCAGATTCCGCGTCCAGGCCGCTGTCGAAACGGCAGGTACGGCCTTAAATTCAGATTCCCAGACATTTTTAATGGGTTGTGGGATTTTTTCGTAAAACCCGCTTGACTTGTTTAGCAAAATTCTTAGGAATGCCTGCGAGATGCGTCTTGCATGCCGTTCTTGCCACACTGATTTAGGTGGTAAAAAAAATGGCATTTGATCTTTGACAGAAATATTAATGCGGATTGCGGAGCTCTGACTTGAAAAAGGCCGCCTTTGGCCCAAACTCGGAGACAGAGGCTGCTCTGCCCGAATCAAGTTGGGGAACACCCCAAATTGGTTGGGTTGCAGTTAACTGTGCCCGTACGCATGAACACGAAATTGCTCAGGCGGTTGTCGCGATCGACATGCTGACATTAGATTTCGGCGGCTGAGTCCTGCAGCTCACATGGTGATTTTCCGCCCTGGTGCCCAGAGAGGGGGTCGAACCCTCACTCCCGCAAAGGAATCGGATTTTGAGTCCGACGCGTCTGCCGATTCCGCCATCTGGGCAACGGATTTGGTTTATGAGCGAGTTGAAAGGCCTTGACAAGATTTTTCAAAACACTGGTTTTTATTCAAAGCCATGGATGCACATTGTAATCGATGCAGGGCGCTGGCCATGTGGCTGACCGTGTCGTTTTTTTATGCTTTCCAGTACGTTTTACGCGTGCTGCCCAGTATTTTTATGGACGATGTGATGGCACGATTTTCGATGGATGTGATGCTTTTTGGACAATTCTCCGGCGTTTATTACATCGGATACGCCCTAGCGCATTTACCGATTGGTGCAATGTTAGACCGCTATGGCCCCAAAAAAATTGTCCCCGCATGCGTCCTGCTGTCGGTGGCCGGTGTGTTGCCCTTCGTTTTCGCAACCCACTGGTCCTGGCCTATTCTAGGACGAATGCTTACGGGCATCGGCTCATCTGCCGCAATACTGGGTGTGTTTAAAATCGTGCGAATGGCCTTCGCGGAGGGACGGTTCGCGCGCATGTTGAGCGTATCTGTGTCCATTGGGCTTATGGGGGCAATTTACGGCGGAGCGCCCGTCCGTCGATTGCACGCCACTTTTGGCTCCCAGTCCATCATCATCGGGTTGGTAATCGTTGGGGTCATCCTGACGGTTCTGTGTCATATGACTATCCCGGAGATGGAAAAGGACAAAGAGGTCCTTGAAAGGGGACCTAATCCGCTTTCGATCCTTGGGAAAATATTGGTCAATCCGAAGGTGATATTTCTTTGCCTTTCTGCCGGATTAATGGTGGGTCCACTTGAGGGCTTTGCCGACGTTTGGGGACCAAAATTCCTCAACCGCGCGCATGGAATCAGTCCAACTCGCGCTAGCTTCCTTTCGTCTCTTATATTCGTGGGCATGTGCTTTGGAAGTCCCGTACTCAGTTTCGTTGCCGAGAGGAGCCGCCGCTATTTTGACACCATCATCGTTTCGGGCATCTTGATGTTTGCCGTTTTTGCGCTGATCATTGGTAGCCATGCGATTCCGATGCCTGCCATTGTAGCCGGATTCCTGCTCGTTGGTCTTTGTTCCTCTTACCAGGTTCTGGTAATCTATAAAGTCTCAACGTTCGTTGATGAAAAAATGGTCGGTTTGGCAACGGCCTTGGCAAATATGATTATCATGCTCTTTGGGTACGCGTTTCATGGAACAATCGGGTTTATGATCAGGATTTGCAGCCGCTTTGGCGAGGAATTTTCCATGCGTTGTGGCATTGCTTCCATTCCCGTCGCGTTGGCCTTAGGCTGCCTGGGTTGCTACCTCGTTCGCAAAATATCCAAGGCGGCATGATTCCTATTGCCCCACCGGCCGTATCATGTGGAGTATTGGCACATGCATTCGTACCTAAACCACCTGGCTAGGGTCTTTGCGCCCATTGCCCGCATGACTAGCGATGGGTCGCCCGTCGTTCTCTATTCCCAGGTGCGGCTGATTCGCAATCTCCATGAATTTCCATTCCCCGTACACGCTCCAAGGGCAGCCCTCCAGGAAGCCGATGGGGCGATTACATCGGTAATCGCCCGGGATCTCCATGGTTTTTCAACGCTGACCATGGAAGATTTGGATGCTTCGGATAGGCGCTTTTGCATCGAGCGGAGGTGGGCTGCGAAACGCTGGGAACGGCAAGAAATCGGGTCCATATCCATTTCCCCCGCCTGCGGCATGACCCTAACCACCAATGAGGAGGATCATATCAGCATTCGCGCGCTGCTAGGCGGGTTAAACCTAATCCCAGCCTATGAACGCGGGAACACCGTAGATGACGCGCTTTCCCGACAGCTTGTCTACGCCTTTGATGATCAGCTGGGCTATCTCACGACAAGGCCAATTCGTTGCGGATTAGGGTTTTCGGCGTGCGTTTGCGTGCATATTCCAGCACTCGTTTGGGGAGAAAAGGTGGCTCCAATTGCCCTTGCCGCACGCGCCATCGGCTGCAGTATCATCGGATTTAACGGACGCGACTCTTCAACGGACGAGGATCTATTTTTCATTACCAGCCGCCCGACCGCAGAAGGCGACGAACTCACCGTGCTCAAGCGCCTGGATAGTTTCGCCGAGATGGTCATCGAGAGCGAAAAGACCGCCCGTAAATCTTTTGTCGAGCGCATGGAACCGCGACTTCGTGATCGTTTCCACCGCGTGCTAGCGGTTTTGCAGAACGCCAAACTTGTCGAAATGAGGGAGGCGCAGGTGCTCCTAATGCAAATGCGCCTGGCAACGGATCTGCAATGGCTTCCGTCCGAACTTCGGCCCAAAGTCGACGCCCTTCTCATCCGTTTGCGCCCCGCCCATTTGAAGGCGGAACTTGCCGTTGGCGAGGGACAGGAGGACTCCATCCGTGCCGAAGTCCTCCATGAAGCATTTGCGAATGTCCAGTTAGCCGTCTGACCACCTTAAATGCCATGTCCGATGCGCAGTAAATTGCGAAGCGTGGCGTGCGTATCCCAATTCGGCCCATATTCCTTGCCAGGGCGGGCAATTTGGGCAGCCATGAGGACGATCATGTCGTCCCTGCGCGCGGAAAAACTTTGTAAGTACTACAATAAAAAAAAGGTGGTATGCGAAATTTCGTTGGCCATCTGTTCCGGTGAAGTGGTGGGGCTCCTGGGCCCGAATGGCGCAGGGAAAACGACAACCTTTCACATGATGGTCGGGCTCGTCCACGTTTCCAGCGGACAAATTTTTCTCGACGAAATTGATCTCTCCCGGCTGCCCGTGCACGCCCGCGCGCGGGCTGGGATCGGTTACCTTCCACAGGAACCATCCATTTTTCGCAATTTAACCGTGCGGGATAACCTCCGTGCCATTGGGGAAGTTTTAAAGATTTCAAAAGCGGAACAGCTTCATCGCGTGGACCAAGTCATCGATGAGTTAAAACTCGCACCCCTATTGCCTCAATCGGCAACAACACTCAGTGGTGGCGAACGACGGCGCTTGGAAATTGCCCGCACGCTCCTTTGTGAACCCAAATTTTTGCTTTTCGACGAGCCTTTCAGCGGTGTGGATCCCATTAACGTGCAGGAAATCCAGCAAATTATCCGCCGGCTCAGGGACAGGGGTATGGGGATTCTCATCACCGACCACAACGTGCGCGAAATGCTCACCATTGTCGACCGCGCCTATCTCATCCATGGCGGGAAAGTCCTCGTGGAGGGATCCAGTGAATTCCTAGCAGAAAACCCACTCAGTCGAAGATTCTACTTGGGTGAAAATTTTAAGTTTTGATCCTGAAATAATCATTTGGTTTGTTCCACAAAAGATTGGGAATAGGCGAATGAATTTCGCGCATTTACAAATAGCTATTGCCCAATCGGGGCCTGCTGGTAAGGAATGACTACGTGGCGCAACACCCATCCATCTCTGGGAAAAAGTTCTGTTCGTTGGAAAAATCTTGCATTTTGTTGTAAATCCAATATATACGATAACAGAATATGGCACTCATCTCATGCAACGCGTCCCCCTTCGCTATTTTGGACCATCCGATTGCGGGGACGGTTTGTGGCGTGACGGGGCTTATCGGCGCAGTTGCCACGGCACCCCTCTGCTTCGGATTGCTTACCATTCCGCTGTCACTCTCCTCCGTGGTTCCCTTTTTGTTGCCCGCGTTCGTTCTCGCCTGTTGCATCTTTGCCGTTGGCGCGACGATGGTTGGCTACCACCTATTCTCCAAGCAACCTTCTCAAACCGATCAGTCGGGTAGTAATCCACCACAAGCTACAAACCCCAATCCAGCGCCATCCCAACCCCCACCGCCGCAGCCCTCCGTTCCCGTACCACCGCAGCCCTCCGTTCCCGTACCGCCCGATTTTACGCCCGAACTTTTTCCATCTATGCCCCCAACGCTGGAATATCCCACACCCGCTGACTACCCGCCGTTTACACCTCTGATGCCTCCATTGCTTACGCATTCCCCGACGGGCTGGCTTCGCGGCGCATATGCCCGAGCGGCTGATTGGCAAAAGGCGCACTTTAGAATTAAATTACCGAACGGTCAATACAAAGATGTATTCGTTATAATTCCACGCGCTAATGACTTACTGGCTGGCCCTGGGAATAGCGATGGAACACATAAAGATTGGGATCTCATAACCGAAGCAGCCAATCCTGACTTGGGAGATGGCGGTGGTACCGCAGGAATAACCTATGGCCACTATGGGGAAAATGGGTGGACGGAAACACCAACTTTTAAGAAATTCCGTGCCTATCAGCAAACGCGTCGAAGATATTTCCAAGAACATGCCGCGGATTTTGAGACAAGGGGATTCACCATTCCCGCGCATTTTCGAACCTTGCAAATCGACTGCGGGGAGGTGCTTACGAACGAGGGCGCTGACCACGGAAAGGACAACGGTTTTCAAGCACTGGCGCACGTTTTGGGGCCGAATAGTGAGGCAAATATGCACAAGCTAAAAATTGGCTATGCAACCCTGGCAAAGGAAGCGGTCCGGATTAACGCATACTCCATCTATATCACAGGAGTTTCCGAAGCTATTTACGCTAGAGATCCCGTGCAGTGCGCGGGCATAGCCGTTCCCGAATTCCTTGACGCTTACATGGCCGCATTGCAAAACGCGAAGCCAGGCACGGTGGATAGTAGTCCCGTGTATTGTGTCTTTGGGCGATACGCCAACGATCGGAGCTATGCAGACCCCGATGATCCAGAAACGTGGACCGCAGGAGATGCGGCATACAGGGATAACCTTAGAATCTGGCGGGACACCCATCCAGAATTTGCGCTACCATGAACCCCATGGAAGATTTACCGCCGCCCCTCCCGTTGGCCACATGTGTTTCCGCCGCCAACAGAAGAGATTTCCTGCCTGTATCTTTGCAGTGCTGGACCCCAGTCAGGCCTACGCTTTTCGACCTCACGGCGGAAAGTATCAAATTCTTTCCGAGTCAAGGCCTCACCAATTCGTTGCAACTGGGTGCTGAAAACACTATAAAATCCAGTTCTCAATGAATAGCGCAAATACGTTTCAACGGGGTCATCTCCAATTTGCGCCCGTATTTTTGGGTTTGCAAGGATTCTAAATGGCATTTCGTAATCGCCATAAGGCAGAACTTTGCTGTCAATTATCTCACGCATGGAAGCTTCCTCCCACCCCATGCGAGCAGCCACACTCGGCCATAGGTCGGCTTCTATAATTGCCTCAAAAAGAGTTTTTTCTTCGACGCCTTCCGATAGGGCGCTACGAGATCTCTCTATGAATCCAATTAATGCATCGATATTTTGCGTAAAGAATTCGAGCAGAATTTCATTTGCGCAAGTATATCTAGTTCTGAATAGTATCAGGAGGCTTTTATTAATTACATCAGAACGGCTCAAAAATTCTCGGATCAATTGCCCGTTATCGATATAGTCAAATGCGCAAATAAACCCACAACGCAAACGAGTATCGTCAAACGAGATTACCGCATTAGTGATGCTATTCCATGTTTCAGCGGATATAGAGTTTCGAAGAAGGGTTACCACCTCGCGTGCAATCGCGACGCCAGCTCCAGCACGGTGATACGGCAATGTGCACAATGCTTCGGCAACTACCCGAACGATGCGATCATCCTTAGATTCCAATAGGCGGCATAAAAAATCGGCAATTTTTTGCGCATCTGGGAAAAGAGCATCACGTACTACTCTTATACAATCGTCACAATTAGGCGCTCTACACGCAGATAAAACGGCATCAAAAGACCCTGAAAATACTTCCTGCAATATCGATTGCATATTATCAGTACGGCGTACTGCCAACAAAAGTTCCGCCAATGCTTCTGACGAAGCATGCCCTTTCATGAAATTAGAAAAAACTTGACAAATCAATCTGATTGTCCATTCTGACCGATACTTAGTGGCAGCGCAAATGACAGCACGGCTTGTGCCACTCTTTGTGACAATTTCTGCCAACAGGACCGGATCCAAGCCGCTAAATTTGGGAATGTTGGGTTTTCCTCTGAAGTTTTGGGGATTGCTTGCCAATTTTTTAAATTCTTCGATACTGGCATTTGGGTCGGGATCAGATTCGTCGAACGCATTAGGCGAGGCCGCACGCTTTGCCATTTCTATTAACAAATCATTGCAAACTTGTGAAATCCCGGCAAAGAAATCTATTGCAAGACCCCTGTCAGCAACGTCAAGGGCAAACTCGAGATCATTGCAAGTCCCAACAATTTCAATCGCAAGTTGCTTGTCTGGCCGATAGGCCCTTTCATAAAGAGCAGCGATTTTTTGGGCGGAGACCGTCTTAGCCATTTTCTCGCGATATTCGCTAGAGATTTGCCTCCAAATAGGAAGTCTCTCAGCAACGTTCACCTGGTTAAGCAGAAATTCCATCACCACATTTGGGGGGATTCGAGATAAAATTTTTAATACATCTGGCATTGACTTGCTCTGAAACAGTGGCACCAGAAGATAATGCCAAGGTATTTGCCCGGACATCTCGTCCGGAAGCCGGCAAAAAGCATCCACAAAGCGATAGTTACCGACTAAGTCGCGTATGTCCTCAATGCGATCGCCGTTTGACCCCGTTGCGATATACTTCGAAATACCGGCGGTCAGGTCTTCTAAAGCTGCTTCAGCGCGCAACCTACATTTTGCTTCTTCAACAGTTGTAAGTGCCTCTTCCCAACCAGCTACGGGATCTTTCGGTGCCGACTCATCCGGTTCTGGATGTGGTAAAGACGCTCTACGGCATAAATTTTTCACGCGAATTTTCGGAATATTGGCCTGAATTTCTTCCACGCGCCCATTAACTACTTCCGCCTGTTCCACCGTCCGCACGCCAGAAAACCGAAGCAGATAATTGAGAGCGACCAAGCCGCGGAAAAAAGTAACACCACGGGCTGATCTGGTTGCCATGAAGTATTCAACGGCCCATAGGGTAAGTGTTCCAAGCCCTAGTGTTGCAAACTGCACCACGTAGCTGAATACGCGGCCGAACCAAAAAGCGTACAAATTAATTGGCCAGTTGCACTGAATTTCTTTCCCGCAAACAGGGAAGCTCGCACCGCCGGACGCAATGGTCGGAACTGGGACTGTAGTAAAGGTTCCTACAACGAAGCCAGCTTTCACTGAATCAAGATTCGAACCAAACATTCTGCGATAATAGAGTAATTGCTAGAATTTACGAGGAATTTTTCAGGATAATTTTTGTGATGGTCGCATTTGGGGGGCTCAAAGCGTCCGATAATGGAAAATATATCCGCTCAGCCCGCACCAATTGGCGTTAAGCCTTCCGAATTTCGCGCCCAAGACATTTGCCCCCATTCTCGAATGCCACAAGTTGGCACATGTGGGTTGAAACGCGGTTGCGGCAACAAGGATATTCCCGCACGCCACCGTAATTCCAGCCGTGTTTTGGCAGGATTTGTAAAAATCTTCGCCAAAACGTACAAATAATTGACAATCCGCTGCATTTCGTCAATATAGTCCAGAATTCGAATTCTAGGAAAGAGGTACAATTTGAAAAAGACTACAGATGCCACAGGCAATGCTCCATCGGATATTTCCGATGAAAACTTGAGACTGCAAACGCCATATTTACGCACCGGACCGGCACCGATCCAAAAACGGGAATCATCAATCCAATGTCCCACGAGGGGAAAATCCATGGAAACCAACAGCCAAAAAGCGGGTCATTTTCACACCGGGCTTAGCCATCCGTACGCCATACTTGGCAGGAGAGCGGTCCAAGGGAATGGGGATCGGAAAGGCGCTGAAGGGAGTTTTTTTCATAAAATTGGTGCCCGTCGGCAACAAGCCGGAAGGAACCCAATGAAACATCAGGCAACGGGAAATGCACGGTATGCAAATCGGGATTAATAAGAAAAAACAGCTGCCGCGGTCCCTGGGAGGAATCTGCGTTGTAGAGGGTAGCCAAGGCACTTTCGGAGTCGTCGGTTTGAAAAAATCGAAAAAATCCATCTGCCGGTGCTTCCTTCTGCCTCAAAAGCTTTCCAGCCGGGGAAAGCCGGAAACGAATCCACTGGGACACATAGGCATGCAATTGCTGAAACTGCTCCAATCGCTCCGGGAAAAGGCGATTCCTTTCGCCATCTTTGTAGGTATTGCACGCGCCCCCTTTGGACCGGAGAAAATCCTGCCCCTCGCTCAACATAGGAACGCCAAGGCTCATGAACAAAATGGCAAACATGAGCTGGGTACGCTGCAGGTCATTGGGCCGTGGGTAACGACCATCCTGAAGATAAGTCTCGGTGATACCATCGATCCAGACGCGATCGTCATGGGAAGCGGTGTAATTAATAGACTGAGTTGGCACCCGGGTCAAATGGGATGTGCAACCGCTGAGAAAGTAACGCAATGCATCGCGATTGCCCGTATCCAGCACATAGCGACGGACGGAGTCGCGAAAGTCGTCATTCCAATAACTCCACGTGGTGGGTTTGAGGTTCAAGGCGCTGTGGCCGCGGAAACTCCACGGCTCGGCGATGAGATAGATGCCCTTTTTAATGGCCCGCAATTCTCGTTCGATGCATTTCAAGGTCTCCATGTCGATCAATTCGGCCAGGTCGAAGCGAAATCCATCAATATCATAAGTTTGAACCAAATATTTAAGACTATCCAAAATCAACCTCCGGGCCATGGCCGCCTCCGTGCGGAGGTCGTTGCCACAGCCGCTAAAATTGGTCAACGTCCCGTCTCCATTGGTCCGGAAAAAGTAATCCCCGCCCAACATGCGCAGATGGTTCGGTTCTCCCACGTGATTGTAGACCACATCCAAAATAAACTGAATTCCCATACCGTGGCACGCTTGGACAACCGTGGCAAGATCAGCAATTTGCGACCCTATGGTCTTATCCGTGGCATAGGCACGGGTTGGGGCAAAATAATTCACAGGCATGTACCCCCAGTGGTACTCGACGTCTTCAAGGCTGTCGAATTCTTGCAAAGGCTGCAATTCCAGCGCATTGATGCCCAATTGCCCCAGGTAGGATTGCCGATCGGACAACCACCGGTGAAAAGTTGCGTAGGTGGGGCGATCATATTTTTCCGTGCACAATCCCAACAGGTCTCGCAAATGGCCTTCCAAAATGACCAAGTCTTCCATCGGAATTGGCTCACGGTGCGCAATAGGCTGAGGTAAGCGACTACGATCGACAACGATTCCCGGTCCCCGTGCGGATAGAGCTGCCAGAGCGTAGGGATCCAAAATGTGTGTATAATTTTCCCGCAAAATGGAGAATTCATCCTTGGGAACGATCTGAATAACATAGGGAATGCCATCGAGATTTTGATCAACCTGAGCCTCCCAAAGACCCTCCTTTACCTCGCGTGCTGGGAGGAAATTTTCCAACTGAGGCCCATGACGAATGAAAAGTTCCCTGGCATTTGGTGCAAAAACGCAGAATAGTGTTTCCAATGAGGATGGAAAAGCACCAAGGGGGGTGTCGTAGTGCGGATCACAGATCATAACCGTGAGTATGGGCAAGGTAGAGCTGCTTGTAAAGGCCGCCATCACGTAACAGTTCTCCGTGAGTCCCCCGCCGCACGACGGCCCCACAGTCCAGGACAATGACCTCGTCCACAAAGGAAAGCAAACTGAAGCGATGGGAGATGATGATCACCGTGCGGTTACTGAAAAGGGATTTCAGGGAATCGCGCAAATCCGACTCACATTGGGTGTCTAGGGCGCTGGTAGCTTCATCAAGGATCAAAATTGGAGCATCACGGAGAAATGCCCGGGCGATGGCGATGCGCTGCCGCTGGCCCCCCGAAAGCAAATGGCCATCCTCGCCGATGGGTGTGTGCATACCCCGGGGAAGGTCGGCAATGAATTTGTCCGCGTGGGCATTGCGAACCGCCCTTTCCACTTCTTGCTGTGTAGCATTCCGTCGGCCCCAGAGGATGTTCTCGTAAACCGTCCCGCTCACCAACGTTGGCGCCTGGGGCACAAATGCGATGTGGTGGCGCAGGTCCTCCGTCGTGAGATGGCTGACGTTAATGCCGTCTATGGAAATACAGCCACCCTGAATCTCATAAAATCGCAGTAGGAGACTTGCCAGCGTCGTCTTTCCCGCGCCGCTCGGGCCCACGAGGGCGTAGCTACGACCCGCTGCCAGATGTAGCGAAAAGTGCTGCAGCACCGGACGCTTGGGGTCATAGGAAAAGATGACATCATCGAAGTGGATGTCCCCACGGATGTCGCGCAGGCAAACGGGATTGTGCGGTGGCGGATCCACTTCTTCTTCATCCAAGAGCGATTCAATGCGGGACAGGGCGGAGAAGGAACATTGCAAATTTCCGTAGAGTCGACCAACATTTTTCACTGGATCATAGACGAGAAATAGTGCCGTTCCAAGAGCTAGAAAAATATCCCCGGGAATACGGAGACAATATCCGTAGCATGCGGCGATGCCAATGCCGATAGCTGCCCAAATTTCAATGCTGGGAACGATGAAGTAGTAAGCTTTGCAGCTTCTCAAATAAGCCTTGGAGTAGTCATTGTTGCAGTGGCGGTAATCACGAACTTCTAGGTCTTCCCGCACAAAGGCGCGGACCTCTTGAACGGTACTAAGATTGGCCGTTAGGCGGGATGTCAGGTGGGAAATTTTTTCCTGGGCGATTAGGTTGTACTCCCACACCCAGCGGCCGAAAATCACAACGGGTATGGCGCTTAGCCCGACCAAAATAAGTAACAGAAGCATCGTTTCGCCGTTGGCCACCCGCTGGCAGAGAAAAATCACCGCGATTAGGCCACTGATGAGGGTTATGGGTCGTTGAAAGATTTCATGGGCGATGCTTACAAAGCAGGATTGGATGATGTTTACATCATTGGCTGCCCGCGAAATGACATCCCCAGACGATGTTTTGTGAAAAAATGCCAAAGGAAGGCGCTGGATTTTTTGGAATATTTTGAGTCGTATGGATTTCAAAATGGCCTGGCCAACAACCGCCAAAAGGTAAGTGTTTAAAAAACCGCAAACGCTGCGCACAAAAATGAGCGCAAATGGCAGAGAACAGTAATAAGCCAATAACCAAGGGGCGATGTCATTTCGGGAAAAGACCTCACCAACCAGATACTTGAGCAGAATGGGAATACCAAACCCGCTTGCGAACCCGTTGATGATTCCCGTGACGAAGGCAAAGAAGATTTGCCAACGACAGAATCGCAGCCCGTCAAGGTACTTCAGCATGGCGCCATAACGGACTCTTCTACGCATCCCTCACCCTTTCCCGCACGTGCTAATTTCGTCCCCGTTCTAGGTGCGAGCCTACCAAAAGCAATCCCAATGTACCAGCCACACCAATCACCTGTTTCTCCCCCCCGAAGGGATCGCCAAAAAAAATGATGGCAAGAACGATGCCAAAAAGAATGGGCAAATTATTGCAAATTGCGAGTACGGACGGATTCACCCGCACCGATCCACGATTCCAGAGATAATTGCCAAGACCGCAGCATAGTATGCCAAGGAAGAAAAATTCTCCGACCACGTGCCGCCAGTGAATGCGCAGAATCTCGAGTGGCAACGGCCGGGAAATCACCGTCGGAAGCAGCACAACGGCTGCCCCTAAGTAAAACCAGGCCATGGCGGAACTGTCCCGCACTCGGAAGCGCTCATGCAAGCGGCGGTAAAGAATTTGACCTAAAACATAGCAAATGTTACAAAGTTGTGCACATAGAACACCTTGCCAGGGAAATTGCTCCGTCCCGTCAACGACCATCGCCAGGCGGGTGAAGGCGAGCGTGGCCAGTGCAATGGAGAATTGTTTCCAAGAAAATTTTCGCTGGAAAATACCATTGAGCAGGGGCACGTAGACCGCCGTTGTGGTACAAAGCAAGGCAACGGTCCCTGGGGAGAGGTACTGGTAAGAATATTGGGAAAAAAGGTACATGAGTCCCAGTTGGACGGCGCCGATGGCCATGCATTTGCCGCGAATTCCCACCGTGTCCCGGCGAAAAAGTAGCGGGGCAAACATTAGCGTTCCCAGAAGAACGAAGAAAAAACTCATCCACTGGGGCGGAATAAATTGGATTATATCCCCGTTGATGCCGTAGGAAAAGCCCCACAGCAGCGCTGTAACCAGCAGGAAAACCATGGGGCCATCCTCGGGTCGCGCATCTGCCACGCAATGCCTATTTTTGCCCTTCCGACCTGCATAAAATAATGCGGGCCCGAAACGACAATCTCGGCCTTTGCAAAAGCGTCGCGCCCAAAGAGGTCCACGGGAACGACGTTAGCCGTTTGATGAGGCGAAAGTTTTTGTGATCGACCTCCCAAGTAGCTTCCTCAGTCATTTGCGACGAAATCTTAGCCATCACCCCAATCTAATGGGTGAGTTCTACGATCCACGTATTTTTTATTTCTGTCAAAGATCAACCACCACCTTTTATAAACTGGTTGGCTTGTAAAAAGCGGCGAAAGGCCCGTACCCGGGCATCATTAGATACATGTCCGAACTAAAAAGCAAAACGCACGTCCTTATCATCTCCGCCACGCCGCTTTTTCCTTGGGAATAACAACCGCCATACCCGAGGTGTCCGCAATATATATCTAAGGCTGCCCAAGGCCCCCGGAGGGGCCTCCAGCAAAAACCTCCCCCAACTTGGGGTTTGTAAGATGCATCTCGATGGCGTTTCTAAGATTTTTACGAAGCAAGTCAAGTCAGTTTCACGAAAAAATAGAGGCCTTGCAGAAGCCCATCCGCTAAAAACCCACCTCAAAGGGGAAAGTATGAACAAATTTTAAATGGCTGGCCATGAAGACCTCAGACTTTAGGCGGCCACCCCAGAAATCCCAATATAACATCTAATTTTTGGGCGACATTATATCCGATAACAGCACATGCAATGAAGGCCACAAAAGAAATTCCTATGGCAAATAAAAGGCCAAATGGCGTTAATGCCATAGCAGCGGCGGAACAGGTCACGATTCCCATGATGACAAGTCCGACAATGCCGCCAATCGCGACACCCGACTCAGTCCGTTCCTCCATTTGTTTGGCATTGGGTTTCAAATCCCGCTGACTATCCAGCGGCGCCAAAACAGGGTTCGAAGAAACCATGGGGGTATTGTGTTAAAAAATTTTCTCAATGGGAGAAAAAATATTAACGGACGCGTAGTTGGCAAGACAGGTGCCGCGAACCGTAATTTTAGCTGTATCAGAGCAAAATTCGTTGGCCACACTTTCCTGCCCCCCGAGGCAAACGAAAAAATTTCTCATCTCGTACTTTAGTCCAATGGAGGAAATGGTCGCCCGAGGCATGCCGAAAAAGCCGCAATAACTTCCCACGGGGGCGTTTAATTCCTTCGTTTCGTTGTATAGGCATTCGATATACTGCGTTCCATCTGAAATAACCGTGCGCCGGCCACGGCGAACGTATTTTTTTAAGAAAAAAATATTTGCCAATGTGTGGTCCATACGCCCGCCAAGAGCATTTAGAATGACGATGTCGCCAGCTCCATGCAAAAAGGCAAATCGGATAGCTTTTTCCAAATCCGTGTTTCTTTGATCCCGGCGGTGTCGGATGAGAACGTCCGCGTGTTTCCAGCGGTTAAGCAACCGGGGATCTATGGAGTCAAAATCCCCCATAAGTACGTGCGGGAGTAGCTGGTTTTTTTCAAAAAGACCTGCCGCACCATCCAAAGCGACCGTGCGGCGGCCCTCCATCCAACGGGATAAATCGCGCGACGTTGATACTTTGGGTTCGCCGTTCGCAACGATGAGCCAGTGGTTGTGGACCCCATCCGCCATTGAAGTAAAGGTAACTTCCGTCGGCACGCGGGCGAGAGCAAAATGTGGCTGAATATGTCAAAAATTTTTCGTGTCTCGAAAAAATGTGTCACTTTAGGCATCATTTGTCCCAGGTCTTGACATTTTTCGAAGAAGCTTTGTCATATGTATTGCCTCTGGGTGATGACGAATTCTTCTAAATGTATTCTTCTCCTGACGTTCTATCTCCGGGAATCCTTATTCGCGGAGGACGGCGCGGACGCGCTTCGTACCCGATTCCGTGAAAAGTTTACCCACCTGCATTAAAAACAGGCACGAAATACAACCTGAAGGGACGCTCGCACCGGAGGCTAGACTTCGCGATGGATTTGATGGTTTCACTTGTAAAATTTTGGACCTTGGGGATCCTTTTTGGCGTTGCCATGCGGGTCCCGGAGGTTCCCGGACTAGGGAAAAAATATTGACATTTTTTTTAGCAGACCCTGTGTTCGCAGCTCTGGATGGGCTCCAGGAAATATGACCATGGATACGGCCGCAATAGAATCGTTACTATTAGAAAATCCTTTTTTGCAAAGGCATCGTGATAAATTGGCGCTCCTGCGCTCTGGGGCCTATTGCCACCACAAGACATTTGGATATGGGCAGATTATATCCTATGATGCCAGTTCTGGGAAGCTCATTGTCGACTTCGCGGGAAAGCCGAGCCACGCCATTGACCTATTATTTGCCCTAAAACACTTGGAAGTCATCCCGTCAGAGCACCTCATCGCTCGGTACCGGAAAAACCCAGAAGAGATTGAAAAATTATTCAGGAATGATCCATTGGCCGTGATTGAGATTATTTTAGAGTGCATGCCCAGCCATAGGGCCACTCAACTCGAAATCGTCGAGATCGTTTCTGTTATTTGGGACAAAAAGATTGTTCGAGCTTGGTGGCTGAAAGCGCGCAAATCCGTAGAACTCAGCACGAAGATTGCAGTTCCGGAAGTGAAGACGGGGTATTACACACTCCGTGATCAACCCTTGGCGCAGTTGGATGAGGTCATCGACGGTGTGCTCATGTCCAAACAATCGGCCCAAAAAATCGCCTATGCGGAACGGCTGCTCAAGGACGGGGCTGGCCACGGGCGGACTGAGGATTTACAATTGGTCGCCGAGGAGATGCAACGGATTTCCGCGTCGCCGGCCGCGCCAGTTTTAGACCGGCTGCTGGCCTGCTGGGTTTGCGAAGATTTGTCGTCGCTTACCCCCGCAATGGCCAGTCCGCCCGCGGAGATGCTGAAAGAACCCCTTGGTGAGGTGGGCGTTGTGCTAAAAGTCGCGGACATGCTGCCAGCAAACCGGGTGGGGCGATTTTTAAATACCCTCGCTGGACTATATCCAGAAAAGTTCGATTCCCTGGTTGGGCAACTCATCTGCAACGGCAGCCAACGGACCATTGGGAGTGTAATCAATTCGCGCATGGCCAGCGGGCACGAGGATGAGCTGTGTCAAACATTTGCCCAGTGGCTGCGGGACAATTCCATCAAAATCAATTTATTAGAGTGGATTTTTCGCAATCATGCCAACGCTAAGTACCGGGATATTTTGGGGGATGGGATTTTAGCGGCGCACCTGCGCATGGCGCTGATTTTAATTGATCAGGAGGCAATTCGGCGGCAGGCGAACCGAAAAATTGCCTTGGCCGAGCTTATTGCAACGGACCGAGATATGGTGGAGCAGGCCATCCGCGAAGAGTCTCCAGAGGTTGCCCGGGATTTAGTACACATGGTCATGCTCAGCCAGGGATTCGACCTTCTAACAAAGCGATCCATCGTTGCTTGGTTTGTTCAAATTTTTCCGGATCTGCAGGGAATTTTGGTAAACGGTGACAGTGGAACCACAGGCGGGAAGCACGTGGATGATTTCGGGAAAGTTTTGTATGTTTCACAAAGGAGCTTGGATGCCGTCCGGCAGGAATATGAAACCCTCGTCAACGAAAAAATTCCCGCCAATAAGCGTGCCGTCGAAATTGCACGGGAGATGGGGGATTTGCGCGAAAATTCGGAATATAAAATGGCACGGCAGGATCAGAGCGTGTTAATGGCTCGGAAAACGCAAATCGAAAGAGATTTGGCCCGGGTGCAGGTTATCAATTTTGAAAACGTCACCCTTGACACCGTTTCCATTGGGACAGTTGTAACCCTTGGAAATGATACGGGGAAATTGCAAAAATTCGTAATCCTCGGGGCGTGGGACAGTGATCCGCAGCACTCCATTGTTGCCTATCAGACCCCAATTGGCGCGGCCCTTCTCGGGAAAAAAATTGGAGACGTGGTTCAATTGAATGGACAAGAAAAGCAAAAAGTCATTGCCATTGAGCGATGGACAGAGCATGTCTAAAATCCTGTTCCGATGGGGAGTCGAGTTCTGGGGTCATTTTATCTGCTACTGTTGATAGCAGCGGTCTTTGCTTTTTTTGGCAATTCGAGCGTCGTTTTGCTAGTGACGTTTTTTTCCATCGTATCCCAGTTGGAATTTACCCGGCTCCTACGCCGTGCCGGCGTGGATGTTTTTCTTAACCAGGTACTTTTTTGGACTACGCTTATTCCGGTCAACGCGTGGTGCATGTCGTCGGTCGTGGGCGGAGGGTATACGGCCCTTATTTCCGCCATTTTTCTAACATCTTGTGCTGTCCTAAGCGGCGATTTACGGCGGATTACGCTGGTACTCCCGGCATCATTGGCTGCGCTTGTTTGTATACCATTCACCCTCCAATTCGCAATCGTGATCGTGCGTTCCGCGTCATCGCTTCCTATTGGAGTCGCAACCCTCGCCTGGGTTGTAGCCGTTTGCAAGTTGAGCGACGTAGGCGCGCTGTTGTGCGGAACCCTATTTGGCCGTCATCAACTGGCACCACAATTCAGTCCCCACAAAACTTGGGAGGGATTTTACGGCGGCGTAGCCGCGGCCCTAATGGCTGGCCATTGGTTGGGAATATGGCTGGCCATTGGTCTTTCAGTGCGGATGCGCCTTTTACTAGCGGTTTTTCTTGCGCTGCTTTCTACGACTTCCGATCTGCTCGAATCCGCCTTGAAACGCTGGGCCGGCGTGAAGGACTCGGGTGCATGCATCCCCGGCATTGGTGGCTGTTTGGATCTATGTGATAGCTTTATCTTTTCCCTGCCGGGTGCGTATTTGTTTTTGTTATTTGCACATTTTTATAGCCAAATAGCTTCCTGACGAGAATATACAATTTGTGTATTTTGAAAATATGAAAATAGAGCTTGCCTCAAGCTTGAATAATTTTGCCTACCCTCCCTATTTTTCACTTAAAATTTGTCCATACTTTTCATGTTTTATTGAGGTCCGGCGAGTACTTAAGCAAGGCTCACGACTAGCATTTCTCCCTTGTGTGGAATATTTTTCGAACCAGTGGAACCAAATCTTCTGAACGACGGTTGCACCAAAACTCACACTCGTTCCAAGAAAGTAAAAAGTTTTCATGCGAGCTGCAAACCTCTGAACTGTAAAATCAGCAGCCGCGTCCAGTTATACGGAATGGCACTCAGCAAACTAGCCGTAGAACCTTTATACATAGCAACTGCCAGCTACTGCAAGGAAAATTCGCTTGTTTTTTGGCAAAAAACTGGGCGGCCGCCGCAGTTACCACTTGCGGCTGTTCTGACCGTATTCATCCAATTCACATTGAGTCGCAGAAAGGATTTCAAGGCCTTTTACTGTGGTTGCGATGGCGAACTCCTGCGGGAAATTTTCCCCAAAATGACCAGTTATTCGGCACTTTTGCGTCGATTGGCACCCATCGGGAAAATTTTGACGAAATTTCTTCAAATAATTGCGGGAACGGGGTTCTATATTGTCGACTCAGCTTCATTTTTATCGAATTGTCCTTTTTTTCTTGCTTGGCTTAGGTAGCTTAGGCCGATTTAATAAAAGCTTATCAGGCTTTATTATGAATTTAGGAGCCTGAGTTTTGCAACTCGTATAATTGTGATTTTTTCGACCTTCAGAGTACCTCGTGAAAATCGCTTTCAAACATTTTTCCCGAGTTTTTCGATTCCAGGGCCCAACGTTTTTACCTGCCATTTCCGGCGCAAGGCGTATGTGAGGCCGCATCCGCAAAAAAGTGTGAATACAGAATAAAATTGTCCGCGGGTAATGCCCAAAATCAGCGGGGCATCCGGCTCTCGAAAATGTTCGCAAAAAATACGCAGCAGGGAATAGGCGATTAAAAACTTTGACATTAAATTTCCGGCAAATCTCTCCTTTGTTTTTCGTATCCAAAAGATCGTTTGCACGTATATAAACAGCAACAACCCCTCGGCCAATGCTTCGTAGATTTGAGACGGGTGTCGTGCGATGAAGTGGTTTCCGGCCGACGTTGCCCGGGGAAAGACAACTGCCCAGAGTACATTGCTCGCCCGGCCGTAGAGCTCGCCATTAATGAAATTGGCCACGCGGCCGAAAAAAATGCCCAAGGGGGCCACGGAAACGACGGCGTCAGCGATGGCAAGCGGTGCCAATCGATACCGGCGGGAGAAGCAGTAAATTGCTAGGGCAACGCCGACAAATCCGCCGTGGCTAGACATGCCGCCGTGCCAGATGTGAATGGTCTCAAGTGGGTCGCAAACGAGTACGTTTACCTCGTAAAGAAGTACATAGCCTAGACGCCCACCGGCAACGGCGCCGATAAGGAGGTGGGTGAGCAGAGAATCAATTTGCCCCTTGTCGAGCATTACCCGGCGGAAAAGACGATAGAGGTGGAAGATAAGATAAGCGGACAAAAATCCCAAAAGATAGGCGATGCCGTACCAGCGGATGCCATCAAGTGGCCAGGAATTGGGAAATCGGATGGCGTAGGGATTTAGATCGTGGACCCAATGGCCGTTAACTTTCATGGCATTGTTGATGATTTTTTTTGTGAAATCTCCGCATCCGCACTTACCGCCGCACCGGCTGGGGAGTCGTCTCCTTTTCCATCCATGGTCATGGTGGGCAACACCCGCACGTAGGGTATGGGCGAAAGGATACGCCCCTCCTTCAAGGCTTCGTAGACGTGCACGCCGTCGATGGTCTCATGTTCCAGCAGAGCTTTGGCGACGATTTCCAGTGCCAGGCGATACTTTTTTAGAATTTCCTCCGCCCGTCCATATTGGGTGCGGATAATAGATTCCACTTCGCCATCAATGAGTTGGGCGGTTTTTTCGCTGTAATTCTGGTTGCGAGTAATATCCCGGCCGAGGAAAATATGGTCCTGGTTTTCTCCGAAGGCGATGGTTCCCAGGGAGCTCATGCCCCAGTCGCAAACCATTCGCCGGGCGAGCTTTGTGGCCTGTTTGATATCTGAGGATGCGCCGCTGGATATCTCACCGAAAATTAGATCTTCCGCAATTCTCCCCCCCATGGAGCAGCAAATCTCATTAAGAGCGCCCTGTTTGGTTTTGTTTAAAATGTCCTTGCTGGGCATGAACATGGTGCTTCCCAGGCTACGGCCTCGGGGGATGATGGTCACCTTGTGGACGGGTAAAAGCCCGTCGTCAATGATTGCCTGAACAACGGCGTGGCCTGCCTCATGGTAGGCGGTGATTTCTTTGTCATGGTCGTCCAATAGCCGCTTACGCTCACGGCCGTAGCAAACCTTTTCACGGGCCGATTCCAGATCCAATCGCTCTACCTCTTTTTTGTCATAGCGAGCGGCCATCAGAGCTCCCTCGTTGACCAAATTTTCCAAATCAGCACCGGAAAAACCCGGGGTGTTTTTGGCAATAACCTTGAGGTCGACGCCCTTAGCCAATTTCACTTTTTTCCCATGAATCTGTAAGATTTCCTCCCGGCCATGCAAATCGGGCAAATCGATGACCACCTGACGGTCAAAGCGTCCAGGGCGCAGCAGGGCACTGTCCAAAATATCCGGCCGATTAGTGGCGGCCATGAGGATAACTCCTTCGCGCCCATCAAATCCGTCCATTTCTACGAGGATGGAGTTCAGCGTTTGTTCCCGTTCGTCATTGCCGCCGCCGAGACCGGCCCCTCGTTGGCGGCCAACCGCATCGATTTCGTCGATGAAGATGATGCACGGCGCATTTTTACGACCTTGCTCAAATAAATCGCGCACCCGGGCGGCCCCGACGCCCACGAACATCTCCACGAAATCCGACCCGCTGATGCTAAAAAAAGGCACACCGGCTTCTCCGGCAACTGCCTTGGCCAGAAGGGTCTTTCCCGTTCCCGGGGGGCCAACCATGAGGCAGCCTTTGGGAATGCGCCCGCCGATGGCGTTGTATTTTTTGGGGGTTTTCAGAAAATCCACGATCTCCGCCACCTCTTCCTTGGCCTCGTCGCACCCAGCCACATCGGCAAAAGTAACCTTTTTATCTCCAATGATTTGTAATCGCGCCCGACTGCGACCGAAGGTCATGGCACTATGCCCCGATCCGCGTACCTGCCGGAACAGGAAAAAATAAAGAACAATAAAAATGACCAAGAAGGGAATTATCCCTAACATGAGATCCGTAAAAAATGAGTTGCCTGGCTTTTCCTTGAAATTTGCCGCGGCCATAAGTTCGTTGAATCGTGTATCTGTGAGCCGTCCCTGGGCGGTAAAACTAATTGGAAGGCCGCCAGAATTGCCACTCCCATCTACTTTGCCAGAAATTCGGTACCATTGAAGGCCCCGGCTTGGAACGGCTTGGACTTCGCCGCTTCGGATAAGTCCCCTTTGAGCCGTCTCTAAAACTCGACCAATCGTCCACTCTTCCTTTTGTACAGCGGGTCTGGCCGGAGAAATCATCATCCAAGCGAGGACGAGGGCAAAAATAAGAATGCCCCAGACGATGAGCACCTTTGGTTGAAAACGGTCCGGCCCTGAATTCTTCTTTCGCATGGCAATGAAAATAAAACTCCCAAGGGTGTGGTTGCGATCTTCCGTCCATTTTTGTCCCGCGCGCAAGAAATTTTTCACCGGGAATTCTGGCGTAAAATTGCGTAATTTTACCTATATTCAATGCGAATATTTAACGAATAAATCATTTTATCTCCGCCGAAAACGCCAGCCAATAAAAAATAATTGTAGACTGCAGAATTTATTACGGTTGCTAGGAAGCTGACTGGGTAACAAGCTGGCAAAACACACGCCAGCGAAATATAGTAACACAGAGTGTGAACAATGAGAATAATATCCCATCGATCTTTAATGTCACGATTGAAGTACATGTGAAAAATTTTAAGCAATAAAAGCATGCCTATACCCATAATGGCATTGAAGCCAAATGGGACGGAAAGGTGGATGCTGTCCATCAAAAGCCCCCCCGGGAATATTGCCACACATGCTGTATTAAAAGGTAAGTTTATAAAAAATACTATTGGCAATAATGGGATCATTCCTAATAAAAAACTTCCCCGTGGTACCAAGTTATCTAGCGCGAAAGCAATGACGACTGCCCCAGTTAAGCGGAGCGTTAACTGAAGCGTTCCATTGCAATATGCTCCCATCAGTGTGTATCCAATCGGTGACCCGCTGGCTGGTAAATGACAAAAATTTCCCAATGTTTCTCACCACGAGGTGAGACAGGAATGCGGTGAAATAGAGGTCTTGCTCCGTGAGTTCCGTAGGCTTTCGCAGCTTCATTTGGCCGACGTTTTTATGTCCCTTCAGGTGGATTTTATAGGATTTTCCCAGCGCACGGGGATCAACATTCGCCCGGCGAAATAGGGCGTATGGGCGAGCGACGGCGTACTGGAGATAATTTTCCGGTGGAGCGCTTGTCCTGCTGACACCAGCGGATCAACCGCCAATGGCGTCGATGTAAAATCGGTGGCTTTTTTCATTGTGAATATATCACATACAGCGCGCTCGTTGGTCTGGTGTCATATCGTCTAGGCATTTGATGAATGCTGCGCTAACGCCGGAGCTTGTTTGATACTGCGCTATGATGCTATGAATGTTGTATCGATCGTCGTTTCTATGGGACAGAATTTCGACACGTTTGACCACTTCAAGCTTAGCAACATAGTCAAGGAACTTTATGACCTCCAGCGCGATCCCGTTACCACATAGGAGCGTCCCAAACGTAGCACCATTACTTGTTGCATGTGTAATTGCTTGCAAGTATACTTTCTTTATCTCCGAGCAGTTTGAATAGCTTTGGTACAAGACCAGGGGCCTTGCTGTATGCGCCCAATTGGTGTACCAACGTGGCACCGTACCCATCTTCCAGACTTAACAACTGCCATCTGGCGGGTGGATCGAGCTTTTCAATTCTTTCAAATAACTTCGATGCAACATTGTGGGCGCTGAGGCAGTATTGCCACACTCCATTAACCATAGAAAGTTGTTTTATGATGTCCTTTTGGGCAAATTCTGGCATCAACGGAATGACTTGCACGATACTTCTAATTTTGATTTTTATAATGTTATTTTCTCTCGTGTAATGCCTGCGAGTGTATGGATCGCTTGTATCGAACCAACAAATTGACCGCAATGCATTCTTGAAAGGTTCAACTGCGCCAACTTTGGCGCAGGTTTTAACGACTTCTTTGCTAACACGTTGCCGCATTCCAGAATCGTGTGTGCGTAATTCGTTCAAGATTTTGGTGCGCTCTGTAGGCGTAAATACTTCAGAGGTGGCAATCCAAGTAACGAGCAAATTCAAAACGTCGGAATCTTTCCTATCCTGCTTGGCGGACCAGCAACCGCCCGCATCCCTTTTTGCAACTTCTACGAATTTAGGACTGCCAATGAATTCCTCAAATGCCTCCCGATGATGTTCCTTGCAAAGTGTGCAAAGCGTGCGTATATTATCCCAGGTGTCCGTCGAACCGCTTGCCGTGCTCAGTGCCACAATGCCGATGCCCCCAGCCGCAAGGAGCATGAGAACTCCAATTGCAAGGAATGGCGGGATGCCGCTGCCAAGCGCAATCACAACACAACCCGCCGCCGTCAAACCCCCAGTAATGATGCCTAATGTAGTGGCAACACCGCGGCAGGGATGCGTAATCGTTTGCAAGGTTTTCGACGTGGAGGACGATTGTACTTCCACCGACGTTTTGCCCGTGGGCACTCGCGCTAAACTTGATTCCACGGCCCAGTTTGAGCAAAACTTCGAAATTTTGCAAATCAAAACCGCCCAGATGCGAAAAATTGGGATCAAAATCTCGCCCAAAGGGAATGGTGGAACTCGCGGACAATACCTGATCATTTTATTACATTCTTTCTAGCGCATTAATTCCCAGAAGATTAAGTCCGGAACGGAGAATGGCACGTGTGCGGGCGCAGAGGGATAGGCGACTGAAAAGGGTTTGCTGATCCGCATCCAAAACCTTGGTGCTATTATAAAAAGTGGAAAAGACCCCAGCGAGTTCGTATATGTAGGTGCAAATGAAGTGCGGACGCAAATCGGCCAATGCCTGGCGCAATACACATGGATAGAACAGAAGCTTGCGAGCGAGGGCGATTTCCTG
Source organism: Puniceicoccales bacterium (assembly GCA_031282835.1). GTDB lineage: Bacteria > Verrucomicrobiota > Verrucomicrobiia > Opitutales > JAIRLM01 > JAIRLM01. Next base: position 72,321 of record JAITCU010000028.1, read on the forward strand.
GGGTTCTTGCAGGTGGATTTTATGGGATTTTCCCAGCGCATGGGGATCAACATTTGCCCGGCGGAATATGGCGTGTAGGCGAGCAACGGCGTACTGGAGATAGGGGGCCGTGTTGCCCTCCAGGGAAAGCATTTTGTCCCAGGAAAACATGTAATCACTGGTGCGATTTTGCAGAAGGTCGCCGTACTTAATGGCTCCAATGCCGACGGCACGCGAGATGTGTACCCGTTCCTCCGCGGCTAAATTCGAATCTTTAGAGACAACTATTTCTTCGGCCCGATGTATGGCCTCCGCGAAAAGAGTTTTGAGCCGGATGGGTTCTCCGGAGCGCGTTTTAATGGCTTTTCCGTCCTCGCCGCACACGGTCCCAAACCAAACATGTTTTAATACGGGAAGCGTGTATCCCTTTGCAGCGAACCAGCGTTCCACGGTGAGGAACAATTGCTGAAAATGGTCCCGTTGACGGCCGTCTGTGACGTAGATGATTTCGTTGCAATGCCATTCCTCCCGGCGGTAAAGCACGGTCGCTAGGTCCGTTGTGGCGTAGTTGGATGCCCCGTCACGCTTGCGGACGATAAATGGCTGTTGGTCAAAGCGCGGATGGTCCCGGTGAAATACAACAAGCGCCCCTTCGTCAGCTTCGGCAATGCCACATTGGGAAAGCTCGTCATAGACCCGATTTACCCTGTTGCGGTAAAAGGACTCGCCCAGCACGTGGTCGAATTTGACCCCGGCGAGGTCGTAAATTTCTTGAAACGATGCATAGGAGACGGCGTTGATCCACTTCCAGGTGGCGATGCGCTCTGGATCTCCGTTTTGTAGCGCAACCAATTCCGCCCGGGCCCGCTCCATGGCGTCATCCGAGGCCTGCGTCGCCTGGGTACCGCGCCGGTAGACAGTTTCCAAGCATTCGAGGGTTTCGTCCGGCGACAGATTTTCCCACGAAATTTTTTCCTCGCGCAGCTGCATGAGCAGGATGCCGAACTGGGTTCCCCAGTCGCCCAGGTGATTATCCCGGATGACGTCGGCGCCGAAAAAATCGAGCAGGCGGGCGATGGCGTCGCCGATTACCATGGAGCGCAGGTGTCCCACGTGCATCTGCTTGGCCGTGTTGGGACAGGAATAATCCACGACGATGGTTTTACCCGACAGGTCTCCGGTGGCGTCGGAAAAATCTTCCTCAGATGTGTAGGTCGCTAGCCAATTCTCAATTGCGGGGACAGCTATTTTGAAATTAATAAATCCCGCACCGGCCAAGGACAGGTCGCACAAATGTGCGGCATCCGAGGATTGGAGCGCTTCCAAAACCCGTTCGCCCAGTTGCCGTGGCACCATACCGCTCCGTTTGGCGTGGGCAAAGATACCATTGCATTGGAAATCGCCAAAACGGGGATCGGACGGAAGAATTTGTGGGTCAAAATCTTCGGAGAGATGGCACCGGGACATGGCGATCTCACGGACCCAGCCGTCAATGAACCGTTGAAAATCAAATGGACACGTCTTCACTCACTGGTCTCCTTCGAAAACGCGTAAACAGCGCGGACAGTAATGGCCATCCTCCTGCGTTGTTCCGTCCGTAATCCAACGCCAACAGCGGGAACAGCGTTCACCCTTTGCCCGTTTTACGGATACGCCTAACATGTCGCCCCCGCCTTCAAGGAATTCGATTTGTGACACGATGAAAATTTCAGCCAAATCGTCCCTGTGCCGTTCCAGCACACCGCGATCCACGTGATTTTGAGGAATTGACAAGGCCACTGCTGCCTCGAGGGATTTTCCCAGATCCTTCCGCTGCCGGGCCAATTCCAGTTCCTTGTATACTTCCGCGCGCACGTCCAGCAATCGGTCCACGTCCCCAGCGATTTTTTCATTTCCTGCAAATAGCCCACTTTCCGGCCAGGGGAGTAAATGAGCCGATTGGGGCGCGAAATCGCCGTCTGCTTGCAAATGCGCGTAGGCCTCATCGGCGGTAAACGGAATAATGGGCAGCAGCACGGCGATGAGCGCCATGAGAATTTCGTGCATGACCGTTTGTGCCGAGCGACGCTCCTTCCAGTTGGCGCCGAAGGTATACAGCCGGTCCTTTAAAATGTCATGGTACGTGGCGGAAAGCGTTACAGTACAAAAATTTAACACCGAACGGTAAATGCGATGGAATTCATACTTCTCATAGGCATCCGTCACATTTTCCAGCAATTGGCGTGCTTTTTCCAGGGCCCAGCGATCGATGGCAGGCATTTCCGTGTGCGCAATCGCATCCCGGGCCGGATTGAAGTCGTGAAGATTGCCCAACTGGTAACGTAACGTGTTCCGGATGGTAGCATAGGCAGACACCACGTGTTGCAAAATGCCGTCGGAAACGGTAATATCGTTGCGGAAATCCTCAGAAGAAATCCAAAGGCGGATTACATCGGTGCCGTAGGCTTCCACGTAGCCATCGGAGGTTTGCGGTTTGCCATCGTTGCTCTTGGAAACCTTTTTCCGGTCCTCGCCCACGATAAACCCGTGGGTGAGAATTGCCCCGTAGGGAGGTTGGCCGCAGTCGATCATGCTACACCAGAGGGAGGATTGGAACCAGCCCCGATGTTGATCGCTGCCCTCCACGTAGATATCCGCCGGAAAGCGTTGGCCCGGCTGCTCCCGCAAAACCGCGCGGCCACTGGATCCAGAGTCTATCCACACATCCAAGGTGTCTGTTCCCGCGCGTAATTTTTTCCCATGCCATGCGGCTGGAAGCGGGATGCCCTCCAAAATTTCCCCGGCGGATTTTTCAAACCAGCAGTCGGAGCCAAATTTGCGAAATTTTTCCGCAATCCCGCGCACCACATTGCCGTCCAGGAGCGCATTTCCGGAATCATCGAAAAAGACCGGGATGGGCGTTCCCCAGCAGCGCTGGCGGCTGATGCACCAGTCGGGTCGGGCCTCGACGGCACCGCGGATGCGATTTTCTCCCCAGGCTGGAATCCATCGCACCTGGTCGATGGCATCTAGAACGCGTTGGCGCAAACCATCGTGATCCATGCGGATAAACCACTGGTCCATGGCACGGAAGATGACCGGGCTTTTGGAACGCCAGCAATGGGGGTAGGAGTGGCGTATGGGCTGCACGTGGAGTAGGGCCGATCGCCGCTGGAGTATTCCAATGACCGCATCATCCGCGGCGCATTTTCCGTCCGCATTAAGCACGGAAATGCCAACCAGTTCATCGGGGATGCGCCCGTCTGCCACGTAACGCCCGTCGTCTCCGATGGGGCTGTAGGCTTCCAATCCGTTTTTCGTACCCAGGATGTAGTCCTCCATGCCGTGGCCCGGGGCGATATGGACACAACCTGTTCCCGTATCATTGGTTACAAATTCTCCGGCAAGTACTTTGCCCATGCGGTCGATGAACGGATGTCGCACGCCAATTCCGGCTAATTGGGCCCCGGAAAACTGTGCCACGGGAACGCTCCCATCGAGGTGGCAATCGGCCATAAATCGCTGCGCCGAGGTGGTTTCAACGATGTAAATTTCATCTCCATGGCGAAGCCCAACGTAGGAAAATTCCCCATTGACGGCGACGGCGAGGTTCGATGGCAACGTCCACGGCGTAGTTGTCCAGATGACGAGGAATGCGGGCAATTGGAGCCCCAGTTTTTCACGGGCCCCATCGGCCAGGGCAAATTTTACCCAGATGGATAAATTGCTGATTTCCTTATATTCCACCTCCGCCTCCGCCAGCGCCGTGCGGCAGGGAATGGACCAATAAACCGGGCGTTTGCTGCGGTAGACGAGGTTTTGGTCCACACAGCGGGCAAAAAATTCCATGACCGACGCTTCGTAGGCGGGGTCCATGGTGCGATACTCGTGGGCCCAGTCGGCGAGCAATCCCAGGCGCTCGAATTGTTTACGTTGTTTCCCGCTGTATTCCCGGGAGAATTCCGCACATCGCCGGCGCAGTTGGGGAATGGTCAACGTTTCCTTTCCCCCGTGCATCTGCCGGACAACTTTGTGTTCAATGGGCAAGCCGTGGCAATCCCACCCGGGCACGTACGGTGCGCGAAACCCGCGCATGGTCTTGTAGCGGATGATGATGTCCTTGAGCGCCTTATTGAGCGCGGTGCCGATGTGTACGTCGCCGTTCGTAAACGGAGGTCCATCGTGCAGAATAAAGAGCGGATCATTTGTGTGTAATTTTTGAATTTGGCCATAGAGGTCAATTTCTTGCCAATGGCGGATGCGTGCGGGTTCACGGGTCGCTGCAGCCGCGCGCAGCGGGAACTTCGTCTCGGGTAAATTAACTGCTTTTTTCATTTTTCCTCCGCCATTTGGACGCCGGGTTTAATTTTTTAATCCGCCGTCAGTTTCCTTGTTAGGTTTCCATGGATTCTCCCGTTGTGTGCATTAATTCAATGGAATATTTTAGGTGGCCCTTGCGGCCAATGGTGGACCGGGGGACGTTGTTGAAGTGCGATTTCAAGGCGCCTTGGAAAGCATCTGGTATGCGTGCGGCTGTAATTATAATTTCTTTCATACTGTTCCTTTTCTTTTCTGAGTTCGAACTCTGGCAGGCCAGATTGCAGAAAAACAGTTGATTGTCAACCACTTTTGTGTTTTGGCGAATTTCTTAGGATAGCGGAGTAAATTCCGGGCGGGTTGCCGCAAATACAACCTGAGTTACTCCAAATGCACCGGAATTTGTGGGCGGACTTTGTAACCCGGGTGGAAATTGGTGGCAAGGTTGCAATCATGCCCCTACGGCTTTCCAACGGTGAAAAATTTGCCCAACGCACCCGACGGCAAGGCCCAGCACGAGCAGCAGTAGCGAGATCCAGAGCCCAACCCAGTCGACTGGCGTCCCAGCGACCATGGTGGTTATCAAAAATGTCAAAACCCCACCGAATGCCATGATGGCCGTGCCAAACCCACCATCGGCAAATTTCGTGAAAATCCTTTGTTCCCACGGCTCCGGCGGAACGGGAAGCCTGTAGGTTATGAACCTCATTTCCGGCCCAATGAGACACTGGAAATATGATTCGTGTTCCCCTATGTCCTTCCGCGCAAGCCTCTCTGCCAACCGTACGTGGGACACATCCCTGACCATGTACAGCAGCGCCGTACCCGAAGCGCTTGTGCCAAATGATACCACAACGGCCTTCTGTGCGGCCTCCGCCAGCGACCGGGTAAAATCATCGCCATTCAGTTTCACGTCGGGACCGCATGGCACACCGCCAGCGTCATAAAAAATAATCGCTCCCAATTGGCCTTGGGCCACATGCTCCACGGTCGAGACGCTTATAGGTGGCGGCCCCCACGCATCGGCAATTGCCCGCGAATACTTTTCTAACAACTCTGCTTGGCTACCCATCAATGCCATGTGTACACGGCTGAGACGGGCATTTGCTGGGAAAATTTAGCACAAATATGATATTTAAACATATTCAATTCTGCTATTTTTTTGTTCGTGGGAGTTTTCTCCTTCCAATGCGCCGGAAACAAATCATAGCATCCCAGCATGGCGTGTACGATTACCCCGTGGAGACCATTTTTGGTTTTGACTGGAACGAATAGGGTTTTGGATGCTGCGCGCGAGGCCGCAAAAGAGCGTCCCGTATTGCTGACGGGCGTGACAACACGTAGGAGGTTTTATACCGACAGGTCCATAGTCATGACTTACCGGAGTGTGATTGCGGTTACGCCTGAGGGGTTTAAAGCGTTGAGTGATTTGCTGGGATGGTTGAATGTATCTATGTATCCGATATTTTTGCATGAAGATGATGTGTTAGAGGCGTGTGTATCTGGTACTTGAACTCTAACATCGAGTCCGGCATGAACGAATTTTTAATTGGCTTGCCGTGAAGATCTTGCTGCATCTTCGTGTTTTTTACAATGTTACAAGAAGATGCATTGATTGGTTTATTTATC
>JAITCU010000043.1 GCA_031282835.1 Puniceicoccales bacterium
ATTTTTTACTTTTTTTAAAGGAGTGTGAGTTTCGGTACAATCATCGTTCGGAAGATTTGGTCCCGCTGGTTCGAAAAATATTTCACACAAGAAAGAGATGCTAGTCGAGAGCCAAATAATATACCCCTTGGTTTCATCGTAAGGCCCATTGCAGGTCAGCGAAGTGATGCCGGCAAACTTCATTTCATCCTGCGCTGGATCAATCGCTACAGGTTTGGACGTTGCATCGGTCATCACGGGCTCGGGGGCAATTGGCGTGAATTCAGACTCCAGCAAGAGTGTTTGTCCTTGATCCGTGGTGGATTCTGGCTCCACCGGAGGCATTAGACCTGTATCCGCTTCGGAGAGGACCTGTGTTGGCGGTGCGAGCTCTGGGTCCGTTGCCTGAGGCGCCTCGCCCCAAGAAGCGTCTAAGGTTGATCTTAGGGACGCTTCCAGCGGTTGGGATGCCTCAGGATTGGGCGGATCGACGGGGGTTGCTACTGGGTTTTGCCGTGCTGCCGACATTTTTTGATCAATTTTCGCAAGCAGATTTCTTATCCTCCGCGGCGGTGTGCGCTCCAGTTTTACTCTTGCCAATTCGCCGGGTGTAGTGGTGTCAACTTGGAATCCGGCATGTTTTAGCAGCTGCGCGTAGATGTCTGGCCGCCGACTTCCGTCCCGGCAAAAAACTTCGTGCCAAAAGGCGGAAAACAAATTCGTACAAACGCCCGCTTCTCTCAAAATTAATAGGTGCATAAATAATCCAACCCCAGATAGTTTTTTGACAACATTATGAACATTAACCGACTGGATTGCGGTGGTGTGCGGCGGTGATTCTCCTTTTACTGCGGCTGTGTCTTTGACTAAGACCGTAAGTCGGGAATAATTTTGTGCAACAGGCGAGAGCATTACATCTACGATAAATGATTAAATAAATTAAGCAAAGACTAAAATTAAATTCACGCCGGTAGAGAAACTTCGTTAAACTTTGTACTCTGCCAGAGCGCGAAAAATAACCATGGCTTTTCGGGTGGGCTGCTCTCAAATTCATTGCTGCGATTAAGCTCGCAAAAGATTCATGGTCAGCACGGATTAGGAAGTTGAATGTCGCTATTGCCAGGGGCCAATTTGCAGAATGATAATTTGTTATTAGTTTTTTATTTGTTTTCATAGGTTCTCCGATCGGACGATTTAGTTAAGTTTTTTATTTGTTGATGATATTCTTTGATGGTTTTCGCGGCTGGCAGCGGGCTGGCCCGTCCTAAAAACGCAGGAAATTCCCATAAAATTGGGAGTTCCAGTTTGAAGCCAGATGTCAGCCCCGGGGCCGGGAACGTTTGTGTTCCCTGATCGTTATCAAAAATATCTGGCGTGAATGTTGTGGCACTTTTCATATCGAATTTCCTTTTTTAAGAATCCTGATTCTGGGACCATATTGTTGGGGAATATACATTTGTCAATTAATTTACGGTTTTGGCGAATTTTTGTGAAATTCGCGGCGGGCCATGGCAGAAAACCGCAAGGCCACTCGGGGCGGCTGCGTTAGATCTTTGGCAGACCTAACTGGATTTTGGATCTTATCGTGCGTAGGATAGGAAAGTTGCGTCAAAACCGCCGGGTTTCCCGCCGAATAGTTTTTTGATGTCGGACCAAGAGGCCCTGCTGACGGAACCATCATCACACCGGAACCATTGGTCGCCGCGTTTCACAAACGATATATAATGGCCGCCGGCAGAACTACCACCGTGGGCGATGACGGCGTTTAATCTGTATCTCCTAGATTCCTCTTTAGGGCTTGTCATGAACTTGCCCAGATCAATGATTTCTGGGAAAGTGCAGCGGGCTGTGTTTTTCTGAACACCCCGCGTATTGGAGGACACTCGCCCGATCTTAACGGTGAGCGTAGCAGGCGGTTGGCCCCAAATTTCGGTGCCCACACGTGCGTCAACATACCCTCCTTCGTATTCGTATCGGTTGTCTCCGATCAATTCTTCGAAGCCGTAATGCTGTTCGAGCCCAGCTTCCAGGCTTCCCATATTCGGACTAACTATGATTTCATTTTTCACCTCTTGAGATATGTTTGCATACACCCTCCCCGGGCGCCCATCCGGCTCCAGCGATTCAACGCTTCTGCTTTCGTAAAATGTGCATAAAAGTTTATCCTTCAGCGCCAAAATTTCCGGAGGCTGCTCCCCGGTGAATAGTTCCTCCAGCGCCGACAAAACACTCATTCGCAGGACGGTTGAGTCGTCTTGTCCATCAGCTTTTATGTAGCCAATGTCCTTTCCGATTTGCAGAAAATTTTGAATTAGCGCTTTCGGGCAAGGGCCTTCGCCATTTTGCAGGTGCAAAAGTATGTCATTTAGACTGTGTAGAAGTTTTTGGTAATTACTCTCACGGGGGACTTTTGTGCACAACTCGGCAACCGCGTCACAAAGTTGCCTATTTTGGAACATCAATTGCAGCATGGACGCCACGTAGCAATTGCTACCAACATTTGGAATGCCGACGGGGGTTGCTCGTTCAATGGCGAAAGGGCTGACGAAAGCGACCTCTTGGACCTGCGAAGAAACTACAGGGTTCGAAAGCTGGGGTTGGTCGGTTTTCGGTTCGTTTCCTGCGTCTAAGGGCGGTTCGCTCTCCGCGATTTCGGAAGACGGCTTATCCGCGGATAACGCTTTCACTGGCGGATCTCCAGCTTGCAGTTCTTCCTCCGGTGGCGGTCCTTTCGCTGGAGGTTTTTCCGGCGACGGAGAGGCATCCGTGGGCGGTTCTTCCAGGGATTGTGGCGGTCCGGGAACGGGCGTTTCTGGCGAGTCCTTTTGCGGTGCGGACATTTTTTGATCAATTCTGACAAGCAGATCTACTATTCTTGGTGGTTGTTTGCCTGCGGGTTTTGAAATTTTCACTCCGGCGGGCGGGGTAGTGTCGACCTGAAACCCAGCATGCCCCAGAATCCGTGCGTAGACGTCCACCCTCCGGCTTCCGTACCAGGAAAAAATTTCGATAAAAAAGGCACAAACCGAGTTCCGGTAAACTCCTACCTCGACTAAAATTTTCAAATGCGTAAAAAATCCGAACCAAGATAGTTTTTTGATGACATTGTAAACATTGACCGGTGCGGTTGCAACCGCCGCCAGGGGCGATTTGTCAGACGACGCGGCTGCCTTCCGAACAACGGCCGCGAGGTACGGATATTCCTGGGAAACTGAGCTGATCATTCTATTACTGTATGAATTCTATGCTGCAGGGGAAGTATGTAAAGAGTAAAGTTGGAATCTACTTATTTTGTATGGAGGCAGCTTCTTGAACTTTTCCCTGAATTTGCCAGTAGGTTTCTCCGATGGCGAAGGAATTAATGGAACCGGTCAAGCCGGTGTAGGACGTGGACAGGTAGAGTGGAATGGTCCGCGCAAAGAGAACCAGGGAAGATGTGTCAAGAACGGTGTGACCAGCGGGAATGTTAACGGCGAGGAGGATTTCGCCGTTTGGATAAGTGCCTTCTTGGAACACAAGGTTAAGGGCATAGGTGCTCGTGCCCTGGAAGACCTGCGCTGGGTTGAGCTGGAAAAAAGTGCCCATGGAGGTGGTCTCATCCAAGGATTCGTAGGCAAATACTGGATAATTTGCGAGTCGCTCCACCGGTTGGGCTCCGCAGGTGATGGTGTAACCGTTGGCATAGGTGCCCAATCCATTGACGGTGTAGGAATAGCTCAGGGACAGGGATTGGAGCATCCAGAAAACGGTGGCGATTTCCTGGGGACTCATGTCCGTGAGGAGCTCGTCGCCCGTGGCCGGTTGTGTGGGGATGGGGTGTGGCAATCCGGATGGATTGACGGCAACAATGAAGGGGGTGGCATTCATGGCGTTTGGGTTTCATCTCCGTTGGGCGTGTAGGGTTGGGACGCCAGGGTAAGGCGTTTCTTTAAAATTCCGTTTTCGCAGACATCTTCCTCGCGCGGCTGCAGGATCAGCCCGGTGACTCCGATTTGGCGTGTATCCAAAGCGATTTGCCGCGTGTCGTCGGTTCCATCGGCGAGGAGCAGGTGACTGTAGGTTGTTGGCCCCGTGTGTGTGTTTTCCCTGGGCATTTCCTGGGCTTGGTCAATGTGCTCATCGGAACCCTCCCCTTTGGTGCGAATGTACATGGATCGGGGGGCTTCCCGCCGCCGGTTGACGCGGCTGAGCTGAATCAGATCCTTCAGGCCCAAGTGCTTTGGTGGACCAAAGCGCAAACGCACGGTGCCACTGTCCAGATGCTCGGTGCACTCTTGAATTTGTGCATCCATGGTTTCCCAGGAAGTATCTCCATCGGTGAGATTTAGCCTTGCGCCCACGGGAGCGAGTGCAATTTCTTCGCCCAAAATTTGCAGCGTTCCCTCAAAGGTTAACTCGCTGAAGCTCTCGTAAATTGCCCGCGCCAAACCCGTTGGAGTTTCCTCGGCACCGGCGAAGCTGGAAAGTCGCGCGTAGGTCTGGCTGATGGCGTCGGTGGCTTTGATTTTTACAGCCACCTCTTGCTGGGCCACGCCCATCGCGCCGTCCTCGTAAGCCAGGGTGGCGCGGACGATATCCGTTTCCACGGAGACATCCATCCAGTTGGCAATGCCGCCGTCGCGCAATTCCCGGGGCAATGTGGAATCCCGGCCGTAGGAAAGGATGGTGATGTCGCTCGGATCCAGTGAAGCCAGGGCAGGCAAATGATCTTGCCACCAGAGAACACTCGCGGGATCAATCGTTTCGGCCTTAATCGTTTGGGAGATATACTGGCCTTGGGTGCCGGCGAGTTCCACGGTGAGGATGAGGACTCGTGGTTGTTGCTCGGAAATGTTTGCCGGATAGCGGTCGATTTCGAGGGTTCTCCAGGTGCGGCCGTTGGTGGAATGCACCCGTTCGTATTTTATGGCAACACCCTGAAGTAAAAGATCATAGCGCGGTGAGATGGAAAGGGAGTGAAGCGTAGAATCCACCGCACATGTGAATGAGGGTGTTTCTTGGCGACGCGCGATGTGCAGGGTTGGCCAGGGCGTGACGTAATCAAACCGAGTTACCGCGTCGGGAATCCATCGCAGGATGCGTTGAATAGCCTCGGCGCAACTCAAATCCTTGCACTCGTCAAAGGGCATTGTTTGAGATAAATTGATATCGGCCAAGGCAATGGGAATCCCGCAGGTCATGGCATAAGTAACAATGTCTATTAATTGGGTACCAATGCTAAGCATTTCGCCATCCGCCGATTGGCCCAAGATGACATGGCTCTTGTATGCGGTGGTCAGAGGCGAGTCGGGATCATCGGGATCAGCAGCGATGGCCCATGGCTGCTGGTAAATGGTTGTTTCCAGATACCACCAGGGTCCGCTCACCTTGTAATATTTGGACTCATCGGAACCATCGCCATGGGATGGAATTTCGGTCACCACCCCCAAAAACCATTGTGCTTCATCGCAGTACACCCGGATCGGCGCAAGGGGAGCGAAAATGGGCCCGTCGGTGAGTGCTCGGGGAGAAACGTGGCGGAAGGTTAGCACGTCCCGCCCCTGGTTGATCCGCTGGCGGCGGGCGTCTCCAATACCCCATTGGGCAAACGTTTGTGTCACGCCATTGTAGGTTAAAGTCCATTCCATGGTCATGCCTCACTGCGCAGGGATTGAATTTGCAACTCAAGCTCATCAACTTTGGTTTCCAATTCTGACAAGCGCCGCATGAGTTCTGCCAACAACTCCAGTTGATTCGATGGAAGAGAAATAGTTGTATCCATAAAAATTCCTTACCAGAGGGGGACTGTGAATCCGTAAAACACGCGGAAAAGTGCCGAAGTGGAATCAGCGATGGCGGTGCGCGTGAGCAGGGCGCCATAGGTGGTCAACGACGAAATGTCCGATTTTGGGGTCTGTGTGGAAAATGCCGTTGGAGGGGATTCGTTGGCCGCGTAGGTGCAAACGGGGGATGCCATGAATTGATGGGGGAAAAGAACATCTCGGACAATCGTTTGTCCCTGGGTGACCGCCCCTCGAAATATTGCCAAAACACGCTGGTATCGGTCGCAAAGGGCCTGTTGGTCCTCCGCGAGCGTTTTGATGGGAAATGGCTGCTCGGAGTTTCCCGCACCGAGGGCTGGCCGTCGGATGTAGAAGTCGTAACCCGCGGGAACGTCCGAGCCTGCGCCCAAGGGCGTGTGCGTGAATCGCAGGCAAATTTGGACCACATCCGCTGGGACTTGGAAGGTAAATGAGTAGCGCTCGTAGGCGTTCGTTGGGATGGCGTAAACGCTTTCATTGGCACGAATTATCGAGCTCTCAGCGGTGAAAGCCCCGCTGCTGTCTATCTTGGTAAGATTGGAAATATTTGTGGTTCCCGTGACAGAAAAATTAATGCCATTTGTGGCGGTGTTCGGAAATCCAGTTCCGGCCAGAAGATCCACGGAAAACGTCACCTGTTTCCCGCGCAGGGAAAAGGTCTCGAGTGGCGTAAATGGCCGAAAAATGCGTATTTCCTGGGTGGAAATGTTTCCCGCGGTCCGGGAGATGTGCATGCAGTTCAACTGCAACGCGCCGTCTGCCATTTCGGCGATACACGTTAGCGGATGGGCGGCGTCGGCGATTTGCTGGTAGCCAACCCAGCCATCGCAAAGTGGGACCATGGTAAAACTCGCAAAGGTCCCCGAGAGCCCGTTGGTATTCAACCAAAACGCCCCATTGCTCAAGTGATTGGGCACACTGCCGCCGGCGGGAATGGCGGCAATGGAATTTTCCACGTAGGTTTTTACGCTCCACTGGGTTGGAACATGCGTTGTGGAGGCTGATGCCATATCGTCTTCATTAAGAACACCGTAAAGCGCGGCCGGTCCCAGCTGCAAATGGTCGCGCGCTTCGGCCTCATTCGACAAATCTGACAAATTTTGACTGCGCCTTGCAAAAAGCGCATCGCATTGGTGTCGATTGTAAAAGCGATCCTCCGGTTCCGGTGGTGCGAGGTCGACGCCGCCGGAGGACTCCCGGACCGAAATCCTCCCGGCACAAAGGGTTATAATCTTTTCGGGATTATCAACGGTTTCCGCCCAAATAACCAACCAGGCATCCCGGGCGGCGATGGCGGATTCGTCGGCGGTGAAGGTGATAACTGCCTGCTGTTGAGTTCCGTTTTCCCAGGTTTCTTCGGTGACGGAGTCGTCGAAACTTGCCGCGGCCGCCTCCCCGCGCATGAGGGGCAGGACGGAAACGTCTGGAGCCGTGTCTTCTGGCCCCATCGGCTTGATGTCCAAAATAATGCGTGTAATGTTACCCAACGGCTGAAGTACTCTCCGATCAAAAACAGCCAGTTGAAACTGCAAATCGTTGCCCTTCCAGAAGATAGGTGTACGTCCGGTGTGCACGTCCCGCGGGGCGTCGAAATTGCTGACATCGCAGGCAATGCGAATGGTTGCGATTGAGGCCATGGTTACTGGTCCTCCTGGGGAATGGCAACGAGCGCGCCGCCGATAATTTCGTAGTGATGTACCGTCGCAATGCCCTCCTGTGCACCACGGATGCGGCGAATGGTACTATCCCCGAGGATGTAGGATGGGGGCAAATCTCCTTCGCCGACGATGCGGAAATTTCCCGTTACACCGGTGAGAGTGGCCGCATGGGTGAGAAGGAATTCCGAACTCTGTTCCACGGACACATGCTTCCGCCGGAGCGAAAACTGCAGATTCGTGGTTCGATTTCTGCGGTCGATGGGTTTCGCCACCGCTGCCCTGAGGGACATGGCGATTTGGATGATTCCGGCCGTTTCCAAAACGAGGTCAAACGGTTCCTCATCAGCGTCTTGTCCGCCAGCCAGGCAATAATTACCGATGAAAAATTTCATAAATTATTTCTCCTTTCCGTCGTTCCATGGGAACGGCATTTCGAATTCAAATGTGAGTAAAATTTCCAATTGCATGTCCGTGGTGAAACTCTCATTTATCTTCCACGGCTCCTTAAGCTTGGGCATCAGCGCGCCGTGCATTGGGCCGCACTGAATTCGCCGGCCGGTGAGCAGGGAATGGATGAATTCGGCGACGCCCAGGGCGCCACCGGTAGACGCATCGGTAAATGCGTTTTCCGCCACGAGAATGCGCACGGTTACGGTCGCATCGCAGGGCACCGGCCAATTGGGGCGAAATTCCGCGGGCATGGGCGGAAGAACGATGACACACAGGTTTGTTTGTTTATGGGTATTGATATCCAATATGCCCCGCATGTCCCCGGGGCGGTAAAGAAATACGCTCTTTCCAGATAATTCCCGGCGGTCGCGTAATATCTCAAAAACAGCTTCTTGAAGCAGTTCTAAACGGCTGATAATCATAAGTGCCTCCATTTCATAGTCCAGAAAGGGCCTGCGCCGTTATTTGCCGGCGGCGTGCGTGGAGGCACACCATGGCTGCAGAATTGCCATATTCACCCTCTTCTGCCGGATAACGGGGGCGGCTTACTCGGATTTCTCCCTGGGCAATGGCGCGCAGCTGTTCCCGAGCCACATCCGCCGCCTTCTGCTGCTCCTGGGATAGTCGCAACGGAGGAATTCTGCTCTGGAGCGCTTCCAAGGCCAATGCACAGGCGGTTGGCTGTAGTTCGACGGGGATCAAACGTGGGTCATCGCTCAGTCGATTTTTTACATTGCTCCCGATGGCCTGCCGGACCCGACGGATCACATCGGCGATTAGCTGGGGCAGTGGGTCTTTTTCCTCCGCACCCAACACCGCCACTCGCAATAGGCGAATCTGCCGCGCCATCAGATAAGTCTCCAGGTGACTTGGCATTAATAATATCCAATCATTTACTCTCATATTTAAAATTCGGTTATTTGCCATGAAGTGAACAATTTTACTCATTGGAACCGGCGCTGACGGAGAGCCATTTGATACCGCCCACCGAGGTAACAATGATATTGCTATAATGTTCCACGGTGAGATCGGTAAACTTGGAGTGCTCTTCCACATAGACGCGGAAATTACTACCATCGATGGGCGTTACGAAACGCTTGATGTTCGCCGGCTCGTCTTTGACGATATCGTTCTGCGTGTAAAAAAGATACACGTCATTCCCAACAATTTGCTCCTTGGTGGTGGAGGTATTCTGGTAGCGGGCGCCGAAAACGCGAATCTCATCGACGAACAGCTTGTGGGCCAGGTCGCCCATGGAAAGCGTCGCCGCCCGCTGGGCCGCCGCCGTGGATTGTGTGTCGTAAACATCGGAGCGCAAATCCCATACGCCCTCACCGAAAATGATTCGATTCGGGCGGATCCCGGTGATATCCGCCGCACTGGACAGCTCCGCGCGAATGTCCGAGTCCGGATTATGGGATCCATCTGTCCCGCCCCAGACCTTTGGAATGGGTACGGTCGAGGAATTGATCGCGGTAACGGCCCGGCGCAATTCGTTGCGGTAGAGCCGCCGCAAGAGTAATTGCACATAGCGCTCCCGCCAATCGTCGCCAGCAACGTCGTCGTGGTCCACGCGGATGGTGAGCCCCTTGTTGAACGTTTTCGCCATCACCGATGTGCCCGTGAAATCTACGGTTTTGAATGCGGAACCGATGGCCCGCACATCGTCACTTTCCGACAGAAATGCCTGCTCATTGTCCGATTTTTTGAATTCGAAGCGCTTGCCCACGTGGATCACCGGCGCAATGAAATTGAGCAGGTCCTCAATGTTTTCCGGATCCTTCCAGCCGACGGTAAAGGCTGTGAGCGGCTCCGAGTAATTGGCGCTGGTAAATCGGGATTCGTTGGCCGCGCATACCACGCCTTTTTCGTTGTTTTCCCCGTCCGATGGTAAAATTTCAATTAATTCTCTCATAACATTTTAATTCTAAATAGGTAATACTCTAGTGGGTTTGGCCCATGTTG
Organism: Puniceicoccales bacterium; assembly: GCA_031282835.1. Lineage (GTDB taxonomy): Bacteria > Verrucomicrobiota > Verrucomicrobiia > Opitutales > JAIRLM01 > JAIRLM01. The sequence goes on from JAITCU010000043.1 coordinate 9,854, forward strand.
TTACTGTCCGCTCAGAGTGTGGAATTGCTCGTGATGACAATGTTGTAGGGAAGTCCTGTGAGCACTTCCACAACCTCCCCCGCCATCGTTGCCGAACTAAGTGCGATGCCCACGACCCGATAGGTCCCAGGTGCGGATGGCAGGGGAATGATTTTCCCGTTCGCCGTCCCCACCACGAAGGTTCCCGCACTGATGGGATCCGCCGCGCCAATCAGCGCTGTGGCTCCGCCACCAAGTAGCTGCACGTTGACGGGATCCTCCGCCGCATCCGCTTCGTCGGTCACCACCCCAATGGGCAATTCCCCAGCCGCCGTCGGGTGTACCGCATTTCCTTGCAGGGCCACGAGCACGTGTGCCGTTTCGATGGGCGCGGCTGCAAGAAAGGTAATGTTCCCCTCGTGGGTACCCTCGGCCACATTCGCAAAAATAATTTCTTTTTCTTTTTTCATATTCATACTCCTTAATAAGTTGATTCCCCGTTTGGGGGAAAGTTAACCTTCGAACCAAAAGGGATGGGTCCGCTTCACGTTGCACCAGGCGGTGGCAAAGGATTCGCATTCCCGTTCCATGCGCTCGCGCACGAGCGTCAACACGCGGTGTTTTTTCATTTCATTCGAAAGACGGCATCGCTGATCCAGGGATTGGGTGATGCTTTGCCGAAAAATAATATCCCCCGACAGCCGGGCAGAGTTGGCGACGACGGGTCCGCCCTGCTCTGGCACGCGCAATAGTCCCATTGCTGGCACATCCACACTGATGGGCAGGGGCTTCGTCTCCCGTTGTACCTCATCCGCGGGAATCTCCGCCGCTGCTGAAATGTCCCATTCGGGTGTGCCTTCCGCCGTTTCCTCACATGCGCCATCTTGATTGGCGATGGCTTCCACATCCATGTTGGGCGTATTGGTAAGCCCGATGGAGAGCAACTGCTTGGGTGTAAAACGCCCGTTGCCCAGCGGTGCCATCTCCCACCGGGGGGAGAGGAATTTGTAATAGGCATTTTCGAGGAGTTCCGCGCCAGCCTGAGACCATTTGGGACAAACCCAGAGGCCATTATCACGCGCCTCGATGAACTTCACCCAACCGTAGGCGCGGGTGTCATCGTGGCCAACCTGTCCGCGAAAGGCCGGGTCGTCCGGATGGCCGATGTAGATGGGAACGCCGCGAAATCGGCGCGCGAGCCGCTGGCGGAGCGACGAAAACCGACGGGCCATTTGCCGGCACGCGGAGGCGTCCACGATTTGCATGCCAAGCCGGTGCGAATATTCGCCATAGTCCGCCAGCCTGATCCATCCACCACAATCATCTCCCTTTACGCTGTTTGCGCCCGACAAGATCATCGTTTCGCAGGTTATTTCTTTCGCACTCATTGTATTCCTTTCATTGTCATTCATGATTTCGGTGAAACGCGCACACCGAAGTGTTCGCACAAGTCATTTACCGGAATTTGCACACCCAACTTCATAAGCCGCTCGTACAACTCCAAATCCCGTAAAACCCTATCGTTCTGCGTCGATTGCAGGGATAAATAGGCCTTCACGGGCGCATCGCCAAAAAGGTAGTTGAGCACGTAGCGGTCCACCTGCTCGTTAAGGACTTCGGAAATCATCGCCGCATCGTCCTGGGCCAAAAGATCCTGCCCACCGGCCTGCATGGACGCGCCAACGCCGTTACCCCGCGATAGGGTGGATAGATCGGATCCGCACCAAAGCGCCGCCATTGCCCGGTCCATGCGGTCCACCAGAGCCGGGTAGGGAAGCACCCCCCGGGAAGCGAGGTCAATGGCCTGTAGATCGCTTCCCGTGGACATGAGTGCATTGAATTCCGCCCCGAAGGCCTCCACCGCTTGCTTGGCCATTTCCCACTGGGGTGTTCCGGGAGCGGCGTCGGTTACACCCTTAACGCCGGGCATGCCATTGCGGTCGCAGTAAACCAACCAGTCGCGGAGGGGCAAATGCTTGAACAAGTAGGCGATGGAACAGGCCTCCATGAGGCCGTCACCCACGGTTACTAGCCAGGCACCTTCCTCTAATGGGATCCCATCCCGCGTCGTGTCGGTGGGCAGAAAGCGCAACAATCCCGTGTAATTTTCAAAGTACCACAGGGGAACAAAACGGAATTCAGCGGAGAGAAGTGCCCGCGTGCAACCATCGGTAAAACAGCGGTCATGGACTTGATAAATGATTTCATGAACCGCGTACTTCTTTCCCACGGCGTCCATCATCTGTTTCACCAGTAGGGCGAAGGATCCCCGCTCATTGCGGTCAATGGCACCCGTGCAACGAAGGTTGTTGTAAAAAAATCGCAGCGCCTCCTGCTGCTGTCGCGCTTCTTCGGAATCGTCCGTTGTCAGGACGGTCCAGGGCAAGCGTCCCACGGCCTTTTTGCGTTTGGCCGCCACACCCTTCAGCACGTCATCCCTCCGTTCAATGGCGTCCCAGAGCAGCGCCGCCGGCCACAGCTCCCCCCGGTGGAAAGCATCCAACTGTTGGGTGAGCGACTCCGCGGTGAGGGCCCGGATTGGGTTAAAACCCTGCCGAGGGCTACGTTCCGGGCACAATGTTTGTATGTCTGACTTCGTTTTCATGGGTTATGCGTAAAAATCGGTGACGGAAAAATGGTGTGGAACACTTAGAGAAAAAAAGGTGGCCGTTGGGGCCGTTGAATTACCTGAAATGCCCCGCCACCTCCCCTGGGCCGGCGGGCTCCACCACTGTGGAAAGCATGAACGGCGAGGGCCAGCGCCCAAAATCGGTCGGCATGTCCGTTTCTCCCCCGGTCCGCGGAAAACCGCAGATTCCCGGCGAGGGTTACTTCGCGGCGAATGGAGTGTAGATCCGCACGGATGCGCTCATCGTTTGGGACCCGCACCCCGCGCCGCTCAAAGAAGGTGCGCAGCAGGTAGGCCAGGGATTCCTTGACTTCTGCCGTGAACGTCACGCCCTCCACCCGACCGGGGCCGAATCGTGAGATCGCCCGCTCGGTAAACTGCCGGCCCATGCCTGTTTGGTCGATGCACACCCGCCGCAGGTGGGGAATGCGCAACAAATCCTGTAAAACACCTTCCTGGGTAACAAATGTTTGCTTGTGGAGGCATTCCACCAGCCGTGTGTGCAGGACATCGCCCACCAGCTCCACAAGCCAGAAAACGGTCAAATCGTGCTCCCGGCCCAAATCCACGCCCAGGTAGTAACCCCCACGGGATGGAACTCCGTCCCGCGCCCGATAGGGTAAGTCAATTTTCCACCGAACTCCGGTGGGATACTCACAGGAACTGATCATTTCCGAGGACAAAAATGCCGCGCGATCATCCAGCGGTTGGCACATGTATTCCTGTTGAAAGGTGGCCTCGTCGGGACACGTGGTACGGATGAAATCAAAATACTGTGCCGCGTCCATGAACCGGCGCGGGTCATTCGGCGGCAATTTGGTTTTTAGTTTTTCCAAAAATCCCTGATCCAGGGCGTCCTGCAACGTCACCCGGTGAAGGGAAAACTTTTTGGGATTTCCTTCGTAGCGCGCCTCTTGGACGAGCTCGTTGAAAAAATTAAATGAACCCCGATGCGTGGAAAGAATTTCCAACTGCCCTCCCCAGGTAATTCCAGGTAGCGCAATGGCGTAAAGCAGCTTCGGATCGCTGTGGAGGGCAAATTCGTCAAGAATTCGATTTCCCCGCTTTCCCGCCTGGGCGTCCGGATTCGATGAAATGGAATGCACCGCCGTGTTGTTGGCAAAACTGATGGCCATGGCCGACGCACGTGTCCGAGATGGCAGCCGCTGCATTTTCGCGGCAGCGTCGTCGAACAGGGTGGCAAATGCGCAGCAGTCCGCTAAAAATAGCTTGGCCTGCATTTCGTCCCGCGATGCCACCCAACTATCCCGGCCGTAGTTTGTGCTAATATGTTGACGTACGAGGCGATAGGCCGTCGACCAGGACATGCCCACCTGCCGGGATTTCTCCATAATTTTTAGCCTGGAACCGTCCAGGATCCACTTGCGCTGGTATGGAAGGAAAAATGGCATGTCTTCTGGTTTCATAGTAGTTTCAATTGCCTTTCCAGTTCGCGCACGGTGTGCGTATCCAGCCCATCGCCCCGGGAAGAATCGGTCCCGGCACCCTCCTGTAATTGGCCGCGCAGGCTAAATACCTGCTGTCTTGTGGCTATTAATCTTTGCAAAATGGTAGCAATAGTATTGAGCTCAGACAAATCCTGTGTGGAAAAAACTTTTTCCAATAGACTGTTCAGCATTTGGCCAATTGAAGCCTCAGCCAGATCGCTATGGGATATGTCTGGAATTTTCTTTTTTTTATTGGTGCCTTCCGTTGGAGTCACCGCGATTTCGGTGTCGCTATCTTCACCGAATGTATCCGTGGTATTAGCATTTGAAGTTGAAGTGTTCATTGGTGTGCGCCTGAGGCAGTTTTTTGTAAATATTCTTGGAAAATATGCTCATAGGCGTCCACGCGGGCAAGAAGCCCACCCGTACGCCTCCGCAGCGAAGCAATTTGTCGGTGCAAAGCGCCGATTTCCATGCTTTGTCGGTAAGCAATTGTTTGGCATTCCCGTAAAAAGGAATTGTGTAGGCTCAGAATCGTGAAATAGAATCCCGAAAACGTGATTCCGACGAGGGCCATGCGACAGACAAGATCGAAGAACGCCCTCGATCGGAACCATTTGCCGAGAGTTTTCATACGTCACCTCTAAGGGAAGCGCCGCTCACCAAATACGGGTTCGTATCATTGGCACTGGGCGGAATCCCAACGGTCACGGCCACGGTTCGGACGATGCACTCACTCGGAAGGGAACTTTGGGTGAGTTGGAAAAAATCGTCACCGTCAGCACTTGACAGCAAGGAGACCGGCCGAGTACCATCCATTGTTGTGGGTATCGGTTCGTAGGTCGTAGCGTACTCGATGGATTGATTTTTCATGATTCTGAATTCCTAGGCCCCCCCATGGGAAACCCACATCTAGTCTACCACAGAATTGCTAAATGCAAAATGGTCGGTTGGTTAGGTTGGGTTCCTTGCGTCCGTTGGATTTGTTTGTCCTAAAATAGGGTGAAAATTCGCCTAAAAGGTGCACACTCCCTGGGGGAGAACTCTAACATCGAGTCCGGCATGAACGAATTTTTAATTGGCTTGCCGTGAAGATCTTGCTGCATCTTCGTGTTTTTTACAATGTTACAAGAAGATGCATTGATTGGTTTATTTATCG